>JAEUKV010000192.1 GCA_016794165.1 Rhodospirillaceae bacterium
CATATTCACTTGGCGGCGCCGGCCTTCGCCGGTCCGCCGGCACTCCATAGCATCCAGTCATATTCGCCTGCGAGGATATATCATGGCCCTCCGCTTTTATGCCCAGGAACGAGTCGGTCTGTTCATCGACGGCGCCAATCTGCACGCGGCCGCCCGCGCACTCGGCTTCGACATCGACTACAAGCGGCTGCTGAAGCATTTCCAGGAACAATGCCGCCTGATCCGCGCCTTCTACTACACCGCCCTCATCGAGGATCAGGAATACTCCCCGCTGCGGCCCCTGGTCGACTGGCTGGACTATAACGGCTTCACCATGGTGACCAAGCCGACCAAGGAATTCACCGATGCCATGGGCCGCCGCAAGATCAAGGGCAACATGGACATCGAGCTGGCGATCGACGTCCTGGAAATGTCGGCGCATCTCGACCATGTGGTGCTGTTCTCCGGCGACGGCGATTTCCGCCGCCTGGTGGAAGCCGTGCAGCGGCGCGGCGTGCGCGTCTCCGTGGTCTCGACCGTGCGTTCGAGCCCGCCGATGGTGGCGGACGAGCTCAGGCGCCAGGCCGACATGTTCGTCGAGCTCGAGGAATTGGCTCCGGTCCTTGCCCGCGCCCACAATCCCCGCGCCGCCGGATCCCGCGAGGGCGGCACCCGGGAGCCCGGCGGGCGCGAACCGGGTGGTCGCGACCAGGCCACGCGCGAGCAGCCGGGCCGCGAGACCGGCCCGGACGACGACGCGGCCGATCCGTGAGCGATGCCCCAGCTGGACGTGCCCACACCCGATTGCCCGCTCTGCCCGCGCCTCGCCGCCTTCCGCGCCGAGAACCGCGAGAAACGGCCCGACTATTTCAACGCGCCCGTCCCGGCCTTCGGCGATGAGCGGCCTCGTTTCCTGATCGTCGGCCTCGCCCCGGGCCTGCACGGCGCCAACCGTACCGGGCGGCCCTTCACCGGCGATTGGGCGGGCGACCTCCTCTATGCGACGCTGCTGGAACTGGGCCTGGCCGAGGGTGTCTATGACGAACGGCCCGATGACGGGCTCACCCTGAAAGGCTGCCGCATCGTCAACGGGGTGCGCTGCGTGCCGCCGCAGAACAAGCCGACGCCGCAGGAGATCCGCACCTGCAACCGCTTCCTGCAGGCCGAAATCCTGGCCTCGCCCGCCCGGGTCTATCTGGCCCTGGGCGCCATCGCCCACGATGCCGTCCTGATGGCGCTGGGCGAAAAACGCAGCCGCTTCAAATTTGGCCACCAGCGCCGCCACGATTTGAGCGACGGCCGCATCCTGATCGATAGCTATCACTGCTCGCGCTACAACACGAATACCGGCGTGCTCACGCCCGCAATGTTCCACGCCGCGGTGGCGGACGCGAAGAAGGCGGCGGGATTGTAGGCCACTTCATTCTGCACTTGCCCCTTCAGTAGGGAGGGGGAAACCATCGGACGATCGCCTCAGTCCCCGCCGCGGTTCCTGAGCAGGCGGCCCTGGTCGCGCTTCCAGTCGCGTTCCTTGATGGCGGCGCGCTTGTCGGCCTGGCGGCGGCCCTTGGCGATGCCGAGCTGGCATTTGGCGATGCCGCGTTCGTTGAAATAGATCGACAGCGGCACCACGGTGACGCCCTCGCGCTGGATGGCGTTGATCAATTTCACCATCTCGCGCTTCTTGAGCAGCAGCTTCCGTGGCCGCTTGGGCTCGTGGTTGAAGCGGTTGGCGGCGTCGTATTCCGGGAAATAGGCGTTGAGGAGCCAGAACTCGCCGTCGCGGTCGCTGGCGAAGGCCTCGTTGATCGAGCAGCGGCCAAGCCGCAGCGACTTCACCTCGGAGCCCATCAGCACCAGACCGGCATCGACCGTATCGGTGATCGTGTAGTCGTGGCGCGCCTTGCGGTTCTGCACGGCGAAGCGGTTGGTCGTGAGGTCACGCGCCATCTGGCATCCGGTCTGCTGACGGGTCCATCGAGCGGCCTATTGGCCGATCAGCCCGGCCTTCTTCAGCGCCGCCGCGACCTTTTCCTTCGACGCGTCCGAGATCGGCGCCATCGGCAAGCGGAGATCGGGCTGGATATGGCCCATCAGCGACAGGGCGTATTTGACCGGGCCGGGGCTCGATTCGCAGAACATGGCGTCGTTGACCGGCATCAGGCGCTCGTTGATCTGCATCGCCGTCTTGAGGTCGCCGGAGCGCCAGGCGGCGTGCATCTGGTGGGTGAGCTTCGGCGCCACATTGGCGGTGACCGAGATGCAGCCCACGCCACCCTGGATGAGGAATGGCAGCACCGTCGCATCCTCGCCGGACAACTGGCAGAAATCGGCGCCGATGGCGAGCCGGGTGCGGGCCGGCCGGGCGAGGTCCGCGGTCGCGTCCTTGACACCGATCACGCGCGGCAGTTCGGCGCAGCGCTTCATGGTGTCGACCGACATGTCGACGGCGCTCCTGGGCGGCACGTTGTAGATGATGAGCGGCAGGGAGGTTGCGTCGTGGATCGCCTTGAAATGCTGGAACTGGCCTTCCGGCGTGGGGCGGTTGTAATAGGGCAGCACGACGAGGGCGGCATCGGCGCCGGCCTTCTCGGCATGGCGCGTGAGGTCGATCGCCTCGGCGGTGGAGTTCGATCCGGTGCCGGCAATGACGGGCACGCGGCCCTTGGCCACCTCGATCGCCAGTTCGACGATGCGGTGATGCTCCTCATGGCTGACGGTCGGGCATTCGCCGGTGGTGCCCACCGGCACCACGCCGTCGATCCCCTCGGTGATCTGCCAATCGACGAATTTCTGGAAGGCAGCCTCGTCCACCGCATCGTTGCGGAACGGGGTGACCAGCGCGGTCAGCGAACCCTTGAACATGGCAAACTCCCATCGCGGCGCCGCCCGGCGGATCCGGACGCCTGATTATCGGGGCGGAAAATAGCGAGCGGCGGGGGCGGCGGCAAGCATTCTCCCCGGTGCGGCGCGGTCTTTCCGCCGGCCGGCGGGATTGCGGCGCGGCCTCGTCCCCGCTGTGCGCAGGCGCACATTCCGGATGATCGGCAATTGAGTGGCCGGCGCTGGCGACCTAGAATGCCGGTCCGTGGCGCCCGAGTCGGGACCGATAAGGAAATGACGGATATCGCACGAGAATTTGCCCTGCCGGCCTTGATCCGCCGGCGCTTGCCGAAAGTTCGTTGGCCTCTGGCGGTGTGCCTCATCGCCGCGGCACTGCTGGCGAGCTTCCCCGGTCGGGTCCACGCCGACGATGCCGGCCTCACCGCCCATGACAAGACCCTCTATACCCGCGCTTTCCAGGCGATCGAGAAGGACCGCTGGAAGGAGGCGCGGCGCGAGGTCGAACGCGCCAAGGACCCGCTGCTGGCCAAGGTGGTGATCTGGCTCGACCTCACGCGTCCCGGTCCCGGCCGCTCCTTCGACGAGATGACCACGTTCCTGCGCGACAATCCCGACTGGCCGTACCAGGAACGCCTGACCGCCCAGGCCGAGCGCGCCATGCCGGACACCTATCCGACCCAATCGGTGCTCAGCTGGTTCGGCGAGCGGGACCCGCTCACGGCGCCGGGCGCGGTCAAGCTGCTGGGGGCACTGCGCGCCAGCGGCCAGGACGAACGCGCACGCCGCATCGCCGCGTCGAGCTGGATCAAGCTCGACTTCAACCAGGAGCAGGAAACCACCTTCCTGCAGCGCTTCGGCGATGTGCTGTCGCTGGCGGACCATGCCGAGAGGCTCGACCGCCTGCTCTGGGCGGACCAGCGCGAACAGGCATCGCGCATGCTCAAGCGCGTGGATGCGGGCCAGGCGGCGCTGGGCAAGGCGCGCATGGCCTTGCGCGACAAGAAGCTGACCGCGGCGGCGGCGCAGGGCGCCGTACCGGAAAGCCTGCGCCGCGATCCCGGCCTCATCTACGAGATGGCGCGGCGGCTGCGGCTGCAGGGCAAGGTGGAAAGCGCCGTGGCGCTGCTGGATCCGCCGCCCAGCGGCAGCTCGCGCCCGGATCTGCTCTGGGCCGAACTTTACCGCGCCGCCCGCGAACTGCTCGCCCGCGGCGATGTCAGCGCCGCCTATCGGCTTGCCGCCGCCCACGGCACCGAGACCGGAGAAGCCTTCGTCGAAGGCGAGTTCTTCGCCGGCTGGATCGCGCTCCGCTACCTGGAGGAGCCGGACGTCGCCTTCCGCCATTTCGTCAGCCTCTATACCGGGGCCAAATCGATCATCAGCCGTGCGCGCGGGGCCTATTGGGCGGGCCGCGCCGCTGCGGCGCGCGGCGACCTCGCCGCCGCCAATGACTGGTACCGCAACGCGGCCGGCAGCCTCACCGTGTTCTACGGCCAGCTGGCGGCCACGCGCCTGCCTGACCCGCAGCACCTCGTGATGGACAGCGGCATCCGCCCCACCGCCGAGCAGAAGGCCGCTTTCGAAAAGATGGAACTGGTGCGCGTGGTGCGGCAATTGGCGGCGATCAAGCAGGACGACCGGGTGCGTCCGTTCATCGTCAATCTCACCAACCGTGCCAAGCAGCCGGTCGACTATGCGCTGCTGGCCGGCCTTGCCAAGAGCGTCAAGCGCGACGACCTTGCCATCAATGTCGCCAAGGAAGCGCGCCAGAGTGGGGTCGAGCTCACTGAATACCTGTTTCCGACCCTGAGCGTGCCGGAAGGCGAGATTCCGGAGCCGGCCCTGACACTGGCCATCATCAAGCAGGAGAGCGCCTTCGACGCCACCGCCCAGAGTTCCGCCGGCGCCATGGGGCTGATGCAGCTGATGCCCTCGACGGCGCGGCCGCTCGCCAAGAAGCTCGGCGTCAAGAAACTCGACGAGAAGAAGCTGGTGACCGATCCCACCTTCAACATGCGCCTGGGACGGCTTTATCTCGAGGAGATGATCGAACGCTTCAGCGGCTCCTACATCATGGCCGTTGCCGCCTACAACGCCGGGCCCAGCCGGGTGCGCGAATGGGTCAATCTCTATGGCGATCCGCGCCAATCGGACACCGATGCGATCGACTGGATCGAGAACATCCCGTTCAACGAGACCCGCAACTATGTCATGCGGGTGATGGAGAACTTGCAGATCTATCGCAGCATCCTCTCGGCGGATGGTGTCAAGATCGCCCTCGAGGAAGACCTGAAACGCCATGCCGTCAATTGAAACCCTGCCCGCCGACGCCGACAGCGCGGAGCTGCCGACGGCCGCGGATGTCGACGCCGCAGCAGCTCGCCTCAAGGGTCGCGCGCTGCTCACGCCGTTGCTCGAATTCCCGCTCGTCTCGGAGCGGCTCGGCTTTCGCCTGCTGGTGAAGGCGGAGACGCTGCAGATCACCGGCTCGTTCAAGTTCCGCGGCGCCAGCAACCGGCTGCTGGCGGCGCGCGCGGCCGATCCCGCCCTGAAGGCCGTGGTCGCCTTTTCCTCCGGCAACCATGCCCAGGGTGTGGCCGCGGCGGCGCGACTGCTGGGCCTCAAGGCCACCATCGTGATGCCGGCGGATGCGCCCCGGATCAAGGTGGACAACACAAGGGCGCTGGGCGCCGAGGTGGTGCCCTATGAGCGTCGCACGGAGGACCGCGAGGCGATCGCCCGTGCCATCGCCCAGCGTGAGGGCGGGCTGATCGTGCCGCCCTATGACGATCCCCATGTCATTGCCGGCCAGGGCACGGTCGGGCTGGAGATCTGCCAGCAGGCGGCGGCCCTCGGCTTCGACCCGGATGTCGTGATGGCACCGTGCAGCGGTGGAGGGCTGATCGCCGGCATCGCCCTTGCGGTGAAGGCGCGGCACCCGGGGGCGGCGATTTATGCCGCCGAACCGCAAGGCTATGACGATCTCGGGCGCTCCCTCGCCGCCGGCACGCGCCTCGGCAATGCGCCCGCGGCACCCTCGATCTGCGATGCGCTGATGGCGGAACGACCTGGCCGCCTCACCTTTCCCATCCACCAGCGCCTGCTCGCCGGCGCTTTCGCCGTGAGCGAGGACGCCGTGCTGGATGCCATGAACCTGGCGCTGCGGCACCTCAAGCTGGTGGTGGAGCCGGGCGGCGCCGCGGCACTGGCGGCGGCCCTCGATCAGCGCGCGGCCCTCGCCGGGCGCAATGTGGTGGTGGTCTGTTCCGGCGGCAATGCCGATCCGGCGCTGATCCAGCAGGCGGCCGGTCGCGACGACCCGCTCGTCGGGATTGCCTGATCCTGGCCGCGCGGGATCGTCGGCCTAGCCGACGCCTGAGGGAACGTCGGCCTAGCCGACGACGGCCTTCTTCTCGGCCTGGCTGTCGCCGGTCGAACTCGGCGTGGCGATCGCCGGCTTGTCCTTGACCTCGCTCACCGAGGCCACGGGATGCGTGTCGGTGCGCCGACACATGCCTTCGAGATAGGCGCCCTGTTCGATCGCCAGGGATTTGTGGAGGATGTCGCCGGTCACGCGCGCGGACTTCTCCAGCGCCACCATGTCGGCCCGCACCTCGCCGTTGACGATGCCGCAGATGCGCACGGATTCGGCCTGCAGGCTGCCCTGGACGGTGGCCCCCTCGCCGATGGTGATGTTGCGGCTCTGGATGTCGCCCTCGACCCAGCCGTCGATCTGCACGTCGCCGCTGCAGATCAGATCGCCGGTGATGCGGAGATCCGCGCTGATGATGGAGGGCACGCCGGACTTGACGGACGGGCGCGGCGAATCGTGGGAGGCCGATGGCTGGCCGCCCTTGCTAACCTTTGAAAACATAGCGACCTGCCTTCAGAAAGCCCATGGGATCGAGGGGTTTGTCGTTGTAGAGCACTTCGTAATGGACATGCGGGCCGGAGGAGCGGCCGGAGGAGCCGAGCTTGCCGACAAGCTGCCGGTAGCCGACCACGTCGCCGACCTTGACCGAAACGGAATCGAGATGGGCGTAGCGGGTCACGATGCCCATGCCGTGATCGATTTCGACCATGCGGCCGTAATTCCCCCGCCAGCCGGCGTGAATGATGGTCCCCGGCGCGGTCGCCAGCACATCGGAGCGCAGCGAGCCCACGAGATCGAGCCCCTCGTGACGCGCGCGCTTGCCGTTGAAGGGATCGACCCGCGAGCCGAAGCCGCTGGAGATGTAATAGTGATCGACCGGCGCGGCCAGTGGCACGGAGCGCAGGACCACCTGCAGTTTTTCCCAGCGGGCCACTTCGTCGTCGAGGGTGGCCACGTTTTCCAGCAGCTTCTGCTCGGTCTCGTCGGCGCCCGGCGCCGGCAGCGGCAGGAACGGACCGCCCTTGCCGACCTTCTGCTCGGCAACGCTCAGCAGCTGCTCGACGCTGAGGCCGGTCATGGCCACCGTCTTTTCCATCTCATCCAGGCTGTTGCGCGTGCGCTCGGTGACGCTGGCCACGAAATTGGCCTGGCTCTCCTGCACCGCCGCCACCTTTTCCCGCAGATCGTCGACCGTGCGGGCGAGATCGGCGCGGCCGAGCTGGAGCATGTTGCGCTGGCTGATCACGGTGGAGAGCGCCATCTGCGTCTGCGCCACCTGGCGGGTGAGGTCGGCGTTCTCGGCCTGGGCGACGGTGAGTTCGCCTTCGAGGGATTCGACCCGGGCGGTGAGGCTGGCGACCTTTTCCGTGGCGGCGGCGTGATCGCGCTGCAGGCTGCCGAGACGGCTGTTGAGGTCCGCCACCTGGCCCACCAGCTCGCTGTTGTTGGTGCGGCTCTGGTCGAGCAGGGCCGTCAGTTCGCTGCGCTCCACCGCCATGCGCTGGCGGTCGCTCTCGATGCTGCGGATCTCGGATTTGAGCTCGGTGATCTGGTTGGTCAGCGACTGGTTGCGCGCCGCGATCTTCTTGAGGTCGCCGTCGAAGGCGAGCAGCCGGTTCTTGAGGGATTCGCGCAGCTTGTCGCGCAGCGGATCGGCCTTCACGTCGCGGATGGCGTTCTGGGCATGATCGAGCGGCGCCGGTCCCTCGATCTGCGTCGCGATCGAGCGCAGCCCGTCGCGGATGCCGGCATTCTCGCCGGAGAGGCCCAGCAGATAGGCTTCGTCGTCGTCGAGACCTTCGGTGCTGTCCTTGAACTGGTCGAAATATACCGCGACCTCGGCCAGGAGGCCGGTATAGGCGCCCTCGGCCTCGCGCACCGCGATGTCGCGGCCGTGCTGGTTGACCTGCTGTACGGCGAGACCGATCGAGGTCGCCAGGGTGAGGACCGCGATCCCGCCCAGCAGGGCGATGCCGGCCAACTGGCTGCGGGTCGAAAGCCGCACATATTTGATTTTGCCGTCGCTGCGCAGAATGACTTCGCGCGGTGAGAAGTGCTTGCCGATTGCGGCAGTCAGTCTAACTAGCAATTTTCCAGGTGTCTTTCCGGTTACCACGATCCCATCCCCACGGCAGGACGCTCAATTGACCCATAGCCGCCATGCCGCCGCCGGTACCACCGGGCCGAATCCATGGCGCGTGACACATACCGGACCAAGCAGTCCTTGGCCCCCCCAATCCCTCAAATCGCGACCGCTTTGTCTGCCCCTCGCGGACATGCGGCAATCGTTAATTTATTGTTAGCGGGAGTAACTTAGGCGGCTGATCCTGACGACGCAAGCCGAATCAAACCCGGGCCCCGAGCGCACCCGGAACTGTCACACACTTGCCTGCGATCTCAATCAGTTATTGGACCGCAACCACACACCCGGCATATTACTCCAGACGCCGGAATCGCGCCTCGACATAGGCCACCACGTCGGCCACAGCGTCGCCCACCGACAGGGCATCGGTATCGATCACCAGTTCAGGTGCCAGAGGTGCCTCATAAGGTGCGCTGACACCGGTGAAGTCGGGAATCTCGCCGGTCCGCGCCTTCAGATAGAGCCCCTTGGGATCGCGGCGTTCGCAGGTGGCGATATCGGCGTCGATGAAGATTTCGTGGAAGCCGCCGGTGGCATCGCTTCCCTCCAGTGCCAGTCGCGCGCGCTGCCGGTCGGTGCGATAGGGCGAGATGAAAGCGGTGATGACGATCTGGCCGGATTCGGCGAACAGCGCCGCCACCTCGCCGATGCGCCTGATGTTCTCGGCCCGGTCCTCGGGTGCAAAGCCGAGATTGGCCGAGAGGCCGCGCCGCACGTTGTCGCCATCGAGCACGAAGACATGGAAGCCGCGACGGAACAATTCCTGCTCCACCGCCATGGCGATGGTCGACTTGCCGGCACCGGACAAGCCGGTGAACCACAACACGCCGCCGGCGTGGCCGTTGCGCCGCGCACGCTGCGCCGTGGTGATGCCATGGGCGACGGCGGTGATGTTGCCCGAGCGCACGGTGACCATCGGCCGCTGGTCGGGATAACCCTCGAGCGAGATGATGCCGCCGGCGACGATGTTGCCGCCGTCGGACAGCACGAAACGCCCGGTGCGGGGATTGTCGGCCGCGCCGTCCAGCGCCAGCAAAGCCGGCGAGCGCAGCACCACCTCGGCAATATCGTTGCGCCCGACGCTCTCGCTCGCCACCGCGCTGAAGCTCTCCGGATCGTACAGGCACTTGATGCTCTCGACGATCACGTTGACCTCGCGCGTCTGCAGGCGCAGCCGGTAGGTCTGGCCGAGATGCAGCGGCGTCTTGCCCAGCCAGAACAGCTTGGCGGCGAAGACGTTGGTCTCCATGGGGGCCGTCTCGACATGACTGGCGATGTCGCCGCGCTCGATGAACAGCTGCTCGTCGAGGGTGATGCCGACCGATTCTCCGGCCTCGGCCCTGTCGCGCGCCGGCGCCGACCAGGATTCGATGGTGGCGATGCGCGCGGTCTTGTTGCTGGGCGAGAACACCAGCGTGTCGCCGACCTTGAGCCGGCCGCTGGCGACGCGCCCGGCAAGGATGCGCCGTTCGTCGAACTTGTAGATGTCCTGGATGGGCAGGCGCAGCGGCAGTTCGGAAAGGGGCGCCGCCGGCTGGAAGCTGTCGAGGGCCGCGACCAGGCTCGGGCCCTTGTACCAGGGCATGCGCGCCGATTGATTGACGATGTTGTCGCCGTCACGGGCGGCCACCGGAATGATGTAGGTGGGAACGATGCCGAGCGAGCCCAGGTAATCGGTATAGGTGCGTTCGATTTCGCGGAAGCGGCCTTCCGCGAAATCCACCAGATCCATCTTGTTGACCAGCACGGCGATCTGCTTCACGCCAAGGAGACTGAGCAGGAAGGCGTGCAGGCGGGATTGCTGCTGGATCCCCTGGCCGGCATCGATCAGCATCAGGGCAGCCTCGGCGCTGGAGGCGCCGGTGATCATGTTCTTGATGAATTCGCGATGCCCCGGCGCGTCGATGATGGTGTAGTCGCGCTTCTCGGTCTTGAACCAGATCTGGGCGGTGTCGATGGTGATGCCCTGGTCGCGCTCGGACTGGAACGCATCCATCAGGAAGGCCCATTCGAACGGCATGCCACGGCGCTCGCACATCGCCTTGATCGCCTCGAACTTGCCGTCCGGCAGCGAGCCGGTCTCGTGGAACAGGCGCCCCACCAGGGTCGACTTCCCATGATCGACATGGCCGACGATGACGATGCGCATCAACTCGCGCAGACTGACGCTGGCGTCCATCACATATACCCCGCCGCGCGCAGGCGCTCGAAGGCGTCCTCGGTCTCGCGGTCCATGGCGCGGCCGGCGCGTTCCGGCGCCCGGGTCGTTTCCAGCTCGGCGATGATTTCGTCGATCGATTGGGCGTGACTGTCGACCGGAAAGGTGATGTCCCGGTCGCCCAGCGAGCGATAGCGCTTGCCGTCCTTGGCGAAATAGAGCTCGACCATCGGGATGCCCTCGCGGCGGACATATTTCCAGATGTCGAGCTCGGTCCAGGAGAGCAGCGGATGCACCCGGAGATGCGTCCCCGCCGGCAGGTCGGTATTGAAATAATCCCAGAATTCCGGCGGCTGGTCGCGGAAGTCCCAGGCGCCGCTTTCGCCGCGCGGGGAAAAGACGCGCTCCTTGGCGCGCACACTTTCCTCGTCGCGGCGGATGCCGGCGATGATCCCGGTGAAGCCGTATTTGGCGATGGTGTCGCGCAGGCCCAGGGTCTTCCTTGCGGCCGAGCGGGCATTGGGCGGCAAGGTGGGGTCGGTCGCCTCCACCGGCGGGCACATCTCGACGATGAGGTTGAGGCCCCATTCCCTGGCGTAGCGCTCGCGGAAGGCGTACATCTCCGGAAATTTTTTCTCGGTGTCGATATGCATGACCGGAAAGGGCACATGGCCGAAGAAGGCCTTCCTGGCCAGCCAGACCATGACATTGCTGTCCTTGCCCAGCGACCACAGCATGCCGAGCTTCTCAATGCGGTTGAAGGCCTCGCGCAGGATATAGACGCTTTGCGCTTCGAGTTGGTCGAGATGATCCATGATGGCGGAACGCGATCCCCGGCTGGAAATGTCGCCCCGTCCATATAGGAAGTACCCCGCCGGGGCAATATTTCCCGCCGTTTCCCGACCGGGGGTCCGGTGGCGCCGCGCGCAAATGTCGCGTCGACCGCCCCCTTTGGCCCCGCCGGTCAGCTTTCCGGCGGCGGGTCGGTCAGCTGCCGCCGCAGGGCCGCAAAGGCGAGGCGCCGGGCGGCCTCGGCACGGGCGAGGTCGGCTTCGGTGACGGCGCCGCCGCCCTGCGCCTTTCCCGCCAGTTCCCCCAGCTGCGCGAGATAGGGGGCAAGGGCGGCGACACCCTGGACGATGATGGCAGCGGTCGCTGGATTCATCTCACTCTCCTGGCATGGATGGCGGCAGCAGGGGCTGCATTCCCGTCATCTGCCGCTCGGCCGCGGCGAGATTGGCCGCCGCGAGGTCCGGCAGGCCGGCCCGCCAGGCGTTGCCGGCGCCGTCCAGCGCCAGTTCGACCGCCGCCAGCGTGGCCAGCAGCGCCAAGGCCCGGTCGCCCCCGGGTGCGACCGCACCGGCCGCCATGGCC
>JAEUKV010000216.1 GCA_016794165.1 Rhodospirillaceae bacterium
ACCTTCTCCACCGCCGCGGCCACGTCGCCGACATAGACCGGCTGGAACTTCGTGTGCCCGCCGCCGATCAGCGGCAGGGCCGGCGAGATCATCGCCATCCTGGCGAAGCGGTTGAAAAAATCATCCTCCGGCCCGAACACGATCGAGGGCCTGAGGATGGTGGCGCCGGGAAAAGCGTCGGTTACGCCGCGTTCGCCTTCGGCCTTGGAGCGAGCGTAGGCGGAATTGGACTGCGCATCGGCGCCGATGGCAGACATCTGCACGAAACGTCTGGCGCCCGCCGCTTTCGCGGCCGCGGCGACGCGGGCGGCGCCTTCCGCCTGGACCGTGGCGAATTTCTGGCGCCCGCCTTCGTAGAGAATGCCGACCAGGTTGACGACGGCATCGGCGCCGGCGACGGCCGCCGCCACGGAACGCGCGTCGCGGATATTGGCGGCCACCGGGGTGACCTGGCCGACGTCGCCGGCGGTCTTGAGGAACAGCGCCTCGTCCGGGCGCCTTACCGCCACGCGCACCTGCCAGCCGGCCCGCGCCAGGTTGCGCACCACATACCGACCGATGAAGCCCGAACCGCCGAAAACGGTCACCAAGCCGCGCGCCATGTCATTTCCCCACTCGCTCGCATGAACCCAAAAGGCGCTTCAAAATAGGGACAGCGCGGTCGATTTGCCAATCAAATCAAGTCGGGCGCAGGCAAATCCACGGGCAAATCAAGGTGCGCAGGGCCTGCGGCCCAGGGTCGTGCCCGCCCGCACCCCGCTTGCCGCCAAGTTTTTGAATATAGCTGCAAATCGGGGTTGACTTTCGGCCCGTCCTGAACAGAATGCGCGGGCTTTCGGCCCCCTGCCCAGGTGGCGGAATTGGTAGACGCGCAGGTTTCAGGTATCTGTGGGGCGACCCGTGGAAGTTCGAGTCTTCTCCTGGGCACCATACTCCGATTGATCTCGGGGGCCGGTATCCCCGCGGGTATTCACCCGACGCGGCACGCCTTTGTGTCATGAGGGTGCCGCGCGGCCCGGGAAGTGGGGAGCGACATGACGATCCATCTGCATCAAGGCGATCTTCCCGAGGGTCTCGATTTCGGCGCCTCGGTCGCTATCGACACCGAGACCATGGGCCTGCGCCCCGAGCGCGACCGGCTCTGCCTGGTCCAGCTCTCGGCCGGCAACGGCATCTGCCACATGGTCCAGATTCCGCTCTGCCGCCCGCATTCCCCGCACCGGGCACCGCGCCTGCAGGCACTGCTGGAAGACCCGGCCGTGCTGAAGATCTTTCATTTCGCCCGCTTCGATCTCGGCGTGCTGTGGCACTATCTCGGCATCGACTGCCGCCCGGTCTTCTGCACCAAGATCGCCGCCAAGATGACCCGCACCTTCACCGACCGCCACGGCCTCAAGGATTTGTGCAAGGAACTGCTCGGGGTCGAGATCTCCAAGCAGCAGCAGAGTTCCGACTGGGGGGCGCCGCAGCTCAACGAGGAGCAGCTGAAATACGCGGCCTCCGACGTGCTGCATCTCCACCGGCTGAAGGAGAAATTTGACGAATTCCTGGCCCGCGAGGGGCGCAGCGAGCTTGCCCGCGCCTGTTTCGACTTCCTCCCGGCCCGGGCCAGGCTCGACCTGCTGGGCTACGAGGACCCCGATATCTTTTCCCACTGAACCGGCCCCGCTGCCGCTCGCCCTTGCCGGATAACCCATTGTCATGAATAGGGGCTTTTCCTTGACAGGCCGGAATGGCGGAAATAGTTAGGGACCGGGCGGCGCCATCGGTGGATTCATCCCCGCTTTGGCGCTAGTTTGAATCGCTATCAGCCTGTTTTTTTGACGTTTTCACTGGTGCCCGGAATGAGCCAAGTGCGCGCCACCACGGTCGGCAAGCCGTTGCCCGGTGAATCGGGCAGGGTCCCGGCTGCCGGCGAGTCCGGCGCCGGCCCGGAAAAAGCCGGCGTGGCGCAAGGCGGCCTCCCGGCGGCCCTCAACGTCCTCGCCCACGAGGCCGACGCGCTGCGCCAGCTCCACGACAGCTTCGCCGACGGTCCCGGTGGGGCGCTCCTGCAGCGGGCGCTCGATCTCCTGGCGGCCGTGACCGGCAGGGTGATCGTCAGCGGCATGGGCAAGTCGGGCCACATCGCCCGGAAGATCGCCGCCTCCATGGCCTCGACCGGGACGCCGGCGCTGTTCGTTCATCCGGCCGAGGCCAGCCATGGCGACATGGGCATGATCACCTCTTCCGATGCCGTCGTCGCCCTTTCCAATTCCGGCGAGACAGCGGAGCTGGCCGACCTCATCACCTATTCGCGGCGCTGGCGCATCCCGCTGATCGGGATCACCAGCCGGCGCGACAGCACGCTCGGCAACGCCGCCGACGTCACCCTCACACTGCCGCCGGCGGGCGAAGCGGGGGTTCTCGGGCTGGCGCCCACGACTTCCACCACCATGACGCTGGCACTCGGCGATGCGCTCACCGTGGGCCTGCTCGAGCGCAAGGGATTCTCGGCCGAGGATTTCCACCGACTGCATCCGGGCGGCAAGCTGGGTCAGCGCCTGCTGCGGGTGGCCGATCTGATGCATGTGGGCAGCGAGATGCCGCTGATCGACGGGTCGGCGCCGATGTCCCAGGCGATCATCGAGATGAGCGCCAAGACCTTCGGCTGCGTCGGCGTGGTGGATGCGGCCGGCGACCTTGTCGGCATCGTCACCGACGGCGATCTCAGGCGCCACATGGGCGCCGATCTCCTGGCGCAGAAGGTGGCCGATGTGATGACCCGCGGGCCGCGCACGATCGGCGGCCAGGCGCTGGCGGCGGAGGCGCTGCTGATCATGAACGAACGCGCGATCACCTCGCTGTTCGTGGTCGATGCGACGCAGCCGGTGGGCATCATCCGCCTGCATGACTGCCTGCGCGCCGGCGTGGCCTGAGGAATCGGCATGGCGCTCAACGGTCCCATCGACAAGCTGCGGGGCGACGGTCGGGCGCCGGTCGTCGCCCAGCCGCGCGCGCTTTTCAACCGCAGGAAATCGCGTCTGCTCTGGCTCAAGATCCTGCTGCCGCTGGTCGCCATCGGCACGGCGGCCTACCTGTCCCTATGGTCCTACCGCAACCTCACCGACACGCGGATCACGGTCGAAGCGGTAACCGACGTGCCGCTGCTTGATGCCGGCATGCAGGTCTCCGGCGTTGCCTTCGAGGGGCGCAGCAAATCCGACCGAACCTTCTCGGTGACCGCGTTGAGTGCCATGGAAACCGATGGCAACAAGGACATCGTCAATCTCGAGGAGCCGCAGGCGCAGATCGAGCTGTCGGATACGGCCTGGATCGCCGTCACCGCCGAGAGCGGCGTCTATGATCGTTCCCGCGACTGGGTCGATCTCATTGGCGCGGTCACCGTCTATCACGACAACGGCATGACCTTCGTGACCGACCGGGCCGAGGTAAACCTGAAGACCAATGACGCGTCGAGCTCCGTGCCGGTCACCGGCAGCGACGAGCGCCGCCAACTGACGGCAGAAGGATTCGAGATGATCGA
This sequence comes from Rhodospirillaceae bacterium, assembly GCA_016794165.1. Lineage (GTDB taxonomy): Bacteria > Pseudomonadota > Alphaproteobacteria > Dongiales > Dongiaceae > Dongia. The sequence goes on from JAEUKV010000216.1 coordinate 3,527, forward strand.
CAATGGCGAGACCGTGCTCTTCAAGGGGCGATCACACCTGACGATCCTGCCCAGGGGAGAGGAGCGCGACGGATGAGGATGTGCATGAGATGGGCGGCCGTGCTGATCCTGCCGCTGTGGCTTGCCCAGGTGCCGGTGGCGTCGGCCCAGGAAGACCTGCTGCCGGTCGCCACGACCGGTTCCGACGCGACCACCGGCGGCGGTTTCGATTTCGGCAACAGTTCGGAGCCGTTCGAGCTCAGCGCCGATCGGGGCATCGAATGGCGCAGCAACGAAAAGACCTATACCGCCCGCGGCAACGCCCTGGCGAAGCAGGGCAGCGCCTCGGTCGCGGCCGATACGCTGGTGTTCCATACCGGGGGTGATGACGGCGCCTCCTTCGACCGCATGATCGCCACCGGCAATGTCAGGGTGATCTCGGGAAAGTCGACCGGTTATGGCGACAAGGGGGAATATGAATCGACCCAGAAGGTGCTGATCCTCACCGGCGCCAATCTGCGCCTGGAAAGCGACGGCGACACCCTGACGGCGCGCGACCGCATCGAATACTGGACCGACCAGCGCGCCGTCATCGCCTATGGCAATGCCGTGCTGGTGCAGGACGACAACCGCATCACCGGCGACAAGGCGGTGCTCTATTTCGCCGACAATGCCGCGGGCGAAGAGGAACTGAGCCAGATCGAGGCCACCGGCAAGGTCAAGGTCATCAACGGCTCGCAGACCATTTTCGGCAACAGCTTCGCCCATGACCCGGATACCGATATTGCGATCATGACCGGCAATGTGGTCATCATCGACGGCAACAACGAGTATCGCGGCGCGCGCGCCGAGATCGACAACAAGCGCAAGATCAGCCGGCTGCTGGGCGGCGACGGTGCCCGCGTGCACACCTTCATCAAGCCAAAATCCTCGGGCGGCACCGGCCAATGAACGGGAACGGCGTCAACGCAGGGAATCCTCTCCCGGGCGATCGGCAGATGGCAGCGCCGGCGCCGGAAACGCTGGCCGCGCCGGGTGCCACGGAAGTGAACGGCGCAGGGACTGGCGGCGCCGGGGCGAACGGTGCGGAGCCCGGCGGCAATGGGGTCTTCACGGTCAATGGTGAAACGGTCGACCCAACCACCATGACCGGGCTGTGCGCCTATCATTTGGGCAAGCGCTACCGCAAGAAGCCGGTCCTGCGCGACGTCTCGATCGGCGTCCAGCGCGGCGAGGCCGTGGGGCTGCTCGGTCCCAACGGCGCCGGCAAGACCACCTGCTTCTACATCATCACCGGCCTGATCAAGGCCGATGCCGGCGCGATCTTCCTCGACGGCAACGAGGTCACCGACCAGCCGATGTTCGAACGCGCGCGCGGCGGCATCGGCTACCTGCCCCAGGAAGCCTCGATCTTCCGCGGCATGTCGGTCGAGGACAACATCATGGCGGTGCTCGAGGTGGTGGAATCCGATGCCGCCTTGCGCGAGCAGCGGCTGGAACACCTGCTCGCCGACTTTTCCATCGCCCATCTGCGCAAGGTGCCGGCCCTGGCCCTTTCGGGTGGCGAACGCCGCCGCTGCGAGATCGCCCGTGCCCTGGCGACGCGGCCCAGCTACATCCTGCTCGACGAGCCCCTGGCCGGGATCGACCCGATCGCGGTCAACGATATCCGCGACATCATCTCGCATCTGAAGGACCGCGGCATCGGCGTGCTGATCACCGATCACAACGTCCGCGATACCCTGGAAATCGTCGACCGTGCCTATATCCTTCATGAAGGCGAGGTGCTGCGCGAGGGCACTCCCGCCGACATCGTCGCCGACGAGGATGTCCGCCGCGTTTACCTTGGAGAAAGATTCTCCCTGTAGTACGCTTGTTGCATGGCGATAACGCAACGCATGGATTTGCGCCAGGCGCAGAGCCTGGTCATGACGCCGCAACTCCAGCAGGCGATCAAGCTGCTTGAGCTCTCCAACCAGGAACTCGTGGCCTACGTCGAACAGGAACTGGAGCAAAACCCGCTGCTGGAGCGCGACGAAGGTACCCGCGTCGGTGTCGAGGAAGCCCCGGGCGGCGAGACCGACCGGCTGGCCAGCCTGGAAGCGCTGACCAGCGAGCCCGCGGCGGCGGCGGAATCCGAGCGCGTGCTCGATACCAGCGAATACAGCCATGGCGATCACATCGCCGATCAGCGCCAGTCGCCCCTCGATACCGATTACGACAATCTCTACAATACGGCCGAAGGCGGCGGCGCGGTGGCGGGACCGGGCAGCGACCAGGGTTTTGCCACCAACTGGGATTCGCCCGGCGGGGGCGGTGGCGGGCGCAGCGATTTCTCCGACAGCGAATTCGGCCTTGAACAGACGCTCGTACGCGCCGAGACCTTGCGCGAGCATCTCGAGCGCCAGCTCTATCTCGATATCCAGGATCCCACCGAACGCATGATCGGGCTGCAGCTCATCGACCTCCTCAACGAGGCCGGATATGTGGTCGGCGATCTTGCGCAGCTGGCCGAACGGCTGGGCTGCGCACCGGAGGCGGTCGAGGCGGTGCTCCTGAAGATGCAGCAATTCGACCCCTGCGGCGTGTTCGCCCGCGACCTTGCCGAATGCCTCATGCTGCAGCTACGGGAACGCGACCGCTGCGATCCGGCCATGGCGACGCTGCTCAAGCATCTTGATCTGCTGGCACGGCATGATCGCCATCAGTTGATGAAGCTGTGCGGCGTCGACGCCGAGGACCTAGCCGACATGGTGGCCGAGATCCGCGCCCTCAACCCGAAGCCCGGCGCCAGCTTCGAGGTGTTCGAGGCGCAGGCGGTGGTGCCCGACATCATGGTCTGGCGGCGATCCGACGGATCCTGGTCGATCGAACTCAACAACGAGCAATTGCCGCGCCTGCTGGTCAACCAGCAATATCATGCGCGCATCATGCCGCGGGCCCAGAGCAAGGTCGACCGTGACTACTTGAACGAGCGGCTCGCCTCGGCCAACTGGCTGGTCAAGACCCTGCACCAGCGCGCCACCACCATCCTCAAGGTGGCGAGCGAGATCGTGCGCCAGCAGGAGGCATTCTTCCTCCACGGCGTGCAGCATCTGAAGCCGCTCATCCGCCGCGACATCGCCGATGCGATCGGCATGCATGAGAGTACGGTGAGCCGGGTCACCACCAACAAGTTCATGGCGACCCAGCGCGGCATCTTCGAACTGCGCTATTTCTTCACCGCCGCGATCCAGGGCGCCGATGGCGGTGCCAGCCATTCGGCCGAGGCGGTGCGGCAGCGGATCAAGGACCTGATCGACGCGGAGACCGCCGAAGACGTGCTCTCCGATGATCGGCTGGTGGCGATCCTGCAGGGCCAGGGCGTCGACATCGCCCGCCGGACCGTCGCCAAATATCGGGAATCATTGAAAATATCGTCCTCAGTGCAGCGCCGTCGCGAGAAAGCCTTGCGTTCCGCGTAAGAGCGGCCACATCATTCTGAAGGAAGTCCGATCGATCACAGAGGAGGGACGCCGACCAGCAACCAGCCGCTCCCCGACAATTTCACACGAGATTCCTTAAAGCCTTGAAATCAATGGAGGGATTTGATGCGCAATCCACCCGGTTGCAGCTTCCCTGGGCTCCTCGCTCCCCCGACCCCACCCACCTTCCAGATCCGCGTCTTCCCCAGCAGCGCCCTTGCGGGCGTTGACTTCCACACGAACCTCGCTATGGTCCCGGCCGCGCCGCCGGCCTCGACCTAGCCCGGCGGCGTGGTGCTTCCAGGGAAGCGAGTCTCCCGCTGGGCACGGCTGCATCCGCCGCATGTCGGCGCGCCGATGCCCGTTGAAGTATCGATCCGGTCCGGTCACCTCGGTAGCAGCTGAAAGCCGCGCCTGGCGACCGCACCCAAGTTTGCAGGACCAAGTCCATGAATCTGACCGTCAAGGGTAAGAACATCGATGTCGGCGATGCGCTGAAAACGCGCGCGCAGGAAAGCCTGGATCATATCTTCGGCAAGTACTTCTCGAATCCGATCGACGCCACCGTCACGATGTCGAAGGACACCTATCTTTTCTCGGCGCAGATCTCCGTGCATGTCGGGCGCGGAATCATGCTGCAGGCCGAGGGAACGGCGAACGAGGCGAACGCTGCCTATGACCAGGCCGCCGAGACGCTGGCCAAGCGCCTGCGCCGCTACAAGCGCCGTCTGCGCGATCACCATCGCGCCGCCACGGAGAGCATGCGCGCGCAGAAATACATCCTGGCCTCGGAATCGGAAGAGGCCGAGGAACCGGAGGCCGGTCATGCCAACGGCGAATCGCAGCCGGTGGTGGTCGCTGAAATGCAGACCGACATTCCCTCGCTCACCGTCGGCGAAGCGGTGATGCGGCTCGATCTCGCCAACGGCCAGGCGATGATGTTTCTCAATCGTGCCCATGGCGGGCTCAACATGATCTATCGGCGCAACGACGGCAATATCGGCTGGGTCGACCCCCGGCTCGCCGCCGACGATCTGCGCCAATAGACCAGGCAGGCATTGACGTCGCGACCCTTGACCACGCGGGGGCCGGCGTCCACGAGGCTAGAATGGAAATCGAAGATCTGCTCGCAAATCCCGCTCATGTGTTGGCGCGGCTCAAGGCCAGCAACAAGAAACAGGCGTTGCAGGAAATGGCGCGGCGCGCCAGCGAACTGTCCGGGCTGCATGAGCGCGCCATCTTCGACGTGCTGCTGGAGCGCGAGCGACTGGGTACCACCGGCGTCGGCAACGGCATCGCCATTCCCCATGGCAAGCTGCCCGAGGCCAAGTCGATGTTCGGCCTCTTCGCCCGGCTCGACGGGCCGATTGATTTCGATGCCATCGACGAACAGCCGGTCGATCTGGTGTTTCTGCTGCTGGCGCCGGAAGGTGCCGGGGCCGATCACTTGAAGGCGCTGGCGCGTGTCTCGCGCCTGCTGCGCGACCGCAACATCTGCGAGAAGCTGCGCGGCACCGACCAGGCGGATGCCATCTATGCCCTGCTGACCGACGGCGCGCATTCGCACGCTGCCTGAACGCGGCAACCGTATCGGGCTTGTGCTTAGTGCAGGGTAACCGGCGCCAGGCCGTTTTCCCAAGCGGCCGCGACCGCCGTATCACGATCCGGCAGGACCGCCAGCTGCTGGCCGTTGGCGGCGAAGATGGCAAAGGCGGTGCCGCCATCCACTTCCACGTCTTTCACATAGGCGACGTCGTTGAGGCCGAGCGCGGCCAGCTGCTGGCGCGAAATCGCGCGGACGGCATCGATGTCCATTCCGGATTCATGCTTGGCCATGGGCCCTGTTTCCTTTCGTCCAGATCCTGCCCGCGCGCTCATGACCGATCGATTGCGACGCGGCCGTCGGTCTTCCCGCCGCCGGTTTTCGCATCGCCGGCTTTGGCAATCGGCACCTTGCGCACCTGCGGCTCCACCTTGGGCCGCGCGAGATCGATCGAGAGAAGGCCGTTGTCGAGGGTGGCGCCCGCCACCTCGATGCCCTCGGCCAGAACGAAGCTGCGCTGGAACTGCCGCGCGGCGATGCCGCGGTGGAGATAGACCCGGCTGGGGTCGTCCTGCTGCTTGCCGCGAATCGACAGCTGGTTGTCCTCGAGCTGGATGTCGAGCTCCTCGATCGCAAAACCGGCGACGGCGAGGGTAATGCGCAGGCGCTGCTCGTCCATCTGCTCGATGTTGTAGGGCGGGTAGCCTTCGCCGCCGGCCTTGGCGACGCGGTCGAGGGTCCGCTCAAAATGGTCGAAGCCCAGCAGAAGCGGGCTGTTGAACAGGGACAGGCGTGACATGGCTCCTCCTTCCGAGCGAGCTGATCCTCAATGGGCAGGCTTGCCCGCGAACGGCGCTTTCCTGCCAAGCCCGGCGCGATCCCACCCATGACCGGGTGCCGCGCATGGCGCTCATGGCAAGAGATAGTAACCTAGGTTAAGAAATCAAGCGGGCGCTGTCCGGTGGAGTCGGGTGCCTCCCCACGGTTCGCCCCCGACGGTTCACTCCCCCTGACGGTTCACTCCCCCTGACGGTTCACCCTTGCGCCTCTGTGGGCAGAGGCTAAACTATCTAGGGGACAGGATTTTTCGGGGGGTTTCATGACGGCCAGCTGCAACCGACGGCATTTTGGTACCATCCTCCTCACACCCGCTCTGGCGTCTCTGGGAGTGTCCCTGGCGGCCCTGCCCCTTGCCGGCTGTGCGGGCCCCGGCGGGGCGGCCGCGACGGACGCCAATAGCGGCCTCGGCCGGCTCGACATCCCGGAGCAACCGGCGAGTGCGGCCACCAGGGATCTGTGGGCGGCGGCGCAGGACGGCGATGTTGCCGGCATCGAGGCGGCACTTGCCGCCGGCGCCGATATCGAGGGGATCGATTTCAGCGAGAACCGCAACGGCCGCCGGGCCCTCAACTATGCCGCCCTCAACAACCAGCCGGCCGCGATCGAAGCCCTGCTGGCCGCGGGTGCCAACATCGAGTCGCAGAATCGTACCCGCTTCACGCCGCTGCATCACGCCGCCGAGGCGGGCGCCATCGAGGCTATCAAGGTTCTGCTCAGGCACGGCGCCGACAAGAGGGCCAAGATGTATCGCGGCGGCATCCCGCAGCAGATCGCCGAGTTCAAGGGCCATCGCGAGGCCGCCCTGCTGCTGGTTCCCTAGCGCGCGCCACTGGCGCAGGACCCTCCAGCGCTGGTGGAGGGCAAAATGACGCGGGTGCCGGCGTGATCGTGCGGCATCGCATCCTGGATGCAAATTGCATCGGAACTCATTGCGCTGCCGGTCTTTCAGGGGTGATTCGCCGAGAGTGGATTTCGTTCCTGCTATTGGAATAAGAACATCAACCTATTGGATGGTGCCAAGTTGTTAATCAACGATTAGTAGATTGCGCCCTACGTTCATCTGCGAACGAACATGCGCGAAACGCGACGCGCAGGAAATCGGCAGGAACCATGTCGACACCAACTGTCGAATGGGCCGGTCACAATATCATTGTTATCCGCAAGGTGATCGCAAATGCGCTTTCAGGATCTGAGAATCAACACGCGCCTCGCCGGCGTGGTGATCGTCGCCGTTATCGGCATGGTGGCCATCGGCGCCCTCGCCGCCCATGAGATCCGCGCCACCCTGCTCGAGGACCGCAAGATCAAGACGCAGCACGTGGTCGAAGTGGCCTATGGCGTGATCGCCAATTATGGCGAAAAGGCCAAATCAGGTGCCATGAGCGACGAAGCAGCCCAGGCGGCCGCCCTCGCCGATCTCAAATCGCTTCGCTACGACGAGAAGGAGTATTTCTGGGTCAACGACATGTCGCCGAAGATGCTGATGCATCCGATCAACGAGAAACTCGTCGAGAAGCCCACCATCGGCGACCTGGCCGATCCCAGCGGCAAGTTCCTGTTCATCGAAATGGTCGATGTGGTGAAGGCCAAGGGCGCCGGATTCGTCGACTATTTGTGGCCGCAGCCCGGTGCCGATCAGCCGGTGCCGAAGACCTCCTATGTCAAGGGTTACGAACCCTGGGGTTGGGTCGTCGGCTCCGGCATCTATCTCGACGACGTCAATAAGATATTCCGCGACGTCCTCATTGTAGTGGGCGGTGTCATCGCCATCATCATGCTGCTCACGGTCGGCATCAGCCTGCTGATTGCGCGCAGCATCTCGCGGCCGCTCGCCCGCACCACCGAGAACATGCAGCGCCTCGCCGATGGCGACAAGAGCATCGTTGTCGAAGGGACCGAGAACAAGGCGGAGTTCGGCGCGCTGGCGCGGGCGCTCGCGGTGTTCAAGGACAATGCGCTGGCGGTCGATCAGATGGCCGCCGAACGCGCCGCGCAGGAGAAACGTGCCGCTGACGAGAAACGCCAGGCCATGCTCAATCTCGCCGCCAATTTCGAAAGCTCGGTGCAGCATGTGGTGGGCCAGGTCTCAGCCGCCGCAGTCGAGCTGCAATCCTCGGCCGAATCCATGGCCGGCAACACCGAACAGACCACCAACCGCGCCGGCGTAGTCTCGACCGCATCGGAACAGGCCTTCGGCAACGTGCAGTCTGTAGCCGCCGCCACCGAGGAACTGACCGCCTCGATCAACGAGATCAGCCAGCAGGTGGCACAATCCGCCAGTGTCGCCGCGAAAGCGGTGACCGAGGCAAAGCAAACCGACCAGACCATCAACGGCCTTGCCCAGGCCAGCCAGAAGATCGGCGAGGTGGCGGGCCTCATTCGCGACATCGCCAACCAGACCAACCTCCTGGCCCTCAACGCCACCATCGAGGCGGCGCGCGCCGGCGATGCCGGCAAGGGTTTCGCCGTGGTGGCCTCGGAGGTGAAGAACCTCGCCGCCCAGACAGCGCGGGCCACCGAGGAAATCACCGGCCAGATCAGCAGCATCCAAGGGGCGACATCTGAGGCGGTACAGGCGATCAGCGTCATCACCAGTACCATCACCGAAATCGACCAGATCGCCAGTACCATCGCGGCGGCGGTGGAGGAGCAGGGTGCCGCCACCCGCGAGATCTCGCGCAGCATCCAGCAGGCGGCCGACGGCACGCGCGATGTGTCGCAGAACATCGCCGGCGTCTCCGAGGCGCTCACTGAATCGGGCCGTCTGGCGGACGGCCTGCTCGGCGCCGCCTCCGATCTCTCGCGCCAGGCCGACGTCATGCGCGGCGAGATCACCCGCTTCGTCGAGCGAATCCGCTCGGCCTGAGTTGGGCCCGCAGCGCCGGGAGCGCAGATCGGGGACTTCAGTCAGTTACAGCGCGCGGTGGGTGGTATATGCTGCCCGCCGCGCATGCACCGGCAATCGAAGAACGACAGCAGTTGATAAGGCCGCTCAACTCATCCCTTGCCAGGGCCCGCGCCTCAGCAACCCGCCGCAAGGGAGAATGATTGTGGCCAAAGGTCAAATGCGCAGTAACCGCGAAAAGAAGAAGCCGAAGAAGGACAAGGCCAAG
>JAEUKV010000198.1 GCA_016794165.1 Rhodospirillaceae bacterium
TCGAGGGTGATGCGCTGCGAACCGGGCAGCAGCTCGATCTCGACCACGCGGCCCGTCACCTCGGCGCGGTAGAGGCTGCGATAGAGCTGCGGCGCCGCGACCCAGGCCGTGCGCCAGGTGGCGGCCGAAAAGCCGATGGCCACCAGCAGAAGGGCCGCGGCCAGCAGCAGCGCCAGGGGCATGCGCCGTAGGGCAAGCGTCGCGGCAAGCGCCAGCAAAGCCGCCGCCGGCCCCCACCAGAGTTCCGGCTCGCGCGCGAGGCCGAAATAGAGGGCGATGCCGATGCCCAGCATCACGGCCGCCCAGCCGGGCCAGTTCGGCCTTTGCTGTGCCAGGAACACCTCCAGGCGTTGAAACAGGCTGCTTGGCATCGCGCGGCGGTCCATCCAGCGGCAATCAACATTCGGTTGCAGGAACTGGATAGCAAAACGCTGGGGTTGTGTTAAGAGGGCAGTCGTGGGGGATACCGCCACGCCTTGCCTCTCCGGCCGGGAATTGTGCTAGAACGCGGCCCATTCACCCCGTTCCAGCGGATGCAAGATCATGACCGTCGTCACCCGTTTCGCCCCCTCGCCCACCGGCTTCCTGCATATCGGCGGGGCGCGCACGGCGCTGTTCAACTGGCTGTTCGCCAAACACCATGGCGGCATCTTCCACCTGCGCATCGAGGACACCGACCGGGCACGCTCGACCGAGGCGGCGATCGCGGCGATCCTCGACGGGCTGCAATGGCTCGGCCTCGATTGGGATGGCGAGGTCGTCTACCAGTTCGCCCGCGCCCCCCGCCATGCCGAGGTGGTGAGCCAGCTGCTGGCCGCGGGCAAGGCCTATCCCTGCTACTGCTCGGTCGAGGAACTGGAGGAGATGCGCAAGGCGGCGATGGTCGCCGGCAAGCCGATGAAATATGACGGCCGCTGGCGCGACCGCGACCCGAAGGACGCACCCGCCGGGGTGAAGCCGGTCATCCGCCTCAAGGCCCCGCAGAGCGGCGAGACCGTGGTCGCCGACGGCGTCCAGGGCGAGGTACGCGTCGGCAACGAGCAGCTCGATGACATGGTGCTGCTGCGCTCCGACGGCAATCCCACCTACATGCTCTCGGTGGTGGTGGACGATCACGACATGGGCATCACCCATGTGATCCGCGGCGACGATCATCTCACCAACACCTTCCGCCAGCGCCAGATCTACGATGCCATGGGCTGGGAGGCGCCGCATTTCAGCCATATCCCGCTCATTCACGGGCCCGACGGCGCCAAGCTCTCGAAGCGCCACGGCGCGCTCGGGGTCGAGGCCTATCGCGACATGGGCTATCTTCCCGAGGCGCTGCGGAACTATCTGCTGCGGCTCGGCTGGGCCCATGGCGACGACGAGGTGATCTCGACCCAGCAGGCGATCGACTGGTTCGATCTCGGCGGCATCGGCCGCTCGCCCTCGCGCTTCGACTTCGCCAAGCTCGACAATCTCAACGGCCAGTACATGCGCCAGAGCGACGATGCGGATCTCGCCGCAAAGGTGGCGCAGCGCCTCGGCAAGGAGCAGGACCCGGCCGCCCTCGCCTTGCTCACCCGCGCCATGTCCGGCCTCAAGACCCGCGCCAAGAATCTGAAGGAGCTGGCCGAGAACGCCGCCTTCTATGTGCAGCCCCGCCCACTCGCCCTCACCGACAAGGCGAAGGCCCAGCTGGATAGCGTGGAAGCGCAGGTCCTGCTGCCGAAGCTGGTTGCCGCCTATCGCGACGAGACCCAATGGCAGGCGGCCAAGCTGGAGGAACGCGCCCGGGCCTTTGCCGAAGCCGAGGGGCTGAAGCTCGGCGCCGTCGCCCAGCCGCTGCGCGCCGCCCTCACCGGCTCGACGCAATCGCCACCGATTTTTGAGGTGCTGGAGATCGTCGGGCGTGACGAATCGCTCGCCCGCCTCGCCGACGCCTTAACACCAGCCATATAAGAAACTTATAAGTATTTGTTTTATAACGATTTTTCTGGACAGGGGCGTTTCGGACCCCTATAAAGGGGATGTTGAATTTGAGCGCATTGCTTCACGCGATGCGTTGCAACCCGAACTTCCGGGGCGTTTTGGGCGAATACGTTCGCTTCCGAGACGCCCCGTTTCCTTTTCTGGATCAAAGAGTTAGCGCGCAGGCCGCAGCACCCCGCATGCAGCTTGAGGCGAGGCCGCGCCACCCGTGCTATGAGTGGCGCGATGACCCAGATGCTCCGCCTCATCACCGGCAATGTCCGCCGTCCGATCCTGGATTACACGGCCGCCATCATCATGGTGGCCCTGGCAGGGCTGCTCGCCTGGGCCCTGGAACGGACGCTGGGTGCCGAGAGCGTCCCCATGGTCTTCCTGGCCTCGGTCCTGCTCTCGGCGGTGCTGTTCGGGCGCAACGCGGCGCTGATTGCGGCCTTCCTCGCCATCTTCGTCTACAACTTCCTGCTGGTGCAGCCGCGCTTCACCATGGCGCCGGCCGACAACCTGCTGACGCTCGGCGTCTTCCTGGCGGTCGCCGTGGTCACCGGGGGACTTGCCGGGCGCGTGCGCGACCAGGCCCGCGCCGCCGCCTGGCGCGCCCGCGTCACCACCAACCTGTTCGAGGCGAGCCGCGAACTTTCCCGCTCCTCCGACCGCGAGATCCTGGCGGAATCCCTGGCCACCCTCACGGCCCAGGCCGCCAATGGCGCCGCCTTCGTGTTCCTGCGCGACGGACAGTCCCTCACCCTGCATTCCTCGGCACGGACGACGCCGGAACTGACCGAACTCGCTGGCGAACTCGCCGAGAAACAGTGGCGCCGCCTGCTCAGCAGCCCCGCCGCCAAGGAGGAGGCACCGGCCTCCGACCGCTTCTTCGTCTTTGCCCTCCATGCCGTGCGCGGGCCGCTTGGCCTGCTCATCTGCCGCAAGCGCACCCGCGCCGATCCGCGTGCAGGTGCCGATCTGCAGACCCTTTCGGTGCTGGCCGATCTCGGCAGCATCGCGCTCGAACGCGCGCATCTCATGCAGGAGATGACCGAGGCGAAGGTGCTGGCCGAGACCGAGCGGCTGCGCACCGCCCTCCTCTCCTCCATTTCGCATGATTTCCGCACGCCGCTTGCGACCATCCTTGCTTCCGCCACGGGCCTGCTGCGTCACGGCACGCGTTTCGACGAGGCGACCTCGCAGCGCCTGATCCTGGGGATCAAGGACCAGGCCGACCGGCTCAACCGCTATGTGCGCAACCTCCTCGATATCATCCGCATCGAAAGCGGCGGCCTTGCCGTCAAGCTGGAGCCGACCGATCCAGCCGATGTCGCCAACGCCGCCATCGAGCGCGTGCAGCCGCAGCTGGGATCGCGCCGGCTGGAGAGCGAGTTCGCGCCGGAAGTGACGCTGATCCAGGCCGACCCGCTACTGCTGGAACAGGTCTTCGTCAACATCCTGGAGAACGCCATCCATTACAGCCCGGATGCCAGCGAGATCCGGCTTCGCATCGGCGGCGATGCCGACCATGTGGAGATCGGCATCGCCGATGCCGGCAAGGGCATCCCTGCGGCCCATCTCGATGCCGTATTCGAGAAATTCTATCGCGGCACCAACGATGACGCGCATCCCAGCGGCACCGGCCTCGGCCTCTCAATCTGCCGCGGCCTGGTCGAGGCGATGCAGGGGCGCATCTGGGCGGAAAGCCCGGTCGCCGACGGCAGCGGCACGCGGATTCAGATCGTCTTTCCCAGTCTCAGCCAGAAGTCATGACGGATACCCCCCTCCGCGTCCTCGTCGTCGACGACGAGATCGACATCACGGGCGCCCTGCAGCCGTCGCTCGAGGCCGAGGGTTACGTCGTGGTGTCCGCACCGGACGCCACCCAGGGCATCGCGCTCCTGCAGTCAAGTGCGCCCGATGCCATGATCCTCGACCTCGGCCTGCCCGATCTCGACGGCAAGGAAGTGATCCGGCGGGTGCGCGAATGGTCGGACCTGCCGATCATCGTGCTCTCCGCCCGGCACATGGAGGAAGAAAAGATCGCCGCCCTAGACCTTGGCGCCAACGACTATATCAACAAGCCCTTTGCCATCGGCGAATTGCTGGCACGGTTGCGGGTGGCCCTCCGCCTGCGGCAAAGCCGCGACAAGCCGGCGACCGGTTTCCAGGGCGGCGATCTTGCCATCGACTATCCCAGCCGCAGCGTCACCGTGCGCGGCCAGGACGTGAAGCTGACGCCGAAGGAATACGATCTGCTCCGCGCCCTGGTGCAGCATGCGGGCCAGGTGCTGACTCACAACCAGCTGCTGGCCTTCGTCTGGGGCAGTGCCGACATGCGCGACAGCCAGACGCTCCGCGTGATGGTCGCGCAGCTGCGCCAGAAGATCGAGGCCAGCCCGCGCACGCCCAAGCTGATCCTGACCGAACCCGGCGTCGGCTACCGCCTCAAGGTCGAGGACGACAGCTGAGCTGAAAAGGAAAACCCCCGCCCCGAACGGATCGGAGCGGGGGTTCTTACGACAATGCGTGGGTTCAGATACCGCCCATGCACATGTACTTGATCTCGAGATAGTCCTCGATCCCGTATTTCGATCCCTCACGGCCGTTGCCGGATTCCTTGACGCCGCCGAAGGGTGCCACTTCGCTGGAAATGATGCCGGTATTGATGCCGACGATGCCGTACTCCACCGCCTCGGCCACGCGCCAGACGCGGCCCAAATCGCGCGCGTAAAAATAGGAGGCAAGGCCGAATTCGGTATCGTTCGCCATCTTGATCACCTCTTCTTCCGTCTTGAAACGGAACAGCGGCGCCAACGGCCCGAAGGTTTCTTCCTTCGCCACTGCCATCTGCGGCGTGACGTCGGTGAGGATGGTGGGCTCGAAGAAGCTGCCGCCCAGCGCATGGCGCTTGCCGCCGGCGGCGACCTTGGCGCCCTTGGCCGTCGCATCGGCGATATGTTCCTCGACCTTGGCCACCGCCTTCATGTCGATGAGCGGGCCCTGCTGGGTCTCGCCCTTCAAGCCGTCGCCGATCTTGAGCTTGGCGACCGCCGCCTTCAGCTTCTCGGCAAAGGCGTCATAGACGCCGTCCTGCACATAGATGCGGTTGGCGCAGACACAGGTCTGGCCAGTGTTGCGGAACTTCGACATCATGGCGCCCTCGACAGCGGCATCGAGATCGGCGTCGTCGAAGACGATGAAGGGCGCGTTGCCGCCAAGCTCCATCGAGGTCTTCTTCACCGTGTCGGCGCATTGCTTCATGAGGAGCTTGCCGATCTCGGTCGAGCCGGTGAAGGTCAGCTTGCGCACGATCGGGTTGCTGGTCATCTCGCCGCCGATGGCCGACGCCGAGCCGGTCACCACGTTGAGGACGCCCGCCGGGATGCCGGCGCGTTCCGCCAGCACGGCGATGGCCAGGGTCGAGAATGGGGTCTGCGTGGCCGGCTTCATCACCACCGGGCAGCCTGCCGCCATGGCGGGGGCCGCCTTGCGGGTGCCCATGGCGTTGGGGAAGTTCCACGGCGTGATCGCGGCCACCACACCCACCGGTTCCTTGGTGACGACGATGCGCTTGTCGCCCTGATGCGGCGGTATGACGTCGCCATAGATGCGCTTGGCTTCCTCGGCGAACCACTCGATATAGGACGCGCCATAGGCGATCTCGCCCTTGGCCTCAGCGAGCGGCTTGCCCTGCTCGGCGGTGAGGATGATCGCCAGATCTTCCTGGGCCGCCATCATCAGGTTGAACCAGTTGCGCAGCAGATTGGCGCGCTCCTTGGCGGTCTTCTTGCGCCATGCGGGCCAGGCCTTGTTGGCGGCCTCGATCGCGCGCCTGGTCTCGGCGGCACCCATGTTCGGGATGGTGCCGATCACTTCATTCGTGGCCGGGTTGGTGACCTCGATGACCTTGCCGGAATCGGCGTCGACCCATTTGCCGTCGATGTAGCATTGCTGGCGCAGCAGGTCGTGATCCTTGATCGGCAGGCCGGCAGCGGGTGATTTCATGGCAGCGGAGGTCATGGCAGAGTTCCTTGATAGCGATGCGATTGGGCCGGAGTATACGCGCGGCCTATGTCATTTGAAAGGCTCCGATCGACCCGAAGCCTATGGCAAATAACCGCACTATTTCAGACAGTTGATGGCATTTCGGCGAGGGGAAAAAACGATCCTAAATGGACCTGGGCGCAATGATCGCAGCCGCGGCGTTGAAGCCCGATTGAATGGCGCCCTCGATGGTCGATGGCCAGCCGGTCTCGGTCCAGTCGCCGGCGAGATAGAGGTTGCTGAAGGACGTACGCGGCCCGGGCCGCCGCCGCAGCTGTTCAGGCGTGGCGGCGAAGGTCGCGCGCTTTTCCTTGACCACCCGCCAGGACGGCAAAGGC
>JAEUKV010000269.1 GCA_016794165.1 Rhodospirillaceae bacterium
GCGGCGTCCAGACACCCCAGGCCATTCCCGGCAGGGACGGCGAGGATATCCAGTCGGTCACGCATCCGATCCTCGGCACGCCCCGGCAATGCGTCCTCTTCGAGTTCATCGACGGGATCGAGCCGCCGCAGGACAATCTCATCGCCCCCTTCCGCCAGCTCGGCGAAGTGACGGCGCGCTGCCACAATCACAGCGAGACCTGGGCGCGGCCGCCCTATTTCGAGCGCCTGGCCTGGGACTTCGAGCACAGCTTCGGCCCCAACGCCAATTGGGGTTCATGGCGCGACGGACCGGACTGCACGCCGGACCGCGCCCAATTGTTGCAGCGCGCGGTCGAGCTCATGGAAAAGCGCCTCCGGCGCTTCGGCCAGGCACCCAACCGCTACGGCCTCATCCATGCCGATTTCCGCCTTGCCAATCTGCTGCTGCACAATGGCGACGTGCGGGTGATCGATTTCGACGATTGCGGCCTGGGCTGGTTCCTTTACGACGCCGGCACGGCGGTCTCGTTCTTCGAGGACCGTGCCGACGTGCCGGATCTGATGGAGGCCTGGAAGGAAGGCTATCGCCGTCAGCGCGACCTGCCCAGGGAAGACGAGAACGAATTGTGGACCTTCATCCTGATGCGGCGCATGACCCTTTTCGCCTGGATGGGATCCCACAGCGAGACCGACCTCGCCCGCACCGAGGGGCCCGGCTACAGCACCGGGACCTGCGAACTCGCCGAACGCTATCTCAGCCGCTACAGCTGAACATTTGGAGCCAGACGATGTCCGATCCAAAGCCACAAAGCCCGGAAAAGCGCGAGTTCATCGCGAAATCCAAGACCTACTGGAATCCGGGCAAGACCCAGGCCTGGCAGGACATGGGTGTCGACCTGGTGATCGACCGGCGCGAAGGCTATCTGCTGTGGGATATGGATGGTCGGCGCCTGATCGATCTCCATTTGAACGGCGGCACCTATAACATCGGCCACCGGCATCCGGAACTGATCGAGGTGCTCAATCGCGGTACCCAGCGCTTCGACATGGGCAACCATCACTTTCCCTCCCAGGCGCGCACGGCATTGGCCGAGCGCCTGGCGCGGATCTGCGGCGGCGACATGCACTACACCATGTACGCCTCCGGCGGTGCCGAGGCGATCGACATCGCCCTCAAGACCGCGCGCCATGCCACGCAAAGGCGCAAGATCGTCTCGATCGTCAACGCCTATCACGGCCATACCGGCCTTGCCGTTGCGGCCGGCGCCGACCGCTTCAAGAAGATCTTTCTCTCCGACAACCCGGAGGAATTCGTCCATGTGCCGTTCAACGATTTGAACGCCATGGAAGACGCCTTGAAGGGCAAGGACGCGGCCTGCCTGATCATGGAGACGATCCCCGCCACCTACGGCTTCCCGATGCCGCTCCCCGGTTATCTCCAGGAAGTAAAAAAGCTGTGCGAACGCTACGGCTCGCTCTACGTCGCCGACGAGGTGCAGACCGGCCTCATGCGCTGCGGCGAGATGTGGGGCTATCAGCGCTACGGCATCACGCCGGACCTGGTCGTCACCGGCAAGGGCATCTCCGGCGGCATGTACCCGATCGCCTGCGTCATCGTGCGCGAACCCTATGCCGGCTGGCTCACCCAGGACGGCTTTGCCCACATGTCGACCATGGGCGGGGCCGAGCTCGGCTGCCTCGTCGCCATGAAGACGCTGGAAATCCTCGAGCGCCCGACCGTGAAGCCGATGGTCAACTATATCTCGGAAACCTTCCGCAACGGGCTCCACGAGATCATGCGGCTCTATCCGGATTTCTTCGTCGGTATCCGCCAGTGCGGCGTCGTCATGGGCCTCGAATTCGACTTCCCCGAAGGCGCCAAGCCGGTGATGAAGCATCTCTACGAGAACGGCGTCTGGGCGATCTTCTCCACCCTCGATCCCCGGGTGCTGCAGTTCAAGCCCGGCGTGCTGATGACTGCCGATCTCTGTGCCGAGGTGCTGGAGCGGGTCGAGCGCAGCGTCGGCCTTGCCTATGCCGAATGCCTCGGCCGTGGCGGCCGCGGCAAGATCCGAGCGGCGTGAAGGTGAATTGACATGACCGCCATCGTTGAAGAAATCCTGGCCGGCGAGCAGCGCGCAACGGGTGCCGCCGATCTGATGCTGCAAACCGCCGAATGGGCGGCGGCCGCCTATGCCCGGTTCGACCGGGCGCGGGTCCTCAAGATCGCCCGCGCCGCCGCTGAGGTCGCCTATGCCCATGCCGGCGAGCTCGCCGAAGCCGCCGTCAAGGAAACCGGCTTTGGCGTGGTCGCCCACAAGAAGATCAAAAACGAACTCACCTCACGCGCGCTTTTCGAACTCTATGCACATGAGGATTTCTGCTCGGCCCGCATCCGCGCCGAGGTGAAGATGGTGGAACTGCCGCGCCCGGCCGGCATCGTCTTCGCGCTCACCCCGTCCACCAATCCGGTCTGCAGCGTCTATTACAAGGTGCTGATGGCGCTGGTGACCAGGAACGCCATCATCCTCTCGCCGCACCCCCTCGCCAGGGGATGCTCGGTCAAGGCCGCGCAGCTGATGGCGGAAGCGGCGGAAGGTGCGGGCGCACCCCTCGGCATCATCCAGGTGATCGAGCAGCCCAATCTGCCGCTCATCGAGCATGTCATGAAAAGCCCGCGCGTGGGCGTCATCCTCGCCACCGGCGGCACGCCGATGGTGCGCAGTGCCTATTCCTCGGGCAATCCGGCCATCGGCGTCGGGCCAGGCAACGCCCCGGCCCTGGTCGACGACAGCGCCGATCTCAATCACGCTGCGAAGCGGATCATCGAATCGAAGAGCTTCGACAACTCGATCCTCTGCACCAATGAGAGCGTCGTCCTCGCGGTGGAAAGCATCGCCGATCGCCTGCTCCAGGCCCTGAAATCCGCCGGCGCCCATGTGGCGAAGCCGGAGGAGGTGGCGGCCCTGCGCGAGCTGCTGTTCGGCCGCGGCACCTTCAATGTCGAGGTGCTGGGAAAATCGGCGGTGGAAATCGGCGCCAGGATCGGCCTCAAGCTGCCGCCGAATACCCGGGTGATCCTCGCCGAGATCGACCGTATCGGCATCGACGAGCCGCTCTCCAAGGAAAAGCTCTGCCCGGTACTGGGTTTCCTGCGCGTGCCGCACGCGCAAGGTGGCATCACCCAAGCCCGCGCCCTGATCCGCCTTTCCGGTGCCGGCCATTCCGCCGCGATCCACAGCCAGCACGCGCCCACCATCCTCGCCTACGGGGCGGCGGTGAAGGCGCTACGCGTCGTGGTCAACGCGCCCTGCAGCCAGGGGGCGGCGGGCTACGGCACCCATCTCGCCCCCGCCTTCACCATCGGCACCGGCTATTTCGGCTCGTCCTCGGTGGGCGAGAATGTGGGACCGCAGCATCTCGTGAACTGGACCCGCATCGCCTATAACGAGGACCCAGCGGAAGCCTTCGGCGATTTTTCAGTCCTCGATGCCTGGGCCGGCGGTCCGGCGCTGGCCCTGGGGCGCGAGGCGCCCATGTCCCTGGGGCGCCTGCAGGAAGGGGCCGATTCGGTGCAGGATCCGATGCCGCTGCCCACCTCCAGCGCCGGCACCATCGACGAGATCGCCATCCTGCGCGAAGAGATCCGCCGCATGGTGCTCGAAGAACTTCGCGGCGCCCTCCGGTCATGAGGAACTCATAAATCATCATGGCCGAGCTCCGCTCCTTCATCTTCATCGACCAGCTGCAGCCGCAGACGCTCTGCTACATGGCGAGCGGCATGCGCGGCCGCCTGCCGCGCACCTATATGGCGGCCCAGATCATCGAAGTGGCGCCCGGTCTCGACATCGAGGCGCTGACCGATGTGGCCCTGAAGCATGCCGATGTCTCGGGCGGCATGCTGGTGGTGGAACGGCAATACGGCTATCTCGAATTCCATGCCCGCTCGACCGCTTCCGTGAAGGCCGCCGCCGAAGCCGTGCTGGAGGAGCTCGATGCCAAGACCTCGGACGCGACCCCACCCAAGATCCTCGCCTCCAAGATCGTGACCCGGATCGACAACGGCCACGCCTTTCTCATCAACCGCAATAAATCGGGATCGATGATCCTGCCTGGGGAATCCCTCTTCGTGCTGGAAATGCAGCCCGCCTCCTACGCCATTCTCGCCACCAACGAGGCCGAGAAGACCGCCAATATCAAGGTGATCGACTACCGCATGTTCGGCGCCACCGGCCGGGTCTATCTCTCCGGCGAGGAATCGGACGTGCGCATGGGCGCCGAAGCCGCCCTCGCGGCATTGCAGGGCTGACGCGCATGATCGACAAGAAAGTCATCCGTGAGCTCATCCGCGACGTGATCGCCGAGGAAGTGAAGCATCTGAAGTCGGGCAAGGCCGCACCCGCCACCCATGCCGTGCGTATCGCCAGCGATGCCGATCTCGCGGCCTTCGCCCGCGACGTGCTGCATCTCGCCGAGGACCCGAAGCAGCGCGCCGCCATCCTGGCCGGCAGCCATTCGTTCCGCCTCGCCGGATCAGCCGCTGCGACACCAGCTGCCGGCACCGGACATGTCTCCAAGACCGACAGTCATCGAATCGACAGTCATCGAATCGACAAGGGCGTCGTCACCGAAGCCGTGATCGCCAGGCTGCCGAAGGGCGTCGCCCGGCTGCTGCTCGGCCCCGGCGTCAGCATCACCCCCCTGGCCCGCGACAAGGCCAGGTCGCGCAACATCAGCGTAGAGAGGATCGGACCATGATCAGAGGCAGGGTCGTCGGCCGGTACTGGGCCACCAAGCGCATCGACCACATTCCGTCAGGCGCCTTCCTCGAAGTGGAGAGTGCCGGCGGCGGGCGCATGATCGCCTTCGACGTGCTGGGCTGCGGCGAGGGCGAGGACGTCCTCATCGTCACCGGCTCCACCGCGGCCTCGTGGCTGGGCGGCGGCAAGATCCCGATCGACGCGCTCATCATCGGCTCGCTCGACGAGACCGGCAAAGCGAAATCCAAGTAACCGCCTTAGAAAAGCAAGGAGAGAGAGATGTCCAACGCAATCGGAATGATCGAGACCAAGGGTTTCGTCGCGGCCCTGGCTGCCGCAGATGCCATGGTGAAGGCCGCCAACGTCACCGTGGTCGGCCGCGAGGAAGTGGGCGACGGCCTGGTCGCCGTCATCATCAATGGCGATGTGGGTGC
>JAEUKV010000278.1 GCA_016794165.1 Rhodospirillaceae bacterium
CGCGGATGGTGGGGATGCGGTGATCCGCATTGCCGATGATGGCCCGGGTGTGCCGGCCGAGGCACTCGCCACGCTGGGCAGGCGCGGCCTGCGCCTCGACGAGGAAGTGGGGGGAACCGGTATCGGCCTTGCCATCGCGCGGGAACTGCTCGACGCCTATCAGGGTACGCTCTCATTCGCCAACCGCCCGACGGGCGGCCTGCTCGCCGAGGTCCGGCTGAAGCTGGCGTGATGCCGGTTCCGTGGCTGCTGGTTCAGATCGCTGTCAGGCGGGACCCCAATACGGCTTTCAGACGATCGAGATTCGCGTCGCGATAGAAGATGCGGGGGATTGTGTACGAATCCCTCCATGGAAAATCGATTGCTGCCACGGCGGGTGGTGAGAGCAGGATTGCAATTCCGAGCATTGTCAGCCAGGCAAGCAGAAGAAGCGGCCATTCGAGTATCGTCCAGAACCAGGACCGGGTCCTCAACCCACCGCTGGCGCGCAGGACCGAACGCCCAAACAGGGATCGTGTCATAGTGAGCGAGCCCGCTTCAGCCCAATTTGTTGCATGGACCGACATTCCGAGGCGGTAGGAGATGCCGTTCTCGTCGACCACCAGGCGACGGCGCGACGGCAACGCCAAGGCCAGCAATACAGAAATCCAATGTGGCAGGATTGCCAGGCCGAAGATGGCGGCGATCATCGTGAACCATGTCGTGTGAAATATCGCTTCGGTCAGCCAGGCCAGAGCTTGCAAGGCAAACCAGACTATCAGCAGACATGTGTATCCGAGAAATCGCGGCAGCAGATCGATCCAACGGGCCTGAATGACCTCCGTCTGCCACGGCTCCATCTCTGGTGAAGCTGCAGCCTGCCTCATGCGATCAGCCATTCGTCGGTGAAGGGGAGATAGAGGCCGGGCAGCCGGAAAAGCGCGTGAATTTCCAGGAAATCACGGGCGTTGTTGGTGACGATGGCCGCGTCATGGATGATGGCGCTGGCGGCAAGAACAAGGTCGCCCCCGCTCTTCGGCTGCCGGCTGCCGGCGGGGCTGAGGACGAAATTCTTCAGTTCCGGCGTTGCGAACATGCGACCATAGAGACGCGCCACGCGATGGTCGATCGGGATCACCGGTGGGTTTCCGACGGAAACGAGGCCGTCGAGCCAGAGCGAAAGCTCGTCGGCCTTGCGCGCATTGCCGGCAGCGCGCACCAGACCGATGCCAGCCTCAAGCTCCATGACGGTCATCGCCGAGATGGCAAGGGAATCCGGTGGCGAATCCTGCAGCCACTGCAGGAGTCTGGGATGCGGCTGACCCTTGCGCGTATTGCTGACAATATCGGTGTCGAGCAGGAACACGGACTATTTGGTAGCAGGAGCCAAGCGGGGCACGAAGCCGAGTGCATTTGCCTGCCGCACCTGACCGAGCGCCGCTTCAACGCTTGCGTCGTCATCGTCGTTGGCGCTGCCGGCGCTGCGCAACAGATAGTCCTTCAGGTTGGGTTGCATGAGTTCGAAGGATGTGCGCGAGAGGATGACCACTTCCTCGCCGCTGCGCTTGCGGACGATCTGCGGTGTGCCGGTCAGGGCCAGATCCACGACCTCGGCAAAATGCGCGCGGGCCGAACTCGCCTGCCAGATTCGTTCGCCGGCCATGTCGGTCGCTCCAATGACAAATAAGATGTACAATTAAATTGTACTCCTCGTCCTATTGTCAAGGGTAGGTGCCCGGGAATCCCCTTGCATCCGGGCTTGAAATGCCTATAGTCCGGCCAAATCCCAGGGTCCAATGAGATCCAGCTTAGAAGGGTGGGCCCGTTGGCCCGCCTTTTTTGTTGGCCGGGTTTCGGCGGTCCCAGAGAAAATCTAACGAAATCAA
>JAEUKV010000309.1 GCA_016794165.1 Rhodospirillaceae bacterium
GGTCTTGAAGGGGCGCTGTTCCAGATGCTCTCCCACGGTATCGTTTCAGGGGCGCTCTTCCTCTGCGTCGGCGTGATCTACGACCGGCTGCATACGCGCGAGATCGCGCGCTATGGCGGGCTGGTCCACCGCATGCCGAAATACGCGGTCGTGTTCATGATCTTCACCATGGCCTCGGTCGGCCTGCCCGGAACCAGCGGCTTCATCGGCGAGTTCCTGATCATGGTCGGCGTGTTCCAGGACAGCACCTGGGTGGCCCTGCTCATCTCCACCGGCGTGATCCTGGGTGCCGCCTATATGCTGTGGCTCTATCGCCGCGTCGTGTTCGGCGAGTTGGTCAAGGAAGACCTGAAAACCATGCTCGACCTGTCCTGGCGCGAGAAGGTGGTCTTCGCACCGCTTGTCGCCCTGGTGTTCTGGATGGGCGTCTACCCGATCAGCTTCACCTCGATCTTCGCACCGACCGTGACCGCTTTCATCAGCGACTACGGCCCGCGCATGGAGGCGGGGCTCGATCTGGTGCCGGCGGCGCTGGCGGTCGAGCCTGACCAGCCCAGCGAAACCAATCAGTAAGGCGAGGGCAGCGCAGTCATGACGTCGTTCGCAACTCTCAACCTCGGCCTCGCCCGGCCGGAGATTTTCCTTTCCGCGGCCAGCCTTGCCTTGCTGGTGCTGGGTGCCTGGGTGGGTGACCGCCGCTTTCGCCTCATCGGTTGGGCGAGTGTCGCCGCCCTGGTGATCGCCATCCTGCTCACCCTGTCGGACGGCGCCAGCGGCCTTGCCTTCAATGGCCTTTTCATCGCTGACGGCTTTGCGTCCTTCGCCAAGATCCTCGCCTTCGGCGCCGCGGCGGTCACCATCATCGTCACCCTCGATCATGCCGGGCGCGACGGCATGGCACGGTTCGAACTGCCGCTGCTGCTGCTGCTGGCCTCGCTCGGCATGGCGCTGATGATCTCGGCCAACGACCTCATTTCGCTCTATGTCGGCCTGGAGTTGCAGTCGCTGGCACTCTATGTCGTGGCGGCGATCCGGCGCGACACGGTGAAATCGACCGAGGCCGGTCTCAAATATTTCGTCCTGGGTGCCCTGAGCTCGGGCATGCTGCTCTATGGCGCCTCGCTGGTCTACGGCTTCTCCGGCTCGACCAGCTTCGCGGTCCTCGCCGATACGCTCTCGGCGGCCCCGTCGCTGGGGCTCATCGTCGGCCTCGTCTTCCTCTGCGCCGGGCTCGCCTTCAAGATCTCCGCAGTGCCGTTCCACATGTGGACGCCGGATGTCTATGAGGGCGCGCCGACGCCGATCACCGCTTTCTTTGCCGCGGCGCCCAAGGTGGCCGCCATCGCCCTTTTTGCCCGGGTCCTCATCGGGCCGTTCGGCGAGATGGTCGGTCAATGGCAGCAGATCATCATCTTCGTCTCGATTGCCTCGATGATCCTGGGCGCGGTGGCTGCCATCAACCAGAAGAACATCAAGCGGCTGATGGCCTATTCCTCCATCGGCAATGTCGGCTATGCCCTGGTCGGTCTGGCCAGCGGCACCGTGGACGGCGTTTCCGGCCTGCTCATCTACATGGCGATCTATGTGGTGATGACCATCGGTGCCTTCGCCGTGATCCTCGCCATGCGCCGCCAGGGCGAGGCGGTGGAAGAAATCGCCGACCTCGCCGGGCTCAGCCGGTCCCGGCCTGCACTCGCCTATGCGCTCGCCATCTTCATGTTCTCGATGGCCGGCATCCCGCCGCTCGCCGGGTTTTTCGGCAAGCTGTTCGTCTTCATGGCGGCGATCAATGCCGGGCTTTATGTGCTGGCGGTGATCGGTGTGCTCACCAGCGTCATCTCGGCCTTCTACTACATCCGCATCATCAAGGTGATGTTCTTCGACCAGCCGGCCGCTGCTTTCGACCGGGTGACACCGACCCTGCGCCTCGTCCTTTTGGCCAGCGTCATCATCATCTCCTTCGGCTTCCTGGCGGGGGCGCCGTTCTTCGATCTTTCGGCCGCCGCCGCCGGGTCGCTGTTCGCCGGCTGATCCGGGCCGGATGACCATCATCTTCCGTGTCGAATCCGTCGCCGAAATCGACAGCACCAACGATGCCCTGAAGCGGCGTGCCGCCGCCGGTGCCGAGGAAGGGCTGGTGCTGCGCGCCGGTCGCCAGCTCGCTGGCCGGGGGCGCCGCGGCCGTGGCTGGGTGTCGGAGCCCGGCAATCTCTATGTCTCCATCCTGTTGCGACCGGCCAAGGCGCCGATCGAGGCGGCGACGCTCGGCTTCGTCGCTGCCATGGCGATCGGCAACATGGTACGCGTGCTGGTGCCGGTTCCGGTCACCCTGAAATGGCCCAATGACGTGCTGGTGGATGGCGGCAAGGTATCCGGCATTCTGCTGGAATCTGGCGGCGTCAGCGGTGGCAGGGTGGACTGGCTGGTGCTCGGCATGGGTCTCAATCTGCGTCACCATCCCGCCGATACGCTCTATCCCACCACCGATCTCATTGCCGCAGGTGGGCCAGATCTCGCGCCGGCCCAGGCGCTCGATCTGTTGCTGGCCGAGTTCCAGCCGCTCTACGAACGCTGGCTGGCGGATGGGTTCGCCGCGTTGCGCGACCAGTGGCTGGCCCATGGTGCGGGGCTTGGCCAGCGGATCGTGGCGCGATTGGGGCCTGAGGAGGTGGCGGGTGTCTTTGCCGGAATCGATCCCGACGGTACCCTGGCCCTGACGCTCCCCAATGGCGACACGCGCCGGATCGCCGCCGGTGATATATTCTTCGCTGCCGCGTAAGCCCGGCCAGAATCTCAAGGAAACACACCGATGCTGCTTGCGATCAACGCCAACAACACCAACGTGAAATTCGCCGTCTATGAAGGCGGGCAGGGCGGTGAGTATCGGGCGCTCGGCGATTGGCGCATCAAGACTGAATCGGGCCGCACCGCCGATCAATACGTTGTCTGGCTGAACCAGCTGATGGTGATGCAGGGCCTGTCCCTGAAATCGATCGACGCCGCGATCATCGCCACGGTCGTGCCGCAATCGCTCTTTCACCTCACCATGCTGTGCGAGAGCCATCTCGGCTGCAAGCCACTGGTGGTCGGCGATCCCGACGTGAAACTCGGCATTGCCGTCAAGATGGACATCCCGATGTCGACCGTGGGTGCCGACCGCCTCGCCAACGCGGTAGGCGGTCACATCACCTACAAGAAGCCGCTGATCGTGGTGGATTTCGGGACCGCCACGACCTTCGATGTGGTGGACGAGGCCGGCAACTATATCGGCGGGGCCATCGCACCGGGCATCAATCTCAGCGTCGAGATCCTGCACAGCGCCACCGCCATGCTGCCGCGCATCGTGATCGAGCGGCCGGCGCGGGTGATCGGCAAGAGCACCACGGAGGCGATGCAGTCCGGAATCTTCTGGGGCTATGTCGGCTTGGTGGAAGGCATGGTGAAGCGTATCGCGGATGAATTCGGCAGCACGCTCGATGTCGTTGCCACCGGTGGCCTTGCGCCGCTGTTCCACGGCCAGACACCGGTCATCAGTCATCTCGATGCCGACATCACCATGCGTGGCCTGGTCGAGATCTACCGGCGCAACCGCGCATGAGCGATCCGTTCCAGCCGAAGGCCACCGAACTGCTGTTTCTGCCCCTGGGCGGGTCCGGCGAGATCGGCATGAACCTCAACCTCTACGGCCATGCCGGCAAGTGGCTGATGGTGGATCTTGGCATTTCCTTCGGGGACGATACCGTGCCGGGGATCGACGTGGTAATGCCGGACCCGCAATTCATCGCCGAGCGTGCCGGCGATCTCGCGGGGCTGGTTCTCACCCACGCCCATGAGGATCATATCGGCGCCGTTCCTTATCTGTGGCCGCGCCTGCGCTGTCCGCTTTATGCGACCCCGTTCACTGCTTCTGTGCTGCGGCGCAAGCTCGCCGAAGCGGGCCTGGAACGCGAGGCGAAGATCACTGTCATTCCGATGTCGGGCAAGGTTTCGATCGGGCCGTTCGAAGTGGAACTGATCACACTCACCCATTCCATCCCCGAGCCAAACGCCGTGGTGATCAGGACACCCCTTGGCGCCGTGCTGCATACCGGGGACTGGAAACTCGACCCGACACCCCTGGTGGGTGCCACCACCGACGAGGCCGCCTTGCGTGCCCTGGGGCAGGGTGGGGTGCTCGCCATGATCTGCGATTCCACCAATGTCTTCGTCGAGGGGACGTCGGGTTCCGAGGCCGACGTGCGGGCATCGCTGATGGAAGTGGTCGGTCGGCTTAAGAATCGTGTCGCCATCGGCTGCTTTGCCAGCAATCTCGCCCGGGTCGAGACCATCGCCAGGGTAGCCGAGGCCCATGGCCGCCATTGCGCCCTGGTCGGGCGCTCGCTCTGGCGCATGGTCGAGGCGGCGCAGGAAAACGGATACCTGCTCGGCCTGCCGGAATTCGTGACCGAGCACGATGTCGGCTACTTCCCGCGCGAGAACGTCCTGATGATCTGCACCGGCAGCCAGGGCGAACCGCGCTCGGCGCTCACCCGCATCGCCCGGGGCGAGCATCCGCATGTCGCGCTGGCGCCGGGGGATGCCGCCATTTTTTCCTCGCGCGTCATTCCCGGCAACGAGATCTCGATCAACCGGCTGCACAACGATCTCACGCGCCTGGGCGTCGAGGTGATCACCGACCGCGACGAGGATGTGCATGTGTCCGGCCATCCGGCGCGGGACGAACTGGCCGAGATGTATCACTGGGTGCGCCCGCGCATCGCCTTGCCAGTCCATGGCGAGGCGCGACATATCCAGGAACACGTCGCCTTTGCCCGCGCCTGCCAGGTGCCGGAAGCCCTGGCGCCGGAGAACGGCACCCTGATCCGCATCGCCCCGGGGGCCGCGGAGATCATCGCCCGGGTTCCCGCGGGCCGCCTCGCCCTCGACGGCAAGGCCCTGGTCCCGGCCAATAGCGAGGCGATCCGCCACCGTCACCGCATGAGCTTCAACGGCGTCATCCTGGTCTCGCTGGTGGTCGACAAGAACGGCCGGCCCCTGGCCCCCGCCCAGGTCTCGCTTGACGGTCTGCTGGACGAACCAGCCGCGGGCGATGCCGTGGCGGCAATCGAGGATGAAGTGGCCGACGCCATGGACGAAATGCCCAAAGCCAAGCGTGGCGACGATGCCGCGCTGGCCGAAGCCGTGCGCCTGGCTGCCCGCCGCTGGTTCCACAAGACCTACGACAAGAAGCCGGTCACCAAGGTGCATCTCATCCGGGTGTAGCGGCCCCTCACATCCCCGTCATTCGCGCCCCGGCACCGGACTTGCTAGACTGTTGCCATGAAACCGCTCCTTTTCATCCTGCCGCTCCTCCTGCTGACCGCCCCCGCTTTGGCCGATGTCGCCGTTTCCAAGCGCGATTGCGACCGGCTGGTCCAGTATCGGCAGCCGCCGGGGGTGGAATACCAGCCCGGCGTCGACGCCCACGGGCGGCCGGTGGCGCCGGCCGATCTCGGCGGGGGCTATCAGATCAAGCTGCCGGAGGTCATCGTCATCCCGATCGAGGTGCTGATCCAGGACCGGTTCCATATTCCGGCCAATTCGGTCCTTTGGGAGGCCAAGGCCCAGGTGGGGACCGTCATCGTCAAGGGCGATCAGGTCTATTATGAGGGCCAATTGCTGGGCGATGCGGAAGCGGCCGCCCTGGCCGAGCTCTGCCGGGAGCATTATCCGCCCCAATAATGCCCACTTGTGGACAGATAACGGGTCTTTCCCTAAAGTCCGGCCCCATCAAGAACCCCCGATTCAATAAGGCCCTCCCATGCGTTCCAGCCAGTTTTTCATGCCGACGCTGCGCGAAAACCCCAGCGAAGCCCAGATTGTCTCCCATCGGCTCATGCTCCGGGCCGGCATGGTGCGCCAGGCCAGTGCAGGTATTTATTCCTGGCTTCCATTGGGCTTCAAGGTGCTGAAGAAGATCGAGCAGATCGTGCGCGAGGAACAGGACCGGGCGGGGTGCCAGGAACTCCTCATGCCGACCATCCAGTCGGCGGATCTGTGGCGCGAGAGCGGCCGCTATGACGATTACGGCAAGGAGATGCTGCGCATCACCGACCGCCATGACCGCGAAATGCTCTATGGCCCCACCAACGAGGAGCTGATCACCGAGATCTTCCGCAATTCGGCGAAGAGCTACCGCGACGTGCCGAAGATGCTCTATCACATCCAGTGGAAATTCCGCGACGAGGTGCGCCCCCGTTTCGGCGTCATGCGCGGTCGCGAATTCCTGATGAAGGATGCCTACAGCTTCGACCTCGACAAGGACGGTGCCAAGCGCGCCTACAACAAGATGTTCGTCTCCTACCTGCGCACCTTCGCGCGCATGGGCTTGCAGGCGATTCCCATGGCGGCGGATACCGGCCCCATCGGCGGCGATCTCTCCCATGAATTCATCATCCTGGCCGATACCGGCGAGAGTGCCGTCTTCTGCGACAAGAGCTTCATCGAGCGCGACGTGCTCTCGATGGATCTCGATTACGAGGGCGATCTTGAGCCGATCGTCAGGCAGTGGACCACCGATTACGCCGCCACCGACGAGAAGCATGACGCGGCGCGCTTTGGCGCCCTGCCGAAGGACCGCCAGGTCGAGGCGCGCGGCATCGAGGTCGGCCACATCTTCTACTTCGGCACCAAATACTCCGAACCCCTGAAGGCCCAGTTGCAGACCCAGGACGGTCAGACCGTCTCGGTCCATATGGGTTCCTACGGCATCGGCGTCTCGCGTCTGGTGGGCGGCATCATCGAGGCCAGCCATGACGAGAAGGGCATCGTCTGGCCGGAAAGCGTTGCCCCCTTCAAGGTCGGCCTGATCAACCTGAAGGCCGGTGACGCCGCGACCACGCCGATGGCGGACGATCTTTATGCCAAGCTCAACAAGGCGGGGATCGACGTGCTCTACGATGACCGCGATGTCCGCGCCGGAGAGAAATTCGCCCAGATGGACCTCATCGGCCTGCCCTGGCAGGTGGTGGTCGGCCCGCGCGGGGCGGCGAAGGGCGAGGTCGAATTCAAGAGCCGCAAGACCGGTGCCGTCGAGGAGATGAGCGCCGATGCGGCGCTGAAGAAGCTCGGCGCATGATCTTCAACGCCTTCGAACGTCTGGTGGCGATGCGCTATCTGCGCGCGCGCCGCCAGGAAGGCTTTGTTTCCGTCATCGCCGGCTTTTCGCTGCTTGGCATTGCACTGGGCGTGGCGACGCTGATCGTGGTCATGTCGGTGATGAACGGCTTCCGTGCCGAACTCCTCGACCGCATTCTCGGCTTTAACGCGCATCTCTCGGTCAATGGCAGCGGGCAGGGCATCCCGCAATACGACCTCATCACGGAAAAGCTGCGGGCCTTGCCCGGCATCGCCTCGGCAACGCCGATTGTCGAGGGGCAGGTCTTCCTCACCATCGACGAGGGAGGTACCGGCGCCGTCCTGCGTGGCGTACGGCTCGACGACCTGAAAGCCAAGCAGCTGATTGCCGACAACATCACAGCTGGTTCGCTGGATGGGTTGGCGAACCGCGACGGGATCATCATCGGCCAGGCCATGGCCCGCACCCTGCGCGTCGGCATCGGTTCTGAGATCACGGCCATTTCGCCGGACATCACGGTCACGATCGGCGGCGCGCTGCCGCGCATGAAGACCTTCACCGTGGTCGGCATTTTCAATGTCGGCATGTATCAGTACGACAACACCATCGCCTTCATCGGTCTCGAGATGGCGCAGATCTATTTCCGCGTACCGCAGGGCGCCACGAACATCGAGGTAATGGCGCGGGACATCAACCGCCTGCCGGAAGCCAAGCGCGAGATCAACGCCGCCATTGGCCCCGCCTTCTATATCGGCGACTGGCAGGAGGCGAACCGGGATTTCTTCACGGCCGTCGAGGTGGAACGCAACGTCATGTTCCTGATCCTTACCCTGATCATCATCGTGGCCGCCTTCAACATCATCAGCGGCCAGATCATGATGGTGAAGGACAAGGCGAGAAACATTGCCATCATGCGGACCATGGGTGCCACCCAGGGCATGATTCTGCGCATCTTCCTGCTCTCCGGTGCCAGTATAGGCATCGTCGGTACGCTGCTCGGCTGCGCGCTCGGTACCGCCTTCGCTACCAACATTGAAACCATCCGTCGCGGGCTGGAAGGCATGACCGGGACAGACCTATTCAACGAGACGATCTATTTCCTTTCCAAGCTGCCGGCCATCGTCAACCCAGTCGAGGTAGCGCTTATCTCCCTGATGTCTCTGGTCCTCACCCTGCTGGCGTCGATCTACCCCGCCTGGCGCGCCGCTCGGCTCGATCCGGTGGAGGCCCTCCGCTATGAGTAAGGCTCAGATGAAGAGCACTGGCCACGCGCAGAACGGCGATGTGGTGCTGGAACTCAGGAATATTCGCCAGAGCTTCCCCCAGGTGGATGGCGGGCAGCTCGAGGTCATCAAGCATGCCGATCTCACTCTGCGGCGCGGCGAGATGGTGGCGCTGATTGGTCCATCTGGCTCCGGCAAATCGACGCTGCTCCACATCACCGGCATGCTGGAAAAGCCGGCGGGTGGCGAGATCGTGATCGACGGGCAGGTAACGACGGCCTTGGGCGACGACGCGAAGACGCGCATCCGCCGGGAGAAGATGGGCTTCGTCTATCAGTATCATCATCTGTTGCCCGAGTTTTCGGCACTGGAGAATGTCATCATCCCGCAGATGATCGCCGGCAAGTCGCGGCGCGACGCGGAGCCGCGCGCGAAGGAACTGCTGGAGCGGGTTGGCCTTGGCGGCCGCCTTGATCACCGGC
Source organism: Rhodospirillaceae bacterium (assembly GCA_016794165.1). GTDB lineage: Bacteria > Pseudomonadota > Alphaproteobacteria > Dongiales > Dongiaceae > Dongia. The sequence goes on from JAEUKV010000309.1 coordinate 8,823, forward strand.
CGGGCAAGCTCTCGGGCGGCGAGCAGCAGCGAGTCGCTATCGCCCGCGCCCTGGCTAACGATCCACGCCTGATTCTCGCCGACGAGCCCACCGGCAACCTCGACCATCATACCTCCGATGGGGTGTTCCGGATGCTGGCCGACCTGGTGCACGATTTTGGCGTGGCGGCGCTGATTGCCACCCACAATCTCGAAATCGCCCAGCGTATGGACCGGGCGGTGACGCTGCGTGACGGCGAGCTGGTCCCTGCCTGAAATTGAGGCAGCACCTGTAATCCTTTCGTCACCGAAGCGTCCACAGAGAGTCACGGTGCGGGATTACACCGCCTGGGTCGCTCTGACATAGGAGGCTACGCGATGACCGACCGTCATTACCGCACGCCGGTAACGATCAACAACGAGGACGATTCGAACCCGTCCAACCCCAGCGCCGGCCCGGCGCTCACCGATCTCATTCAAATCCGGCTTTCGCGTCGCGCGGCTCTCAAGGGCCTGATGGCGACAGCCGCTCTGGGTGCCATCAGCGTCGGTGTCAATCCGCGAGGCGCCGCGGCGGCGCCGAAGCTCGGCTTTGCTGAAATTCCTCATGCCTATGACGAGAATTTGCACATTCCGCAGGGCTATACGGCAAAGACACTGCTGCGCTGGGGCGACCCGATCATCGCCGGCGCGCCGAAATTCGATCCGATGAAGCAGAACGCCGCTGCCCAGGCCGGGCAGTTCGGCTACAACTGCGACTTTGTGCATTTCTGCCCGCTGCCGGAAGGCTCGGAGGCCAGCGATCACGGCCTGCTCGTGGTCAATCACGAGTATACCGACGCCCACATGATCTTCCCGGGCTTCGCGGACGGCAAGGCGGCGCTGGAAGCGACAACGGCCGAAATGGCCGCCTTTGAGCAGGCCAGCCATGGCCTGAGCGTGGTCGAGATCAAGCGCGATGGCAGCGGCTGGTCGGCCGTGCCGGACAGCAAGTTCAACCGCCGCATCACCCTGGCGACCGAAATGGAACTGGTGGGCCCCGCGGCCGGCCACGACCGCCTGAAAACCTCGGCCGACGCCACCGGCACCAAGGTGCTCGGCACCATGAACAATTGCGCTGGTGGCTGGACCCCCTGGGGTACCATCCTCTCGGCGGAAGAGAACGTTCATCAGTATTTCGGCGGCGATCCCACTGCCACGCCGGAAGCGGCCAACGCCAAGCGCATGGGCATCAAGGGTTCGCCCTCCTATGCCTGGGGCAAATACACGGATCGCTTCGACATCTCCAAGGAGCCGAACGAACCGAACCGCTTCGGCTGGATCGTCGAGCTTGATCCTTATGACCCCGCCTCCACGCCGAAGAAGCATACCGCCCTCGGCCGCTTCAAGCACGAGGCTGCGACCACGGTGATCAACGGCGACGGCCGCTTGGTCGTCTATACCGGCGACGACGAGGTCTTCGAGTACATCTACAAATATGTCAGCAACGGCACCTTCGACCCGGGGGCCGGCCGTGGCAATTCGGCCCTGCTCGATGACGGCACGCTCCATGTCGCCAAGCTCGATGCCGATGGCAACGTGACCTGGATGCCGCTGGTGCACGGCCAGGGCGAACTGACCGAAGCCAACGGCTTCAACGGTCAGGCCGATGTGCTGATCGAGGCGCGCCGCGCCGCCGATCTGCTGGGGGCCACCAAGATGGACCGCCCGGAAGACATCGAGACGAGCAGCCAGACCGACAAGGTCTATGTCGTTCTCACCAAGAACAACAAGCGCAAGGGCGAACAGGTCGACAGTGCCAATGCCCGTGCCGAGAACCTTTGGGGCCACATTGTCGAAATGGTGCCGCCCATGAAGGACGGCAAGGCGGACCACGCGGCGGCGACCTTCACCTGGAGTGCCTTCATCCAGGCCGGCAACCCAAAGGATACCGCCCAGAACGCGATCTATGGCGGCGAAGTGACCGATGCCGGCTGGTTCGCCAATCCCGACAACGTCGCCTTCGACGCCTCGGGGCGCCTGTGGATCTCGACCGACGGTTTCCCGGATCACGGTGTCCATGACGGGCTCTGGGTGACCGAGACGGAAGGCGAGGGGCGGGCGGTCACGCGCCACTTCCTCGGCTGCCCGCGAGGTGCCGAACTCTGCGGTCCAGCCTTTACGCCGGACGGCAAGACCTTGTTCGTCGCCATCCAGCATCCGGGCGACGAGGACGGCAGCAACTTCGACAAGCCGAGCACGCGCTGGCCGGACTTCCAGGATGGCATGCCGCCGCGTCCCAGCGTCGTCGCCATCACCAAGGACGATGGCGGCGATATCGGCGCCTGATCGACGATCCGCGCCAAACTCTGCCCAGCCCCGGTCGAAGCTTCGGCCGGGGCTTTCGTTTGGTGCGCCGTCATCATCTTGTCATTGGCCTGCAAGGGCCTGGCAATTGAAATCGGGCAGGATGCGCGGCAGAGAGGGTGCCCGGTCCCGGTGCTGCGTTACATTTGCAAATTGCCGGGACCGGCGCATCGCAGGATCAGGAGGGATTGCGCCATGAGCATTCATTTACCGGTTGAGGGAATCGAGGCGGTGGCGGGCAGCCCAGCTGTTGCCGTCACGGCGGACCTCCCGGAAATCGTTGCCTTGCGGCGCGAACGCTTCTTTGAAGGCGCCGATTTGATGTTCGATGGTCATGGCCGCGATGTGGCGCCGATGCCGGATGGGGAGATTGCCCAAGCCTGGCAGCGGTTGGCGCGCCAGCGACTGGGCATCGGTACCGCGCTGATCGATCTGGCCAACGCGCTTGCCTATGCCATCGATGTCGGTCCGCAGATCATCCTCTACCGCGTGATGGTGGCGCGCGGCCTCCCGCGCCAGCTCGATCTCGGCAACCTGTTCGCGGCGGGAGAAGTGGCCGCAGCGCGCTTCGCCGCCAACGGCGTGGTGGAATGGGTGCCGATTGTCGGCGCGCTTGATGTTCCCGGCGCGCGTCTCATGGCCCTGCGTCAGGGTGCTACGCCACTCGGCCGGGTCTTTACCCTGGGTTCCCTGGCCGGCGAAGGCGGCCTGCGCCTGAGTGCCGTCGGTCAGCGTGAATCTCTTACGCTCGATCTGTTGCCGCCCAGCGTCGGGGGCAGGTTCGACGTGCGCGCCCGTCGCTTTGCCTGGCACGAACAGGATACGCCGATGAGCTACGGATTCGGCGCCCCGGCGGCGGAACAGATGCCGGTTGGCCTCGCGGCACTCTTCGCACTGCCCTGGCACTGACCTTCTTCTACCGGCCCCCATCTGCCGGACCAGCCACGGCCTTGCCCAAACCCGCCGTGGCGTCACTCCACCCCCGGTTTGTCCCCCTGATCGGACATCGGGGGTTTTCTTTTTCTCGCCTTCCCGGGCCCGGCTGACATAGACTCAGACGATCGTGTCACGAGTCTGATCGCCCATGTCGCACGCCGATTTTGTCCATCTGCGCGTCCATTCGGCCTATTCGCTGTCGGAAGGCGCCATCAAGAACAAGCAGTTGGTGGAACTCTGCCGGCGCGCCGCCATGCCGGCCGTGGCGGTCACCGACAGCGGCAACCTGTTCGGGGCGATGGAGTTTTCCGGCCTCGCCAAGGATGCCGGCATCCAGCCGATCATTGGCTGCCAGCTGGGCCTGGCGCGGGAGCGCGACCCGCACCAGATGCAGATCCCGGCGCCCGACCAGATCGTGCTCCTGGTCCAGAACGAGGCGGGCTACGCCAACCTCACCAAGCTCTCGAGCCATGCCTTCCTGGCCGGCGAACCAGGGGCGCCGCCCCAGGTAACGCTGGACGATCTCGCCGGCCATGCCGAGGGCCTGATTGCGCTGACCGGCGGGCCCAAGGGGCTGGTCGGTCGGCTGCTGCTGGAGGGACAGGATGCTGCAGCCGAAGCGGCGCTCCGTCGCCTGGCTGAAATCTATCCCGGGCGACTCTATGTCGAGCTGATGCGCCACGGCCTGGACGAGGAAACGCGCACCGAGGAAAGTTTCCTCAACCTCGCCTATGCCCTCGATCTGCCCCTGGTCGCCACCAACGACGTCTATTTCAGCGACGAGGGCATGTATCTCGCCCATGACGCGCTGCTGTGCATCGCCGGCGGCACCTATGTGGCCGAGACCAACCGCCGCAAGGTGACGCGCGAACACCGCTTCAAGTCATCGGCCGAGATGCGGGCGCTGTTCGCCGACCTGCCGGAGGCGATCGACAACACACTGGCGATCGCGCGACGCTGCGCCTTCATGCCGCCGGCCCGCAAGCCGATCCTGCCCGCTTTTTCCGACGGCAAGAGCGAGGACGAGGCCCTGCGGGAGATGGCGCATCGCGGGCTGGACAAGCGCCTCGCCGCCCTGGGCCTCGGCGAGGAACAAGCGAAGCCCTATCGCGAGCGGCTCGACTTCGAGCTTGATGTCATCATCCAGATGGGTTTTCCGGGCTACTTCCTGATCGTTGCCGAGTTCATCCAATGGGCCAAGGCGCAGGGAATTCCGGTGGGCCCCGGCCGTGGCTCCGGGGCGGGCTCGGTGGTCGCCTGGTCGCTCACCATCACCGATCTCGATCCCCTGCGCTGGGGCCTGCTGTTCGAGCGCTTCCTCAACCCGGAACGCATCTCGATGCCGGATTTCGATATCGATTTCTGCCAGGACCGGCGCGAGGAGGTGATCCGCCACGTCCAGGAACGCTATGGCCGCGACAAGGTCGGGCAGATCATCACTTTCGGCAAGTTGCAGGCCCGCGCCGCCGTGCGCGACGTCGGGCGCGTGCTGCAGATGCCCTATGGCCAGATCGACCGGCTTTCCAAGCTCATCCCCAACAACCCGGCTAACCCGATCAGCCTCAAGGACGCGATCGAGGGCGAACGGCAGCTGCGCAATGCGATGGACGAGGATCCCAGCGTCAAGCGCCTGATGGAAGTGGCGATGAAAATCGAGGGGCTCTATCGCCACGCCTCGACCCATGCCGCCGGTGTCGTCATCGGCGACCGGCCATTGGACGAACTGGTGCCGATGTACCGCGATCCGCGTTCCGACATGCCGGTGACCCAGTTCAACATGAAGGATGTCGAGAAGGCCGGTCTCGTCAAATTCGACTTCCTGGGGTTGAAGACTCTTTCGGTTCTCAGGACCGCCGATGAATTGCTTCGGAAGCGCGGCATCGAGCTCGACATCGATCACCTGCCGCTGGATGACGAGAATACCTTTGCCATGCTGGCGCGCGGCGATTCCACCGGCGTGTTCCAGCTGGAAAGTTCCGGCATGCGCGATGTGCTCCGGAAGCTGAAGGCCGACCGGTTCGAGGACATCATCGCCGTGGTGGCGCTCTATCGCCCCGGCCCGATGGACAACATCCCGAAATACATCAACTGCAAGCACGGCCGCGAGGAGCCGGATTATCTCCATCCCTCGCTCGAAGGCATCCTCAAGGAAACCTTCGGTATCATGATCTACCAGGAACAGGTGATGCAGATCGCCCAGGTCCTGTCCGGCTACTCGCTCGGCAGCGCCGATCTGCTGCGCCGCGCCATGGGCAAGAAGATCAAGGAGGAGATGGAGGCCCAGCGCAAGCAGTTCGTCGACGGCGCGGTCGAGCGCGGCGTCAAGGCCGACAAGGCCGCCGAGATCTTCGACCAGGTCAACAAGTTCGCGGGCTATGGTTTCAACAAGAGCCATGCCGCCGCCTATGCCCTGGTCGCCTATCAGACCGCCTGGCTCAAGGCCAACTACCCGGTCGAGTTCTTCGCTGCCTCCATGACCTACGACATGGGCAATACCGACAAGCTCAATCTCTTCCGCCAGGAACTGAACCGGCTAGGCATCAATTTGCTGCAGCCCGACATCAACAAGTCGGAACCTACTTTCGCCGTCGAGAGCCAGGTGGATGGCTCGCTGGCCGTGCGTTATGCGCTGGGGGCGGTGAAGAATGTGGGCATGGGGCCGGTGGAAGGCATCGTCCGCACCCGCGCGACGGATGGTCCGTTCAAGAGCCTGGAGGATTTCTGCGAGCGCATCGATCCCAAGGGGCTCAACAAGCGGCAGTTGGAGAACCTGATCGTGGCCGGCGCCTTCGACAGTCTCAATCCCAACCGGCGACAGGTGCATGATTGCGCCGAACAGATGCTGCGCCAGGCAGCCGCAGCCCATGAAGCGCGCGGTTCCTCACAGTCGATGATGTTCGCCGAGGCGACCCAGGTGCGCCTCAACCTGCCGCCGGTGCCGGACTGGCTGCCGATGGAGCGGCTGCAGAACGAGTTCGGCGCCATCGGCTTTTACCTCTCGGCGCATCCGCTCGATTCCTACGGCGCCAGCCTCAAGCGCCTCGATGTCGTCTCCTTTGCCGATCTGCCGCAATGGCTGAGGAGCCGCGGCGCCACCCGCGCCAAGGTGGCGGGTCTCGTGGTTGGCAAGCAGGAACGCACCTCGGCCAAGGGCAACCGCTTCGCCTTCATCCAGTTGACCGATGCCAGCGGCATGTATGAGGCGACGATCTTCTCGGAGCGCCTGACCGCCGCGCGCGAGATGCTGGAGCCGGGCCGCGCATTGCTGCTCTCGGTCGATTGCCGCCAGGACGAGGAGGGGGGACTGCGCCTGATGGTGAACGAGGTTTCCAGCCTCGACCAGGCGGCGGCCGCGACGGCGGCGGGCCTCAAGATCTATCTGAAAGAGCCAGGCCCGCTCGACGGTATCAAGCAGATCCTGGGGAAGGCCGGCAGGGGCAAGGGGCGGATCGATCTGGTCCTCGACCTTCCCGACCAGCACCGCGAGGTCGACGTCACCCTGAAGGACCGTGTCGCCGTCTCCCCCCAGGTCCGCAGCGCCATCCGTGCCATCCCGGGGGTGCTGGAGGTGATGGATACTTGAGGGGTGCAAGATCATGTTTAACCATTTGAAATGACGTAATTTTCTGCACCCCTTGCCATTTCCGCCCCAACCCTGTACTTAACCGGCGCTAACAAAACCGCATGCGGGTTCGCGCGCTGTCGGGGAGACATCCCGGCAGACTTCGCTCCGGTGTTTCAAGTCCCTGAAATCATTGGGATCTGAAACGCAAAACCCGCAGAGGCTCAACCGGAAAAGGACTTTTGTAA
>JAEUKV010000010.1 GCA_016794165.1 Rhodospirillaceae bacterium
GCCCTGATGCTGACCTCGCCTTGACAGGGGCGGGAATCCCCCTAAAGTCCCGCGGTTCCGGCCATTTTTGGCCGGATTCTATTGAAAACAGTCATTTGCAGAAGGGTGTCATGCTGACGATCACGCTGCCCGACGGCGCGAAGCGCGAGTTCCCGGGGCCGGTTTCCGGCGCCGAGCTTGCCGCAAGCATCGGGCCCGGCCTTGCCAAGGCCGCCCTCGCCATCAAGTTCGACGGCAAGGTCCGCGACCTTGCCACCGTCATCGCGTCGGATACGAAGGTCGAGATCGTCACCCGAACTCACCCGGATGCCCTCGATCTCATTCGCCATGATGCGGCCCATGTGATGGCGGAAGCCGTGCAGGAACTCTATCCCGGCACGCAGATCACCTTCGGCCCGGCGACCGAGACCGGCTATTACTACGATTTCCACCGCGCGGAGCCATTCACGCCGGAGGATTTCGCCGCCATCGAAAAGAGGATGAAGGAGATCGTCGACCGCGACGAGACGATCACGCGCGAGGTCGTGTCGCGCGACGAGGCCGTGCGCCGTTTCAAGGCGCTGGGCGAGTCCTTCAAGGCGGAATGGGTCGGCGCGATTCCGGCGGATGAGGAAATCTCGCTCTATCACCAGGGCAAGTGGTTCGACCTTTGCACCGGGCCGCATCTTCCCTCCACGGGCAAGCTCGGCAAGGCCTTCAAGATCATGAAGGTGGCTGGTGCCTATTGGCGGGGCGATGCCAACAACCCGCAGCTGCAGCGCGTCTATGGCACGGCCTGGGCGGATGAGAAGCAATTGAAGGACTACCTCCATCAGCTGGAGGAGGCGGAGAAGCGCGACCATCGCCGTTTGGGCCGCGAGATGGATCTCTTCCACCAGCAGGAAGAGGCGGTGGGCTCGATCTTCTGGCACCCGCGCGGCTGGCGGCTCTACCGCAAGCTGGAGAGCTATATCCGGCGGCGCCTGGAGCAGAACGGCTATGACGAGGTCAAGACGCCGCAGATTCTCGACCGGTCGTTCTGGGAAAAGTCAGGCCATTGGGAGAAGTTCCGCGAGGCGATGTTCGTCATCGAGGATGACGAGGATCCGAACAAGCAGCTGGCGCTGAAGCCGATGAACTGTCCGGGCCATGTGCAGATCTTCCGCCAGGGCCTCAAGAGCTATCGCGACCTGCCCATCCGCCTGGCGGAATTCGGCGCCTGCCACCGCAACGAACCCTCGGGCGCCCTCCACGGCATCATGCGGGTGCGCGCCTTCACCCAGGACGATGCCCATATCTTCTGCACCGAGGATCAGATCGTCGGCGAGACCAAGGCGTTCTGCGATTTCCTGCTGTCGGTCTACAAGGATTTCGGCTTCGACGATGTGAAGGTGAAATTCTCCGATCGGCCGGAAAAGCGCGCCGGTGCCGATGCCATCTGGGACAAGGCCGAGGAAGCCCTCAAGACCGCGACCACGGCCGCGGGTCTCGACTTCACGCTCAATCCAGGCGAGGGCGCCTTTTATGGGCCCAAACTCGAATTCGTGCTCCGCGACACGATCGGGCGCGACTGGCAATGCGGCACGCTGCAATGCGACTTCGTGCTGCCGGAACGGCTCGATGCCGCCTATATCGGCGAGGACGGGCAGAAGCACCGGCCGGTGATGCTGCACCGGGCTATCTTCGGCTCGCTGGAGAGATTCGTCGGCATTCTGATCGAGCATCACGCCGGCAAGTTCCCGCTCTGGTTGGCGCCTACGCAAGTGGTGGTGTGTTCCATCGTCTCCGACTGCAACCCCTATGCGGAAACCGTCGCGGCGCAGCTGCGGGCGGCGGGGCTGCTGGTGGAGACGGATCTGCGCAACGAGAAGATCAATTACAAGGTGCGCGAACACAGCCTGGCCAAGGTGCCGGTCATCATCGCGGTGGGCAAGCGGGACGAGGAGGCGGGATCCGTCGCCATCCGCCGCCTGGGCGAGGAGGGGCAGAAGACCCTCGCCCTCGCCGAGGCCGTCGCTGCCCTGACGGCGGAGGCGAGATCGCCGCTCGAGCGGTCGGTTTGACGGCCGAATCGGGCATCGCGCACCGAAACGCGCCGGTTAGGACTAAGTGGGGCATTGCTGTTTGCCCTATAAATTTGCCATAATTGAAAAAAACCACCCGTCGCCCGGTCCGGGCGGCGGGTGCACTGCCTTTAGGACAGTGGCCAATCACGCTAACAATGTCAGGAGATGACCATAGCTAGGCTCCCAACCCAGGAAAACGCGCCCGCCCGCGATCAGGGTCCCCGCGTCAACCATCAGATCAGTGTGCGCGAAGTGCGCCTGGTCAAAGAAGACGGCGAAATGCTCGGCGTCGTCCCCACCCGCGAGGCCCTCAGCATGGCCGCCGAAGTGGGTCTCGATCTGGTGGAAATCTCCCCGACCGCCAATCCCCCCGTCTGCAAGATTCTCGATTACGGCAAGTTCAAATACGAGGCGCAGAAGCGCAAGAACGAAGCCAAGAAGAAGCAGAAGGTGATCGAGGTCAAGGAGATCAAGATGCGCCCGGGCATCGACACCCACGATTACGAGGTGAAGATGCGCGCGATCCGCAATTTCCTCGGTGAAGGCGACAAGGTGAAGGTCACCATGCGTTTCCGTGGCCGCGAGATGATGCACCAGGAACTGGGCCTGAAGGTTCTTGACCGGGTACGCACCGAACTCGACGATCTCATCAAGGTGGAATCGCATCCGCGGCTGGAAGGCCGGCAGATGATCATGACGATCGCACCGAAATAGCAGATCGCGGTCGCGTTCGTCGCGGCCGGGAAGCAACGCCAGCGACAACGCGCCGTTTCGATCTTCGAATGGCGCGTTGTCCGTTTTGCCCATCGCGCCATTCAACGGGAGAGCGGCATGCTGCCAACACGCCAGCTGGGCACGCAGGGACTGACCGTCTCTGCCATCGGCCTCGGCTGCATGGGGATGAGCCAGTCCTACGGCCCGGCCAACGAACGCGATTGCATCGCCACGCTGCATCGCGCGATCGCCGAAGGCTGCACGTTCTTCGATACCGCCGAGGTTTACGGGCCCTACAGCAATGAAGAATTGCTGGGCCGCGCCTTCAAGGGACGGCGCCATGAGGTGACGCTGGCCACCAAATTCGGCTTTCGCATCGAGAGCGGCAGGATCACCGGCACCGACAGCCGGCCCGATCATATCCGCGCGGCAGTCGACGCGTCGCTGCGGCGTCTGCAGACCGATCACATCGATCTCCTCTATCAGCACCGCGTCGACCGGGCGATTGCGATCGAGGATGTGGCGGATGCAGTGGCGGGCCTGGTCCAGGCCGGCAAGGTGCGCTATTTCGGCCTGTCCGAAGCCGGGCCGAGGACCATCCGCCGGGCGCACAAGGTGCATCCCGTCTCGGCCCTGCAGAGCGAGTATTCGCTGTGGGAGCGCAACCTCGAAGCCGAGATCGTTCCGCTGCTGAAGGAGTTGGGCATCGGCCTGGTACCGTTCAGCCCGCTCGGGCGCGGCTTCCTCACCGGTGCCGTGCGGGCGGAAAATCTGCCGGAAGGCGATTACCGGAAACAGGACCCGCGCTTTCAGGGCGAAAACTTCGATCGCAACATGCAGGCGGCGGGCGTGGTGCGGGATCTCGCCGCAAAGAAGGGCGTCAAGCCGGGCCAACTGGCACTCGCCTGGCTACTCGCCAAGGGCGACTTCATCGTGCCCATCCCGGGCACCAAGCGGCCGGACTATCTGGTCGAGAACCTGGCCGCCGCGGCGATTCAACTGAGCGCCGACGACAGGCTGGCCCTCGATGCCGCGCTGCCACCCGGCAGCATCGCCGGCGAGCGCTATGGCGAGATGCATCTCGCCATGCTCGACCGCTGACGGGCGGCAGAGTGTCTAGTCAAATCCCGCTGCGCCTGAGGGCCCCGGAAAGGTTCATTCCCGGGATTTATCATTGACATCATTGCGTTTTTTGTAATTAACTCATATTGAGTTAAACATCAGTTTTTCGCCTCTGCAACGCTACTTTTCCATCGGTTCCGCGCCGGTTCGTCCTGGTTCCCCGGCGGCGTCGCAGGGCGTAGAATTAAAAATCAGTTTCAGCCGCCGGGTGATCCCCATGCGCAGCCGGTCTCTCTGCCTCTCGCTCTCCGCGCTTGCCATGCTCGTGCTGGCGCCGCTCGCCGCGCAAGGGGCGAATTGCAAGATCGTCGACCATATCGGCAATCGCTACAGCATCGGCCTGCACCCGATCGGCAAGCCCTTGCTGCAGGTGATGAGCGCTGAAGCCGCGCAGAAATGCGGTGCCGCGACGGGGCTCTGCCGCATGTCGGATCAGCGCGGCGCCATCTTCGAATCGCATCTCGTCGAGCCGATCGAGAAATCGGTGATCGAGCGCGTGACCGCCATCGGTGACGGTACATTCAACGGCACGCTGCTGGCGGGCGTCACCTTCGGCGACAAGATCTTCGACGCCGTCCACAAGCTGCGCGCGTTGCCCATGCGCTTTGCCGACTGGAATTTCAGCTACGACCACTTCGGCTCGGTGCTGGACACCGGCGCTTGCCTGCGGGCCGCCAATGGCGCGATCTGGTCCTACCGCTTGGAGTTCGACCTAGACGGGCGCCTGATCCGGGCCGAAGCGAGGGGCGAGAACTATCCGGAACCGGCACCATAGCGCGTAGCTGCCGACCAAATTCGGTGTCGGTGCTCAGGGCAGGCCGTAGACATCCTGGTTCTCGGCAAAACCGTTGAGCGGATAGGCACCGAGATGCTTCAGCGTCGAGCCGCAGATCGAGGCGAACTGCTTGGAGGCAAGGAGCGGCTGGTCGAGCACGGGGCAGAGCGTCTCGATCCTGGTTGCGAGATTGACCGCCGGACCGATTACGGTGAAATCGAGTCGCGCATCTTCGCCCTGTGCCGCGCCGATATTGCCGTAGGAGACCGAGCCGGTATGAAGGCCGATGCCCACCTTGAGGGGTTGCTGGCCGGCCGCTACGCGAAGCTCGTTGAGATCCCTGAGGCCGTCGAGGGCGGCGAGGGCAGCCTCAAGCGCCACCCGGCACTTGCCGTCGCGGTCGAGATCGTCCTGCATCGGGAAAATGGCCAGCATGGCGTCGCCGATGAATTTCAGGATCTCGCCGCCGCGCGCGATCACCGGACGCGCCACCGTGTCGAAATAGTCGTTGAGCGTCGCGATGACCAGATCGCGCGGCAGCTCGTTCGACATCCGGGTGAAGCCGCGCAGATCGCAATACCAGATGGCGGCGGCGATGGTGCGCGCATCGCCGCGCTGGATCTGTCCCGAGAGCACCGCCTCGCCGGCATTGCCGCCGAGATAGACATGCATGAGGGAGCGCGCGATATGGGCCCACTCGCGCGCCTCGATGATCAGCGAAAGCAGCGGAATGAGGGTGCGGAAGGCGCCCAGCTGCTCGTCGCTGAAACCTTCCGGCGCATCCGAGGTGATCGAGACCGAGGAGCGCACGCCGCCGGGCAGGCGAATGGCAAAGATGGCGTAGTCGGTTGCCCCCTGCTTCCTCATGTCGTCGAGAATGGGGAAATCGTTGGCGGCCTCCGGACCGGTGAGGCGGCGCCGGATCTCGCTCGTCTCGCCCTGATAGAGGAGCCGGAGGGGTGAGGCGACGAATTCCGGGCTGGTCAGCACCGCGTGGTCGCGGGCGACGCGCTTGGCCTCGGCATCGCCGCGGCTCCAGACATACCCGATGGCCGCGATCTGCGGATGCAGGGTGCGGACCGAGACGAAGAAACGCAGCAGCGGAAAGCCGCAGCTGCTCAAGCGCCGGGCGATGCCGGTGACGAAGGCGCCGAGATCCGGCTCCAGCCGGCCCTCCTCCAGCATCCATTTGAAGGTGGCCTCGACGGCGGGGCAGCCGAGACAGGCCTCGCCCGCCATGGCGCGCGCCACCATCGGCATCGGTACGGTCGGTGGCGTCCCCGGGCCTGGCGCAGCCCCCGGGCCGGGCACAGCCCCTGGACCGCGCGCCACACCGCCCTCGCGCGCCTCCATCGGTAGCAGGACGCCGTCGCTCAGATCGTCGTCATTGCTGGCTATCTGTACCTTGGCCGCCATTGTCCGCCCAAATCCCCCAGCACTTCCGCCCATCGGCGTCCGCCCGTTTGCGGGCGCTGATATGGGGTGGGTAAGCCCCGGGAGCAAATGTCTTTTTGCA
>JAEUKV010000012.1 GCA_016794165.1 Rhodospirillaceae bacterium
GCCGAACGCTTCTACAAGGAGCAGGGCGTCATCTGATCCCGCACCCGGCATGAGCCAACAGACCGAGGTGACGGCCCGCGTCGGCGGCGAACATGCCGGCGCGGCCGCCCTTGCCGCCCCCTTCGGGCGCGACCTCGAGGGCCGCGCGCTGTTTCTCATCGCCATCGCCTTCTCGTCGTTCCAGCTAGCGACCGCGGCACACCTCCTCAACATTCCGAGCCAGGTGGTGCGCGCGGTCCATGTCGGCTTCCTCATTCTCCTTGCCCTCCCGCTCATCGCCGCCGCCACGGGAGCGTCGCGGCCGCTCCGCGCGCTTTCCTGGGCGCTGGGTGGTATCGGCGTGGTGGTGGCACTCTATCAATGGGTCTTCTACAAGGACCTGTTGCTCAGGGCGGGCGATCCCAACCAATGGGATATCGGCATCGGCATCGCCGTCATCGTGATCCTGTTCGTCACCGCCTGGCGGGTGATGGGTCCGGCCCTGCCGCTCATCTGCGGCTTTTTCCTCGCCTATGCGCTCTACGGCGAATACCTGCCGCCGCCGTTCGATCACCGGCCCTACGATTTCGGCCAGATCGTCGACCAGATGGCCTTCGGCACCGAGGGCATCTACGGCATCCCGACCTATGTTTCGTCGAGCTATATCTTCCTCTTCATCCTGTTCGGCGTGTTCCTGGAACGCACCGGCATGATCCGGCTGTTCACCGATGTCTCGCTGGGCCTCGTCGGTCATGCGAGAGGCGGAGCGGGCAAGGTCGCGGTGATCGCCTCGGGCCTGATGGGCACCATCTCCGGTTCGGGCGTCGCCAATGTGGTGACCACCGGCCAGTTCACCATCCCGCTGATGAAGCGCTTCGGCTATCGCGCCGCCTTCGCCGGCGGGGTGGAAGCCACCGCCTCGATGGGTGGGCAGATCATGCCGCCGGTGATGGGGGCCGTCGCCTTCATTATGGCCGAGACCATCGACGTGCCCTATGCCGAGGTGGTGAAGGCCGCGGTGATTCCGGCCGTGCTCTATTTCCTCTCTGCCTTCTGGATGGTGCATCTCGAGGCCGGCAAGCGCGACCTCCTCGGTCTGCCGAAATCCGAATGCCCCTCGGCCTGGGCCGCGCTGCGCGACGGCTGGCATCTGGTGTTGCCGCTGGCCGCCCTGGTCTATCTGCTCTTCGACGGCTATACGCCGCTCTTCTCCGGCACGGTCGGCCTCGCCCTCACCGTGTTGCTGCTGCTGGGCGGCGGGCTGATGCAGGGCGTATCGGTTTTCGCGCTCAGGGTGATTTTCTGGATCCTGCTGGGACTGGGGGCGGCGGCCTTCCTCCAGTTCGGCATCTGGGTGCTGGCGGGGATCGTGATACTCCTCGTGGCCCTCAACGCCTTCACCCGCGGCGGGCGCGAGACGCTGGTCATCGCCCGTGACAGCCTCGCCGAGGGTGCCAAGACGGCGCTCCCCGTGGGCATCGCCTGCGCCATCGTCGGCATCATCGTCGGCACCATGACCCTCACAGGTGCCGCCACCACCTTCGGTGATTTCGTGGTCTCGATCGGCGAGAAGAGCCTGTTCCTCAGCCTGGTCCTCACCATGGTCACCTGTCTCATCCTCGGCATGGGCATTCCCACCATCCCCAATTACATCATCACCTCGTCCCTGGCCGGGCCGGCGCTACTGGAACTAGGCGTGCCGCTGATCGTCAGCCACATGTTCGTGTTCTATTTCGGCATCCTTGCCGACCTCACGCCGCCGGTGGCGCTGGCGGCTTTCGCCGCGGCACCCATCGCCAAGGAATCCGGCCTCCGCATCGGAATGCAGGCGATCAAGATCGCGCTTGCCGGTTTCGTCATCCCCTTCATGGCGGTCTATGCCCCGGCCCTGATGCTGCAGGATGGCGGGCCGCTCGCGGAATCGATCGGCTATGTCGCGGCGGTCGTCTACATCGTGGTGAAGGCGGTGCTCGCCATCGCCCTCTGGGGTGCCGCCGGAATCGGCTTCCTGGTGCGGCGGCTTGCCTGGTGGGAACGGCTGTTCGCCACCATCGCTGCCTTCTCCCTGGTGCTGGCGCTGCCCATCACCGATGAAATCGGCTTTGCCCTCGCAGCACTCTTCGTCGGCCAGCATGTCTGGCGGGCGCGGCTCGTCAAGCAATCGTCATGAATGTCTGCCTGCTGCTGGGCGCAAGGGAGATCGTGCTCGCCGCCCAGGCCTTCACCCTCGCTTGGTCGCATTCGGTGGAAAAAACCCGCTGGGAGGAAGACTGGATTGTGGGTCTTGCCGGCCTGCAACTGGTCGAGGCGCGCATCGAAGGCTCCGGCGCCGGCATGGAGCCGCCGGAGGGCGCCGTCTTCGACGGTCGCGTCTGGCGCTATCATCCGCCCCTGGCCTTCGTGCAGGACCGCATCCTGCTCGCCCGCTCCGGCGCCACCGGCGGCACCTGGGAAATCTGCGCCGACGGCACCTGCCGCCCGATCCCGGAGTCCGGTGCGGTTGATGAAGGCCCGGCGGTTCTGAAACCGTGCCCGTAGGCCGCTACAACCGCCCGATCAACTCTGGTAGATCGCCGATGGCATCAAGCTTGCGGAAGCGCGGCGCCGTGACCGGTTCTTCCGCATGCTCCAATGCCCAGGTAAGGTCGTGGGGCACGAAGACGCCCCAGTTCCCGGCCTTGAGCGCCGGTACCACGTCGGATTTCAGCGAGTTTCCCACCATCATCGCGGCTTCCGGCCCGTCGCCGTGGCGGGCGAAAATGCGGGCATAGGTGGCGGCGTCCTTGCCGCTGACGATCTCGATCGCATCGAAGAAATCGCCGAGGCCGGATTGCGCGAGCTTGCGCTCCTGGTCGAACAGATCGCCCTTGGTGATCATGATGAGGCGGTAGCGCCCGGCGAGGCGCTCCAGCGTTTCCGGCACCTGGGGCAGGGTTTCCACCGGATGGTGCAGCATCTCGCGCCCGGCGAGCAGGATCTGCTGGATGATTGCGGCCGGCACCTTCCCCGCCGTCACCTCGATCGCGGTCTCGATCATGGAGAGGGTGAAGCCCTTGATTCCGAAGCCATAGAGAGCGAGGTTGCGCCGCTCGGCTTCCAGCAGATGCCCGGCGATGATATCGGGGTCGCCATGATCCGCCAGCAGGTCGGCGAAACGCTGCTCGGTCAGGCGGAAGAACTGCTCGTTCTGCCACAGCGTGTCGTCGGCATCGAAGCCGATCGCGGTGAGGGGGTGATGCGTCGTCACGCGAGGCGGATCTCCACCTCGCGGATGACACCGTCCTTGCCGTTGATGGGCAGGAGGTCCATCGGGCAGGTCGAGAAAACCGCCACCACATCCATCTCGGCCCTGAGCGTGACGGCGTCGCCGGGCAGGCTCATCGGCTCGTTCCAGAAGAGATCGCCATTGGGCTCCCACGGGATGTTCATGAAGAGGTTGAGGGGCGCCGGCGTCTCCGGCACCTTGAGGCCGAGGGCGGCCAGGGCATCGGCGAGGTTCTCGGTGCAATTGTCGTGGGGGCCCTGATGGCCGAGCGCCCGGTAGCGATAGGGATCGCAGGCGGCGATGAGCGTGTCGTGGCGCCCGGGCGAGGTGTCGTCGGCGAGGGTCAGGATCGGTCGCCGCCGGTTGCTGAGATAGCTGTCGCCGATCCGGGCGCACAGGCGCCGGAAGCCGGCGCGGCTATGCTCCATGGACATGAACTCGCTCAGATCGGCGGCGTTGAAGGCCCAGGTATCGACCACCTGCGTGCCATGGGTATTCACCACCTGAAAGCTGTGGCCGGCGGCGATCTTGACGGCGAGGCCCTTGCGGGCGGGAACGATCAGGCTTTCGCCGGGCATGATGAGTCTCCTGGGTTTCGGATTTGCGATTCTCGGGCTTGCGACATTTCGGCGCGCTTGATTTGAATCAAGGTGGCGGCACCGGTCAACCGCGATCCTTTCGACCATGACCGAATCCCATCTCATCGCCAAATACGATCGGCCGGTGCCGCGCTATACCTCCTATCCGACCGCGCCGCATTTCCATGCCGGCGTCGACGGCACCGTCTTCGCGGGCTGGCTGGCGGCCCTCCCCGAGGGCGAACCACTCTCGCTCTATATCCACGTCCCCTTCTGCCGGCAGATGTGCTGGTATTGCGGCTGCAACACCCAGATCGTCGCGCGCTATCAGCCGATCGCCGATTTCGTCGCCACGCTGCTCAACGAGATCGAAATGCTGGGGCGTCAATTGGCGGCAGGCGGCGTAAGCGGGCGTCGCCCGGTGACCTCGGTGCATTTCGGCGGCGGCACGCCCAACAGCCTCGGTGCCGACGATTTCCGCCGCATCATGATGGCGCTCGACCATGTCTTCGCCCTCGCGCCGGATCTTGAGCTGGCGCTGGAACTCGACCCGCGGTCGCTCGCGCCGGACTTCCTCGCCGCCATGCGCGAAAGCGGCGTTTCCCGGGTCTCCCTCGGGGTGCAGGATTTTGACCCCGCCGTGCAACAGGCGATCAACCGCGTGCAGCCTTACGAGCTGGTGGCCAGGGCGGTCGCGGATCTGCGCCTGGCCGGCGTGCGGGCGATCAATCTCGACCTCATCTACGGCCTGCCCGGCCAGACCACCGCCGGCATCGCCCGCACCGCCGGGCTCGCGGCGGGCCTGGCGCCGGAGCGCGTGGCGCTGTTCGGCTATGCCCATGTGCCCTGGATGAAGCCGCATCAGCGCCTGATCGACGCCGATTCCCTGCCCGATGCCGCGGCGCGCGCCGAGCAGTTCGCCATCGCCGCCGACGTTCTCTCCATGAACGGCTATCGCCAGATCGGCCTCGATCACTTTGCGACGGCGGAAGACTCACTCACCCTTGCGCTCGATGCCGGCACCTTGCGCCGCAACTTCCAGGGCTATACCACCGACCGCGCCGCTTGCGTCCTCGGCCTCGGCCCCAGCGCGATCTCATCCCTGCCGCAGGGCTATGCCCAGAACCAGCCCGACCACACGCCCTGGGCGCGCAGCGTCAATGCCGGGCGTTTCGCCACGGTGAAAGGCATCGCCCTCACTGCGGACGATCGCTATCGCCGTGCGCTGATCGACCAGATCATGTGTTTCGGCGCGGCGGACCTCACCACCCTGCCGCTCAATGCCACGGGCGAACTCGCTCGCCTCGCTCCCATGATCGCCGACGGGCTGGTGCGGCTGGAATCGGGCCAGTTGACGGTGACGTCCCTGGGCGCCCCATTCCGCCGCGTCGTGGCCGCCGCCTTCGACGCCTATCTCAAGCCGGAGAGCCAGCGCCATTCCCGCGCGGTCTGAGGGGGCAGCGAACTAGACGGGGAAACAGGCCGCCACGAATTTGCGGAACGCGACGGCCCGGTGGCTCATCTCGTGCTTCTGTGCCGGTTCCATTTCGCCGAAGGTGATGTCGTAGCCATCGGGCTGGAAGATGGGATCGTAGCCGAAGCCGCGTGTGCCGCGTGGCGCGGCGACGATCTCGCCCCAGACGTCGCCTTCGAACTCGTCGCAATGGCCGTCCGGCCAGGCGAGGGCGAGGGCGGAGACGAAACGCGCGCGGCGATCCCCCCGCGCTGCGAGAAGATCGAGGACCCGGGCCATCGCCCGGCCGAAATCCTTGTCCGGCCCGGCCCAGCGCGCCGAATAAATGCCGGGATCGCGATCCAGCGCCATCACCTCGAGGCCGGAATCGTCGGCAAGCGCCGGCAGCCCGCTCGCTTGCGCCGCCGCCACCGCCTTCAGCCGGGCATTGCCGATGAAACTGGTTTCGGTTTCTTCCGGCTCCGGCAATCCGAGGGCACCCGCCGAAACGACGTCGACATGATGGGGCGCCAGCAGCTCGGCGATTTCCCGGAGCTTGCCGGGATTGTGACTGGCGAGGACCAGCTTCCCGCCGGTAAAGCGCCGCGCCGTCATTTTTTCGCGGCGGCCGCGGCGAGGGCGTCGCGCTGCAGGGCGAAGAGCTCGCTGGTGCCGTGGCGCGCCAGCGCCAGCAGTTCGGCGAATTGCGTGTCGCTGAAGGCTTCCTTTTCCGCCGTCGCCTGCACCTCGACCATGCCGCCCTTGGCGGTGAGGACGAAATTGGCATCGGCCTCGGCATTGGAATCCTCGGGGTAATCGAGATCCAGCACGGCGTTGTTGTTGTAGAGGCCGCAGGAGATGGCCGCCACCTGATCGGTGAGCGGAATCGACTTGATCGCGTTCATCTCCTTCATCAGGCGGAAGCATTCGTGGAGCGCGATATAGGAGCCGGTGATCGCCGCCGTGCGGGTCCCGCCATCGGCCTGGATGACGTCGCAGTCGATCTTGATCTGCCGCTCGCCGAAGGCCTTGAGGTCGGTGACGGCGCGCAGCGCCCGGCCGATCAGGCGCTGGATTTCCTGGGTGCGGCCGGACTGCTTGCCCTTGGCCGCCTCGCGGTCGCCGCGGGTATGGGTGGCGCGTGGCAGCATGCCGTATTCGGCGGTGACCCAGCCCTTGCCCGAGCCCTTGAGGAAGGGCGGCACCTTCTCATCGAGCGAGGCGGTACAGATCACATGGGTATCGCCGAACTTGACCAGGCAGGACCCTTCCGCATGGCGGTTGAAACCGACGATAAATTCGACCTGGCGCAGCGCATTGGCGGCGCGACCGGAGGGGCGCATGGGATTTTCTTTCCGTTGGGTGCGATTTGCGGCGGACCCTACACGCCTCGTCCGGGAGGAGCAACCGCACCGCGGGAGGTTTTGGGCGGCCGTCCATCGACACCCGCCAGATGGCAACGGGCGCTGCGGGATGTCACAGATTGGTTCCACAAGAATATTGTCGTATCAATGTTTTAACAGGCCGAACCTTTCGCCTTTCATGCCCCCGGCTAACAAATCGTTAGCTTTTGACGCCTATGGTTCCAGCTACGTTCCGCGCCTGTCGTGAGCCGTTCTTCGAGGGCATAACGCGGAAACCAGGCGCAGGACCGCATGACCAAGGCCACGGCGAAGGATAACCCGCTCAAGATTGTCGCCCGCGATAACGCGGCGGTGGCAGGCACAGCCATAAATCAGGCCGATGGAAATCCAGTGGCGGGCGATCCGGTCGCGGGCGAGGACAGCGATTCGCTCTTCCGCGCCATCTTCGACCAGGCCGCGGTCGGCATCTGCTATTCCGACTTCGCCGGCAATTTCATTCGCGTCAACCAGCGCTTCTGCGACATCACCGGCTATCAGGCGAGCGAGCTGGAAGGGCGAAATTTCGCTGCCATCACCCACCCCGACGATGTCGACCTGGACGAGCGCCAGGGCAACGACCTCATTGCCGGGCGGCGCGGTCCCTACACCATGGAAAAGCGCTACCGGCAGAAGAACGGTGGCATGGTCTGGGTGCGCATGACCGTGACGCTCGCGCGCAGCAGGAGCGGCGCGCCGCAGCGGCTGATCGGCGTGATCGAGGACATCTCGGATGTGATGCGCGCCGAGCAGGCGCTCAAGCGCAGTGAGCAGAGACTCCAGGAGGCTCAGCGGATCGCCCGGCTCGGCGCCTGGGAAATCGACCATGCCGATGGCAGCCGGGTCTGGTCCGATGAGGTCTTTGCCATTCTGGAACTGGATCGCGCGACCCAGAGCAATTTCTATCTCGCTTTCGAGAATGCGATCCATCCCGACGACCGCGAGAAGGTGGCGCGCGTCTATGCCAGGTCGCTGGCCGATCACACGCCTTTCGACATGAACTATCGCATCGTCATGCCGGACGGAAGGATCAAGCATGTCGAGGTCCACGGCCGCACCTTCTATAGCGATGATGGCAAACCGGCGCGCTCGATCGGCACGGTGCAGGACGTCACTGCCCAGAAGCTGGGAGAAATCGCCCTGCGCCAGGCCAAGGAAAGCGCCGAAATGGCCAACCGCGCCAAATCGGACTTCGTCGCCAATATGAGCCACGAGCTCAGGACCCCGCTCAACGCGGTACTGGGCTTTGCGCAATTGCTGGAAGCCGAGATCGCCGGGAAGCTCAACGACCAGCAGCGCGCCTATCTCGGCTGTATCAGGGCTGGTGGCGAGCACCTGCTGGAATTGATCAAGGATATCCTCGAATTTGCCAAGATCGATGCTGGCCGCATCGGGCTGAAGATCGAGACCGTCGATGCCCATGCGGTGATTGCGGCCGTCCGGCCGCTCATCGGCCGCATGGCGGCGACGCGCGAGATCGATCTGCAGACACCCGGTGACAGTCCCGGGCCGCAGGTTCGCTCCGACAATGTCCGCCTGCGGCAGATCCTGCTCAATCTGGTCAGCAATGCGATCAAGTACAACCGACGCGGCGGCCGCGTCGTGGTGAGTTGCGGTGCGGGACCCGCAGGATTCCTCAGAATTTCGGTGGAGGACAACGGCCAGGGCATCCCGCCGGAGCGCCAGGCGGAACTGTTCACGCCGTTCAACCGCCTTGGCGCCGAGGCCCAGGCAATCGAAGGCACCGGCATCGGCCTCGCTTTGGCGAAACGGTTGACCGAAGTCATGGGCGGCACGATCGGCTGCCGCAGCATCTATGGCAAGGGCAGCACCTTCTGGGTCGATCTGCCCCTGGCCGATGCCGCTCCCGCGCCTGCGGTGACGGCAACGCTGACGGTACCGCCGGCGGTGGCCCAAGTGGCACGGCGGATCCTGTACATCGAAGACAATCCGGCCCATGTGCGCCTGATCGAGGCGGCGTTCGGCCAGTTTCCGCACCTTGCCCTCACCATCGTGCATACGCCGGAACTGGGGCTGGAGGCGATGCGCTCGCTGCAACCGCATCTGATTCTGCTGGATTTGAGCGACCGGGAGAAAGGCGAGGCCGCGGGCCACCGCCGCCTGCTGGCCCTGGCGCGGGAGCGTGTCGTCCCGGTACTCGACCTGGGCGCCAATCCGGCACCGGAATCGGCGACTGAGCACTGCGAGCATGCGGATTCGGTCGACATTCCGCGGCTTCTGGCGGAAATCGCCCGTCTCGCCCCCTAACCACCGCCCCCATTCGTCGGTTGCGGTCTTCGGCGACGGTGGCAATTCGCCGCCGGGCATCCTATATCTTTCCGACCAGTTGCCTCGCTATTCCGGAGACCCCGATGTCGAATCTCGCCACCACCGATCAGCTGTTCTTCGAGCGCGCCGGCCTCGACCAGGGCAAGGTGGAAGGTGTCGTCGCCGATGCGCTGCATGGTGCCGACGATGGCGAGCTCTATCTGGAATACGAGCAGTCGGAGGCGCTGTCCTTCGACGACGGCCGCCTGAAGAGTGCCAGTTTCGACACCACCCAGGGTTTCGGCCTGCGCGCCATCGCCGGCGAGGTGTCCGGCTATGCCCATGCGAGCGATCTGTCGCAAGGTGCCCTCGCCCGCGCCGCGCAGACCGTGAAGGCGGTCCATGCCGGTCATGACGGCCACCTCGATGTCGGCCCGCAGGGGACCAACCGCCAGCTCTATTCGCCGGACAATCCGCTGGGATCGCTGCCCTTCGAGGGCAAGGTCAAGCTGCTGGAGGAGATCGACGCCTATCTGCGCGCGAAGGATTCGCGCGTGCGCCAGGTGATGGCTTCGCTCTCCGGCTCCTGGTCGGCCATTCAGATCATCCGCGGCGACGGGCAACGCATGGCGGACGTACGCCCGCTGGTGCGCCTCAACATTTCGGTCATGGTGGAAGAAAACGGCCGCATGGAAACCGGCTCCTTCGGCTGCGGTGGCCGGGTCGACTATGCCGGCGTGGTGGCGGAGGGGAACTGGAAGCAGGGCGCCGACGAGGCGCTGCGCCAGGCCATCGTCAATCTCGGCTCGGTGCCGGCGCCGGCGGGCGAGATGCCGGTGGTGCTTGGCCCCGGCTGGCCCGGCATCCTGCTTCATGAGGCCATCGGCCATGGTCTCGAGGGCGATTTCAACCGCAAGCAGACGTCTGCGTTTGCCGGGTTGATGGGGCAGCGCATCGCAGCATCCGGTGTCACCGTCGTCGATGACGGCACCCTCACCGACCGCCGCGGCTCGCTCACCATCGACGACGAGGGCACGCCCACGCAATGCACCACCCTCATCGAGGACGGCATCCTCAAGGGGTACATCCAGGACCGGCAGAACGCGCGCCTCATGGGCATGAAGCCCACCGGCAACGGCAGGCGCCAGAGCTTTGCCCACAACCCGATGCCGCGTATGACCAACACCATCATGCTGGCCGGGAGCCATGACCCGGCGGAAGTGCTGGCCAGCGTGAAGAAGGGTCTCTACGCCGTCAATTTCGGCGGCGGCCAGGTCGACATCACCTCCGGCAAGTTCGTCTTCTCGGCTTCCGAAGCCTATCTCATCGAGGACGGGAAAATCGGCCCGGCGGTCAAGGGGGCGACTCTCATCGGCAACGGCCCCGACGTGCTCACCAGGGTCGGCATGATCGGCAACGACATGAAGCTCGACACCGGTGTCGGCACCTGCGGCAAGGAAGGCCAGGGTGTCCCCGTGGGCGTCGGTCAACCCACCCTGCGCATCGACGCGCTCACCGTGGGCGGCACGGCGGCCTAAGGTCGAGCGCCCTCAGTGCCACGCGGCGTCGTAATACTGTGCGACACTCTGCTGGCTGCGGCTTTTCAATTGTCGCTTCAGGAGCACCAGCACGACGATGCTGGTGGTGGCGGCGAAGACATAGGGGTGGATGAACCAGCCCAGCCACGCCATGGCGAAATAGAAGGCGCGGATGCCGCCGTTGAAGCTCACCACCGCCAATGACATGACCCTGGCCGCGTGATCGGCGAAGCGGTCGCGCACCGCCGCCTCGACCGGGGCGATGGGTGCCGCGCCGATGAGGGTGCAGGCGAAGTTGAACTGCCGGAGCGCCCAGGTGAACTTGTAGAACGCCACGATGAACAGCACGACGAGGCCCAGCACCTGGATCTCGAACAGCCCGACGCTGGAACGCGCCACGAAGCCGAAGGACTGGATCACCTGGTGCGCGGTGCCGGCGTTGCCGAGAAGGCCCAGGAGGCCCGCAATGATCAGCATCGAGGTCGAGGCAAAAAAGGTGGTAGAACTCACCGAATGCCCGGTCAGCGATGAATCGACGATCCGGTCATGCCGGTCGATCATGCGCCGCATCCAGGAACGGCGCAGGTGATGCATCATCTGGTTGAGGTTGGTGGGCGCCACCTCGTCGGGCGGCAATCGGTCGGCGAAATGACCATAGACGAACCACAGCAGCAGCGTCCAGCTCAGTGCCAGGCCATCGGGCAGGGTCCAGTCGGCGAAGGTCATGCGGGGTGGCTCTTGCGGATGCCGCTCAGGCCGGAGAGCGTTCGCGGCGATGGAAGCGCTTGGTGAAGCCGCGCTCGAAGAAATCGTAGATGGCCGGGTTAAGCTCGTCGAACTTCACGGCCAGAAGCTTCTTCTCTCGGTCGTTGCGCACGACCCTGGCGGCGATCTTCATGTCGAATTCGGCGTGTTCATCCTTGATCTTGATGGCGATCTCGACCGGCATCTCGACCAGCAGATGCCCCTGGTAATTGCCGATCAGCAGGCCGCCCAGGGACCAGTTCACCGTTTCGGCCTCCTGCCCGTCCACCCGGACAGAGAAGATCGGCAGCGGCAGGCGCTTGTCGCGCCGGTGCTCGGGCCCGCGCACCTGTCGGAAACCCATGGTGAAACTGGTCATCAAGTCACTCCCCACAGCCTCATACGCTGGCAAGTGTAGCAGACCGGCCGATTCCTGTCCCCGCACAAGAAATCCAGCCGGGAAGTATCCAGTCGGGGATGGCCCATTGGCGCCCCGCACGGCCGAGGCTCAGAAATAATCGTCCAGCGCGCCGCCGTCTGTGGCGAGGACCGCGCTGGTCGGCCAGACCACGACCCAGCGGTCCCGGGCGACGCCACGGTAATAGGGCAAGGCGGGAAGGCGCAGGGGCGAGCCGTCGAAATAGCTGACGATGACACCGGCCGGATGGGCGCGTGCCCAGGCCATGGCCGCGGCTTCGTCGGGCAGTTCCACGGGTGCGCTGGTGAGCCTTCCGTAGAAGTCGAATTCGCCGCGATAGCGGCCATAGACGGCGAGGGGCTGGCCCGCATCCTCCAGCTGCCGCAGCCGCTCGGCGACCGGGGTGAGGTCGAAGAACTGCCGCAGGTTGAAGGGAAACTCGATATTGATGCAGCTGAGCAGCAGGACCGGCAGGGTCGCCACCTGGATGGTGCGTGAGAGCAGCTGCATCGGCGAGAGCTGCGCGATGCCGTAGCCGGCCACCAGCAGCACGAGGCCCGAGGTCATCCCCATGCCGCCGATCCAGATCGGCAGCGAGACATCGAACACCTCGCGCCACAGCGCATCGAGATGCGCCGTCGGGACGATGTTCATGAGGAAAAAGAACAGCCCGAGCAGCAGCGCCCAGAGCGCCGGCACGATGGCGTGGAAGTCCCGGGCGCGGATCTCCTGCGTCGCCAGCAGCCGCGCCCCCAGCAGTGCCAGCGGCAGGACGATGTAGATCATGCCCTGCATCTGCCAGCCGCCGGCGAAACCGGAGACCAGGGCCGCCAGCAGGAAGGCAAGGCACAGGCGGAAGCCGCGCCCCACGGCACCCCGCAGCTGCCGCGCCAGGGCCCGCCACAATGTCTTCCATGAGATCCACGGATAGAGCAGCAGCGGCACCAGGAACAGGGTCCATAATTCGCGCCGGCTGGCCTCGGTTGCGGGATCGAACCAGCCATTGCCGAAGGCAAGGAGCGAGGCGGCGATGCCGGCCTCGGCCAGGATTCCCTGCCAGACGAACCAGACGCCGAGGGCGGGCAGCAGCGCCAGCACCCAGGCGAGGTGCCAATGCGGCACGAAGCGCAGGCCGAGACGCCCCGGGGTTGCCTCCGGACCGACGCCTTCGCTGTGCCGTGGCGGCAGCAGCGCGGTCAGGGGCAGCAGCAGCAGGGCGGCATTGCCGATGGCGAAAAGCCCGCCCAGCACCGCGAGCGCGAAGACCGCCCACCACAGCAGATAGGCCAGGCGCCGCGCGGTTGTCTGCCAGAGTCGGGTCAGCGCATGGAAGCCCAGCGCGGCGAAGAACAGGCCGAGCGGTTCCGGCTGCACCATGGTGGCGACGAGCGCAAAGGCAATGGTGCCGATGAGCAGGACGCGGGCATAGAGTTCGGTGAGCTGCCGGTGCGGCCACAGGGCGAGCGCGCTTCTGCCCATGAGGATCAGCGTGGCGAGACTTGCCAGCACGCTGAGCAGGCGCGGCCACATGTCGCTGAGGCCAAAGACGTGCCAGCCGAGCAGGATCGACCACAGATGCAGAGGGGCAAGATGCCCTTCGCCGGTGCCGGCGCGCTGCGGCAGCCAGCTCTGGTCCTGCCACATATGCCAGGCGGCGGCGAGGCTCTCCAGTTCCACCGGCGCAGTGGGCGGTCGGCCGAGCAGGGCACCCGCCACGATCGCCAGCCAGAACAGGAACGGCACCATGAAGGCCCAGCGCAGCAGCGCCGGCCCCGGCGGCTGGTTCACGTTCAGGAGCAGGGGCGCGGCAAAGTCGATCTCGCCCGCCGCCACGGCGATCGGCGCCGAGGGATCGAACGAGCGATCGCCCGATGGCTGATGGTCGTGTGCGTGGCCGCGTTTCATGGCGGGCGGCGTCAGTCGGCTTTCTGGAAGACGTCGAAGCTGATCACCGTGGTCTCGGTAAGGGCCGCGGCTTCCCATTCCTTGAAGGCGGGCCAGGCAAAGATCGCCTCGCAATAGGCCTGTGCCGCCGGCTCGAGTGCCACGCCATAGGTGCGGAAGCGGGTGGCCACCGGGGCGTACATGGCATCGGCGGCGGAAAACCCGCCATAGAGGAACGGCCCCTTGCCATTGGCACCGGCCTCGCCGAATCGAACGCGGGCCTCCTGCCAGATCGCCATGATGCGGGCGATATCGTCCTTGACCAGATCGGCACGGGAGTCGCGATGGCGGTCATGGGCGAGATCCATCGGCAGATTGCGCCGCAGGGAAGCGAAGCCGGCATGCATCTCGGCGGAGATCGAGCGGGCATGGGCGCGGGCCGCCCGGTCGGCGGGCCACAGCCGGGCCTCGGGCGCCAGTTCGGCGAGGTATTCGCAGATGGCGAGACTCTCCCACACCAGGATGCCCTCATGGCTGAGCGCCGGCACCAGGCCGGAGGGCGAATGCGCCCGGATCCGTGCATGGGTGTCCGCCTGGCGCAGCGGAATGACAATCTCGTGAAAGTCGAGCCCGCTTGCCTTGGCCGCGAGCCAGGCGCGCAGCGACCACGAAGAATAATTCTTGTTGCCAACGATCAGGGTCAGTCTTGTCATTTGGTCTCTCCAGGCGGTTGCCGCATCATAGGCCCTCAGGTCATCTTGCCAACTATGCCGATGCCACGGCCCTCGCTAAGATTTGCCGCGACTCGACCCATTCCGGCCGCCCCGGGCATCCCGCCCGGCGGCCTGTTCCAGGAAACCGCCCCCGTGCCGAAGCAACCGACCAGCCTGCCCGACCAATCGTTGATCCACCACCTGGTGGCCCGCGCCACCCGCGCCACGCCGCTTCTTCCCCTGAGCGAAAAGGCGCTCGCCCTGTGGCTGAAGGACCGGCCCGCCGGCCTCCAGGCCTGGGTCAAGGCCGCGGGCTTCACCGCCAAGCCCGGCAGTTTCCTGCTGCTCCCGCCGGAGAGCGATGGGGGCGCCCGGATCCTGGTGGGCGTCGAGCCCGGCCTCGACCGCTGGTCGCTGGCCGCCCTGCCGGCCACCCTGCCCGCCGGCACCTACGCCCTCGTCGAGGACGACCTCACCCCGGCGCAATGCGACGCCCATGCCTTCGCCTGGGGCATGGGCTGCTACCGCTTCACGCGCTACCGCGCCGGCGCGCGCGAGCTTGCCCGGCTGGTCTGGCCCCGGCTATGCGACCGCGCCGCGGTCGAACGGATTCTGGGTGCTGTCGCGCTCGGGCGCGATCTTATCAACACCCCGGCCGAACATATGGGCCCGGCCGATCTCGCCGCCGCCGTGCGCGCGGTCGCCCAGCGCCATAAGGCCAGCTACAGCGAGATCGTCGGCGATCAGCTGCTGAAGGCCAACTACCCGACCATCCATGCCGTCGGCCGCGCCGCCGGCACCAACGGCCCGCGCGCGCCGCGTCTCGTCGATGTGTCGTGGCAGGGGAGCGGCGGAAAACAGGGCCCGCTGCTGGCGCTGATCGGCAAGGGGGTGTGCTTCGATACCGGCGGCCTCGATTTGAAACCGCGCGGCGGCATGATGATGATGAAAAAGGACATGGGCGGCGCCGCCACGGTGCTGGCCTTGGCACAGATGATCATGGCGGCCGATCTGCCGCTGCGCCTCCGGCTGATGATCCCGGCGGTGGAGAACTCGGTCGCCGGCAATGCCATCCGCCCCCTCGACGTGGTGAAGACCAGGAAGGGCATCACGGTCGAGATCAACGACACCGACGCCGAGGGCCGCCTCATCCTGTGCGACGCCATGGCCGAGGCGGATGCGCAGAAGCCGGACCTGATGATCGACATGGCGACCCTGACCGGCGCCGCGCGCGTGGCGCTGGGCCCCGACCTCCCGGCGCTCTTTGCCAATGACGACGACCTCGCCGAGGCCCTGCTGCGCCATGGCCGCGACGCGGGCGACCCCTTCTGGCGGCTCCCCCTGTGGAAGCCCTATCGCAAGATGCTGGAGAGCAAGGTGGCCGACATCGCCAATTGCGAGCCGGGCAGTTTCGCCGGCGCCATCACGGCCGCCCTCTATCTGCAGGAATTCGTCAGCCCGACCACGAAATGGCTCCATGTCGATACCTGGGGCTGGACCCAGGGCAAGGGCGCCGGCCGCCCCGATGGCGGCGAACCGCTGGGCCTCAGGGCACTCTTCGCCTTCATCAGCGAATGGGCGGCGAAGGGCGGCAAGCCGGGTGCCAAGATCATCGCCAACCGCCCGGCGCCGCGTCCGCGCGGTACTGCCAAGCGCCCGCGTGGAAGAAGGTAGTCACTTCCCGCGCTTCAGCAGCACATAGAGTGCACCTTCGCCGCCATGCTCAGGCCGGGCCTGACTGATGGCGAGGACCAGGCGGCGCATGGCCGGTTCGTTGAGCCAGCGCGGCACGTTGGTCTTGAGGACGCCGCTCTTTGATTGGGTCATGCCCTTGCCGGTGATCACCAGCAGCTTGCGCTTGCCCGCCTTGAAGGCGCGTTCGATGAAGCCCTGCAGCGCGTCATGGGCCTCGGCCTGGGTGCGGCCGTGGAGATCGATCTTGCCCTCGATCGGCAGCTGACCGCGGCGAAAGCGCTCGCCCTGGCGCTTATCGATCCCGGGCATGGCGCCGGGTGTCGGCGTCGGCGACAGCAGGGGTGGCGGTTTCGGCGCCGTCGTTGTGGGGGCCGGTGTGGGGGCGGGACCCTTGGCGGCCCTGGGCCGTTTCCCCGGCGGTGCCTTGGTTGTCTCCTTGCGCTCCGTGGATGCTGCCGGCACGTCGCCGATCGGCGGCTTCTTCGATCGTTTCCGCTTCAGCGGCGTGACCGATTGGGCGACCGCCTGCCACAGGGCAAGTTCGTCATCCGTAAGGCGCCGCTTGGCGGCCATCGCCGGGCAAGGAAGTCCGGGTCAGGCGTTGCCGGCCGCACCGCCCATGGGCGCCGCGGACGCTGCCTTCTGCGCCTCGACCTGCTTCAGCATCTCCTCGCGCTTCTCGCGGTAGATGGTCACGAAATCGACCGGGTTGATGAGGAGCGGCGGGAAACCGCCGGCCGCCACCGCATTGGCGATCACCTGGCGCGCGAAGGGGAACAGCAGGCGCGGCGCCTCGATCATCACCAGCGGCAGCACATGTTCCTGCGGCACCTTGCCCATGCGGAAGACGCCGGCGTATTCGCATTCCACCACATAGACCGAACGCTCGCCGATCTTGGCGTCGACCGACATGAACAGCACCACCTCGATATCCGGCGGCGAGAGGGGCTTCACCTTGACGTCGACACGGATCATGCCCGTGGGCGCCTCGGTCAGGGCCTGCGGCGTGTCGACGCCGAGCGGGTTCTCGAACGACAGATCCTTCAGGAACTGATGAATGACCACCAGCGGCGGACCGGCATCGGCCTGGGTTTGGGCGCCGGCGGTCTGGTCTGGATTGCCGCCCTTGTTCTCGTCGGTCATGAAATCGCTCCCTGGGGAATGGCATCGGGTAAACGGAATGGGGGTTCCGCTACCACCCTTCCGCCCCGCTTGGCAACCACTGGCAAGCCGAAATCGGGTCGCTTGACCGCCATCCACCCCCATGGGCAATCTGCCGCGGTGATTTTTCAGGTGGAACCGGGCGAAATGGGGGAATCATGAGCCGTTATGCGATCATCGTGGGGGCCGGGGCCGGCCTCAGCGCGGCCCTCGCCCGGGCCTGCGCCGCCGATGGCATGAAACTGGTCCTGGTGGCCCGCGACATCGCCAAGCTGGCACCCCTGGTCGCCGAGCTGGGCGCCCGCGCCATGGCCTGCGATGCCGGCGATGCGGTCGCCACGGACCGGCTCTTCGCCGTGGTCGAGCGCGATTTCGGCATTCCCGAGCTGGTGGTGTTCAATGCCGGCTACCGTGCGCGCGGGCCGGTGGTGGAGATCGATCCCGCCGATGTCGAGATGGCGCTGCGCAACAACGCGCTCGCCGGCTTCCTCACCGGGCAGGGCGCGGCGCGCCTGATGCTGAAGGCGGGAAGGGGCACCATCATCTTTACCGGGGCCACCGCGGGGGTGAAGGGCTTTGCCGGCTCGTCCCCCTTCGCCATGGGAAAGTTCGCCCTGCGCGGCCTTGCCCAGAGCCTCGCCCGCGAATTGGGACCCAAGGGGATCCATGTCGCCCATGTGGTGATCGATGGCGGCATCGCCGGCACCCGTTCCGGCCGCGATCCCACCGACGAGGACAAGTGGCTCTCACCCCAGAGCATTGCCGAAACCTATCTCGGCCTGCACAAGCAGCCGCGCAACGCCTGGACCCAGGAAATCGATTTGCGGCCCTGGTCGGAGACTTTCTAGGGACGCAGGGTCAGATAGACGCTGTCGAACCACTTGCCGCCGATCTCGAAGGTGTTCTTGGCAAAGCCCGTGCGTTCGAAGCCGACCCGCTCCAGCAGGCGCAGGCAGGCGACATTGTCGGGATCGACATCGGCCCTGATCTGCGTGAAACCCAGCGCCGCGAAGCCGAAGGCACAGAAGCGACCAAGCGCCTCGCTGGCATAGCCCCGACGCCAGTGCCGCGGATCGAAGAAAAAGCCGATCTCGTCGCCCTGCCAGAAGGCGACGCGGCCGATCGGCACATCGCCCAGCAGGACCGCATAATCATGAGCGCGGCCCGCCGCCATTTCGGCAACACTGCCGGCAACCCAGTTTTCGGTTTCGGCGAGTTCCCGGTGCGGCAGGGTCGACCAGTAGCGCATCACCGCGGGATCGGAGAGCCAGGCATGAAGTGCGGGTGCATCGTCCGCCCGCAGGGGCCGCAATATCAGGCGCTCGGTTTCGAGGACGGGAAAGGTCGGCATCCGTACCGGCTTCTATCCCGCGCGCCGCGCGTTGCGGGCCAGGGTGGGATCGAACGGCACCAGTTCCGCGTTCTGCGCCGAATGGCCGGTCAGTTGCAGGATGAAGGCCCAGTGGCTGGCCACCACCACATGCTGCCAGTCCGGAAGTGCCGCCGCGCGCTGATGAAAGTTCCGGCAGCGCAGCTCGACCTGATCGTGGGTCTCGTCGAGATTGGGCCACCAGACTTCCGGCAGATGGTCGAAGGCGAGACCCGGCCAGGCCGTAGCGAGCCGGCTGCGCGGCGTACCGATGTCGCATTGATAGAAGGCGCGCTCATGCACCAGCGGCTCGACCTCGATCGGCAGGTCAAGGGTGCGCGCCACGATCTCCGCGGTCTCGATGGCGCGGGTATAGGGGCTGGTCAGGACGCGCCTGAGCGGGACCGGGTGGTCCTTGAGCCGCACCGCCGCTTCCGTCACCTGGCGCCGGCCCAGCGCGGTGAGGCGCGGGTCCGGAATGCCCGGATCTTCGCCCGTGCGGTCGTGATGGGCGTTGAACTCGGATTGGCCGTGGCGGATCAGGATCATGGTTTTGCGTTGCCAGTCTTGTCGTTGCCAGTGTCGTCAGAGGGGCCGTCGTCGGATTGGTCAATGATACGGGGTGGCGGGCGGCGCGGACCGGTCGGCCCGGGATGCGCGGCCGCGTCATCCGGCTCCACCACCTCGAATTCGCCCTCGATCACCGTGGTCCGGCGCATGGTGCCGCCCTCCCGGCGATAGACGCGGGTCTCGAAATGCTGGGCGGCGCGCCGCAGCAGAAAGTTGCGCGTGGCCGGCAGCAGCAGGATGAGCGCCAGGAGGTCGCTGACAAAGCCCGGCACGATCAGCAGCAGCCCGGCAATGACGATGGCGGCGCCGTCGATCAGGCTGTGACCAGGTTCCTGACCTCGCGCCACGGCACTCTGCAGTTTGGTCACCGCATTGAGCCCGCCCTGGCGGATGAGGCCGAGGCCGACCAGTGCCGCCGCCAGCACCCAGAGCAGGGTAAGCCCGAGGCCGATGCGCCCGCCGATCAGCACGAATCCGGCGATTTCGAGGAGCGGCAGCAACAGGATCGCCGCGGCGATGAGCCGCGTCATGACAGCACCCGGCCGGTTATCGCCGCCGGCACCGCCCTTGCCCGGGCGTGTTTGCCGGTGAATACCCCTTTGTGGATTGTCGGTTTCATCAGGACATCCATCGATTCCGGCCGTTCCCCGACCATCTCCCTGCAAAGTGATCACCGGCAGTCGGACTTGCTGTTATCGCGCCGGGTTCCTATGTAGAATGTTGGATCAAGGCTTTAGCGCATGGTGGGCGACGGGTCCAGCGGACCGCCGCCGAACCATGCCGCTGGCATGGCATATCGACAAGGATTTCGGCTTTTGCAGCATCTCGATATCGTCTTTTTCGCCATCGTGGCGGTGTTCCTGGGCTGGAAGCTCTATTCCGTGCTCGGCCGCCGCACCGGCCATGAGCGCCGCATCGACCCCTTCGCGCGGCCGACGCCGCCCGAGGCCAAGAAGGGCGAGGCGCCGAACCGTCCCCGCGCGGTCGAGCGCGACGACGACGTTCCGGTCCAGATCGGCAGCCGCACGCCGACGCTGCGACCCAATCTTCGCCCGGTGGAAACCCGGCCCGAGCCGGTGGCCGGCGGCATGTTGCCGCGCGACCGGCGCCAGCTGGAAGCCGAGATCGCCCAGGCGCCCGAATCGCTCCGCGCCGGTCTTGATGCCATCCGCACCGCCGATCCCGCCTTCGATCCGATCGAATTCGTGGGCGGCGCCAAGATCGCTTTCGAGATGATCCTGGAAGCCTTCGCCGCGGGCGATGCCAAGGCCCTGCAGCCACTGCTGGCCGGCGACGTTTATGCCAGCTTCGAGGCGGCGATCCAGGAGCGCCAGCGTCTCGGCCACCGCCTCAAGACCACCCTGGTCGGCATCACCCATGTCGAGATCGCCGGCGCCGAGTTGAAGGACCGACAGGCGCTGATGACGCTCAAGTTCACCACCGAGCAGATCAGCGTCACCGAGGACGCATCCGGCCAGGTGATCGAGGGCGATCCCACCCATGTCGATGTGCTGATCGACATCTGGACCTTCGCCCGCGATACCAGGTCGCGCGATCCGAACTGGCAGCTGGTGGCGACGCAAAGCCCGGCCTGATGGTCGGCGCCCATTTGAGCGCGCGTTGCGGCACCGGATGACAGGGGCCAGGTAACAGGGGCCAGGTAGCAGGGGATAGACCGAGGGGATGCGGGCAGAGACGGGGGCAAGACGCCGATCGGCGATGATCCGCAGGCCGGCCTTCAACCGCCGGCTGGCCGCCTGTGCTGTCCTCGCCATGGCAGCGTTCAGCCTGGCGGCCTGCATGCCGCCCGAGGTGCCGCCCGGACTCAAATTGAAGCCCAGTTCCTACGCCGCCCTGCCGGGTTGGGGCGAGGATTCCCTTGAGGGCGTGCTGCCGGCTTTCCTCAGGAGTTGCCAGGTGATCACCAAGCGCCAGGCAGACGAACCGGTGGGCAATCCTGGAGCCAATGGCGAGGCCCTGGGCGGCGTCGTTTCCGACTGGCAGATGCCCTGCGCGGCGGCCCGCGAGATCGGTCCCGCCGCCGGCAGCGATGAGGTGCGCGCCTTTTTCGAGCGCTGGTTCGTGCCCTTCATGGCGGAAGACGACCGCGGCAAGCCCGGCATGTTCACCGGCTATTACGAGGCCGAGATCGACGCCACGCGCTCGCGCGACGCGGTGCACCGCTATCCCCTCTATGCGGCACCGAAGCAATCCACCAATCTCACCCGCGCCGAGATCGAGGCCGGTGGCCTCACCGGACAGAACCTCGAATTCCTTTGGCTGAAAGACCCGGTCGACGCCTTCTTCCTGCAGATCCAGGGCTCGGGCGTGGTGCGCCTCAAGGAAGGCGGCGAGATCCGGGTGGGCTATGCTGGCAATAACGGCCATGGCTTCGTCGCCATCGGCAAGGTGATGATCGAGGAAGGCATCATCGACCGCAGCGCCGCCTCGATGCAGACCATCCGCGCCTGGCTGAGGGCCAATCCCGACAAGGCCCAGGCAATGATGAACCGTAACCCGCGCTTCATCTTTTTCCGCGAGGTGAAGGAAGGCCCGGTGGGTGCCATGGGTGTCGTCCTCACCGCCGGGCGCAGCCTCGCCGTCGATCCAGGTTTCGTGCCGCTCGGCCTGCCGCTCTGGCTCGACACCGCCTGGCCGATCGATCACGAGGCAGCCAAGCGCGGCGATCCGCTGCGGCGCCTGATGCTGGCCCAGGATACCGGCTCGGCGATCAAGGGCCCGGTGCGTGGCGACTTCTTCTGGGGCAGCGGCGAGGAGGCGCTGCGCTTCGCCGGCGCCATGAAGAGTCCGGGCAACTGGTTTCTGCTGTTGCCAGTGACCGCCGCGGCGCGCAAGACTCTGGACGTGGTCGATATCGTCAGCAATCTCAAGTGAGTGTCCGCGTGCCCAGCCAGAACCCGCCAGGCTCCATGCCCAGTTCCGGGCCACATGTCGCTCTTTTCGTGACATGTCTGGTCGATCTCTTCCGGCCCTCGGTGGGTTTTGCCGCAGTCAAGCTGCTCGAGGCCGCCGGCTGCCGGGTCAGCGTGCCGGCGACGCAGACCTGCTGCGGCCAGCCCGCCTACAATTCCGGCGACCGCGCCTCCGCTGTTGCCATCGCACAGGCGACCATTGCGGCGCTTGAGGGTTTTCCCTTCATCGTGGCGCCGTCGGGCTCTTGCGCCGGCATGATCAAGCGCCATTATCCGGAACTGCTGGCCGCGGATCGCATGTGGGGGCCGCGCGCGGTGGCGCTCGCCGACCGCGTCTTTGAGCTTACCCAGTTCCTCGCCGAACAGTGCGGCAGGACAGACTTTGGTGCCACCCTGGACCGCCATTGCGCCTATCACGATTCCTGCTCCTCCCTGCGCGAGATGGGGGTGAAGCAGGCGCCGCGCGATCTCCTGGGCGCGGTTTCGGGGCTCAAGCTCACCGAGATGGCGGAGACCGATGCCTGCTGTGGCTTCGGCGGCACCTTCTGCGTCAAGTTTCCCGACATTTCGAATTCCATGGCGGCGCGCAAGGTGGAGACCATCGCCGCCACCGGCGCCGATCTGCTGCTGGCCGGCGATCTCGGCTGCCTCCTCAATCTCGCCGGCAAGATGAAACGCGATGGATCGCGCATCGAGGTGCGCCATGTGGCCGAGGTGCTGGCGGGGATGACCGACGAACCGGCCATCGGCGAGGCCAGCTCATGACCATGGTCCCCACCAGCAACGCCTTCAAGACCAACGCCGCCGGTGCGCTCAAGGATGCGCCGCTGCAGGAGGCCCTCGGCATCGCCCGCGAGCACTCCATCAAGACCCGGCTCGGTACCATCGCCAAGCTGCCGGAATTCGAGGATCTGCGCGACATCGGCCGCGACCTCAAGAATCACATCATCGCCCATCTCGACCAGTACCTGCTGCAGTTCGAGCAGGAGGTGATCAAGCGCGGCGGTCATGTGCATTGGTGTCCGGACGGGGAATCGGCGCGGGCCAAGGTGCTGGAAATCTGCCGCAGCGTGGACGCCAGGACCGTCACCAAGGGCAAGACCATGATCGGCGAGGAGATCGGCATCAACGATTTCCTGTTCGCCAACGGCATCGAGCCGG
This sequence comes from Rhodospirillaceae bacterium, assembly GCA_016794165.1. GTDB lineage: Bacteria > Pseudomonadota > Alphaproteobacteria > Dongiales > Dongiaceae > Dongia. The sequence continues at coordinate 23,130 of JAEUKV010000012.1, forward strand.
TGGAAACCGATCTTGGCGAATACATCATCCAGCTGCGCGGCGAGACCCCCAGCCACATCATCGGCCCGGCGCTCCATGTCACTCAGGCCCAGGTCGAGGCGACCTTCCGCGACGCCCACACGGATCTCGATCCGAAACGCAACCTTGAAGACCCGGCGAGCCTGATGGCCGAGGCGCGCACGAAGCTCCGCGCCGGATTCCTGAAGGCCGATGTCGGCATCACCGGTGCCAACTTCCTCATCGCCGACGAGGGTGCAACCACCATCGTCACCAATGAGGGCAACGGCGATCTCACCCAGACCCTGCCGCGCATCCATATCGTGCTGGCCTCGATCGAGAAGGTGGTGCCGAGCCTCAAGGATGCGATGACGCTGCTGCGCATCCTGGCACGCTCCGCCACCGGACAGGAGCAATCGGTCTACACCACCTTCTCGGCGGGACCGCGGCGACCGGGCGATCTCGACGGGCCGGAGCAGTTCCATGTCGTCCTCATCGACAACGGCCGCTCCGCCTATCTCGGTTCCGACTTCGAGGAGATGCTGCGCTGCATCCGCTGCGGCGCCTGTCTCGATCACTGCCCAGTCTATCATTCGGTGGGCGGCCATGCCTATGGCTGGGTCTATTCCGGCCCGATCGGTTCGCTGCTCAACCCCGCCATCATCGGCATCGAGAACGCCAAGCCCCTGCCCAATGCCTCGAGCCTGTGCGGGCGTTGCGAATCCGTCTGCCCGATGCGCATTCCCATTCCCAAGATGCTGCGCCACTGGCGCGAACGCGAATTCCAGCAGGCCCTGGCGCCGCAGGCCGAACGCTCCGGCATCCGCTTCTGGGCGTTCTTCGCGCGCCGGCCGCTGCTCTATCGCCTCGGTACCAGGATCGCGGCACGCCTCCTTTCCGCCATGGCCGGGAAGCGCGGCCGCCTCACCAATGTGCCCCTCGCTCAGGGCTGGACCCGCTTCCGCGATCTGCCGGCACCGCAGGGCCGCACCTTCCACGACCAATGGCGCGCAAGGAACGGATCATGAGCGCTTCCTCGTCATCAGGCACCGGGCGTGAACGCATGCTGGGGGGTCTGCGTGCCGGCATGGCGCGCCAGGCGGAACGGCGCCAGGGCGCGGCACCACCGCCAAAACCCACGCCGCTCATTCCCGCCCGCGCCACGGCGCCGGGTGTCGACGTGGTGGCGCTCTTCCGCGAGCAGCTCCGCAACGCCAAGGCGACCCTCGACGAGGTGACATCGAAGGAAGACGTCCCGGCGGCGGTGGCACGTTATCTCGCCGCACAGAACGCGGAATCGCGCCTGCGGCTTGCCCCGGATCCACGCATCGCGGATTTGCCCTGGAGCAACGCGCCATTGCTGGCGATCAGCAGCGGCCGCTCCCATGGCGACGATCCCACCAGCGTCACCCCGGCGGTGGCGGCTGTGGCGGAAACCGGCACGCTGGTGCTGCAATCCTCAGGCGCAACGCCCACGACCCTGCATTTCCTGCCCGACCAGCATGTGGTGGTGATCGGCCGCGACCAGATCGTGGGTACCTATGAGGACGCCCTCGACCGCGTTGTCCGCGATGCCGACGGCGCCCTGCCGCGCACGGTCAATTTCGTGACCGG
>JAEUKV010000018.1 GCA_016794165.1 Rhodospirillaceae bacterium
GCGAAGCCCTCGCCTTCGGCGAGACAGCGAATCCCCATCGGGGCAAGCAGCGCGCCGTAGAACTGTCGTGCCGCGGACACATCGGCGACGCCGAGGCTCAGATGGTCGATGGTGATCATGGGTTTCTCCTTCTATCGTTGACAGCACGCGGCTGGACCGGCCGTTCACGCCGTATCGAGCCGGAATTTCCGGAAAGTCGCCCCCGAATGTGCGACCTCACCGACAAATCGCGCCCCCATGCGGGAAAGCGCACCTAGGTTGCGGCGCGACGCCGGCAGCAGAAAGGTGACAAAGGGAATGCGCGAATCGCTTCGCGCAAACGCCAGAGCCTGGCGGGTGACCGCCCTTCCTAGGCCGAAGGCGTCGGGACGCAGGACGAGGCCGAAATCCCATTCATCGCCCTCTTTCTGGAATCCGCCCCAGCCGACATATCGGCCATCCGACAGGATCGCCCAATGGCCGTGCCCGTCGCGTTGCCAGCATGCCTCCTTGGCCGCGACGAATTGCACCGCGTCGACGCGGCTCCAGGGGCCGGCCAGGAGCGGCATGTGCATGGCCATCCGCGCCTCGGACATGTGCGCGGCGAGTAGCTCGGGCGCGACCGTCGTCAGCCGGGTGAAGGTGATGGCATGGTGCATGGGGTCGCGCTTGATGGCAGCCCTTGGCCTTGTGCGACGGAACGATGCCGGCGGCACATGGCCGGGACCGGTCGCAGGACCGGTCCCGGAAGGATCTCCGGCTCAGAGATCCCTGGCCGCCGTGTGCTCGATCGACAACCAGTTCTGCGCTGCCCTGGCGATCGTGCCTTCCTTGTCCTTCAGGAAGGCCTGATAGATTTCCTCGCTGAGGAAAACATAGAGCTTGTCATTCACCACCGCGGCAAAGTTCGGATCGCCGTCGAACTTCTTGCCGACGGAAACGCCGAACGTGCAGAAGCCGCCATTCTGCACCGCATAGCGCGCCGGATTGGCTTCGAACGCCATCCGGTTCGCCTCGGACGCGAAGTAGTAGGAGACGCCGTCGTGAACGACCGTCGTTGTGGCGATGCCTTCGACGTTCTTGCCCTGGTCAAGCAAGGCGACCGGATCGGAGCCGTGCAGGCCGAGCGGCGCACCGGCGGCGGTCAGTCCCGGCACGACATTGACTTCATCGGCCGCCATGGCCGGGCTGAGTACGCAAAGTGTCGTCAGGGCGGCAGCGAGGGCGATTTTGTGGAACATTGTGAATCCTTTGCAGGTTAACAGGAGCATTTCCGGACATGAGGACCGGTGGCAACAGGACCGTCCGCGGGGTCGCGTTCCCGCCGGCCACCCTGACGCGGCATCCTTGAAGCACGGAATATCCGGCGGATGAATGCCGGAAGATCCGGTATTCGTGTCAGATCGTCCGCAGATCTGGACGCCACTGATTCGTCTGCTAATCTCGGTCGGATGTTGGACCTGCTCAGCGATATCCTCACCCGCCTCTCGCTCCGAGGCTCGCTCTACTTCCGGACGAGCTTTACCGAACCCTGGGGCGTGCGGGTACCGGCCTTCCGCGACGTGGCGCGATTTCATTTCGCTCATCGGGGCGAAGCACTGGTGCGCCTCGCCGGCCAGCCCGTGCCGGTACATCTGGCGCAGGGCGATCTCATCATCATCCCGCATGGCGCCGCACACGTCCTTTCCTGCCGTCACACGGGTCCGGAAGAAGCGCTGCCCCTCGACGACATTCTGTCGCGCTCGGGCTTTCCCGGTCACGGCACGCTGGTCTGGGGCGGTGACCATGGTCCGCGCGATACGCAACTGATCTGCGGTCATTTCGCTCTAGCCGAGGGGTCGCGGCATCTGTTGTTCGAGCGGCTTCCTCCGTTCATCCATCTGCGCGGCTACGGCGAAGACGCCGGACCCTGGCTTGAGGCGACGCTGAAGGTGATCGGGGCCGAGGCCGGTGGCGCGCGGCTCGGCGGGGACCTGATCGCCCTGAAGATGTCCGAGGCGATCTTTGCACAGGCAATACGGGCGCACATCGAACAGGCGGGCGCCGGGGAAGGCGGGGTCTCGGGCTTTGCCGATCTCCACATCGGCCGCGCGCTGTCCGCCCTTCACCGGGCGCCGGCGGCGGACTGGACAGTGGCCAGTCTCGCCCGCGAGGCCGGGCTGTCGAGGACCGGATTCGCGGAACGCTTCACGACGCGGCTGGGCGTGACACCCATGGCCTATGTCACGTCCTGGCGGATGCAGATCGCGCGCGAGGCGCTGGTCGCGCGCGGATTGTCGGTGGCCGAGGCGGCAGAGCTTGCCGGCTATGCCTCGGAGTCGGCCTTCAGCCGTGTGTTCAAGAAAGAGATCGGCGTCTCGCCCGCCGCCTTCCGCCAGTCGGGATTCGCACAGCCAGGGGCAAACTGACAGATCGTCCGAATGAGCCGGACGATCTGCAATGAAATCCGAACGGACTGAAATTCAACATCCGGCTGTCGGTGACTACATCGGTGGCGACGGCGGATCGTCCGCCGACCCATAGCCTCCCATCGAAAGGACTTCCATCATGGCACGCATCACCCAGGTTTCCGACTCCGCCGCCAGTTCCGAGGCAGCGGCCCTCTTTGCCGCGATCAAGGGCAAGATCGGCATGGTCCCGAACCTCTATCGCGTCGCGGCGAATCAGCCCGCGGTTCTCGCCGGACTGCTCAGTCTGAACGAAACGCTGGCTGGCGGTGCCTTTGACGCCCGCACGCGCGAGGCGATCGCGCTGGCCGTCGCCGGAGCCAACGCCTGCGACTACTGCGCCTCGGCGCACGCGGCGATCTCGGCCGGGCTCAAGGTCGCCCCCGAGGCCGTCGAGGCGCATCTCGCCGGTCGTGCGGAGGACCCGCGCCTGGCGGCAATCCTGAAGCTGGCCGTCGCCATCGTCACCAACAGGGGTGTGCTGGCGGACGCCGACCTGGCCGCGGCGAAGAATGCCGGACTCTCCGATGCCGACATCGTCGAAACGGTTGCCAACGTGGTGGCGAACATCTTCACCAACTATCTCAACCACGTTGCCGCCACCGATATCGACTTTCCCGCCCGCCGCGCCCGCGCAGCCTGAACGCCGACCCCGGCGCGCGTCCACAGCGCGCCGGGACTCTCGGCCCGCCGTCGCGGTACGCTGGGCAATAGGGTGAATATCGCGGCCGAGGCGAATCCAGGGCCGTCGCCGCGCCTCAGCCCGTGCTCAGTTCCAGCCACATTTCCTCCGCCTCGGCGAGGCGGCGTTTGACCTCGGCATGTTTCTGCTGCCAGGTGGTGAGCTCGGCGGTGCCGCCGTTGTTGTAGAGGGCGGGGTCGGCGAGCTTCCCTTCGATGAGGTCGAGGGCCTGGGTAAGCTTGGCGACGGCAGTTTCGGCGCCCTGCAACGCCTTTTTCCTTTCCGGCGAGATCACGTTCTTCCGGGCCGGCAGGGGTGCTGGCTTCGCTGCCGGTTTGGCGCCGGTCGGCGCCGTGCCGCCGTGGGCGGCGGCGCTCTTGGGCGCCGCGGCTTTCTCCGGGAGCGCGCCCTTCCGCTCGCTGCGGATACGCTCGCGCCGCTCGCTCATGATCAGGCGCCGATAGTCGTCCATGTCGCCGTCGAAGGTCCTGACACCGCCATCCTTCACCAGCCAGAGCCGGTCGGCGGAGAGCTCGATGAGATTGGGGTCGTGGCTGATGATGATCACCGCGCCCTCGAATTCGTTGATTGCCTCCACCAGCGCCTGGCGGCTGTCGATATCGAGATGGTTGGAGGGCTCGTCGAGCAGCAGGATGTTGGGCGCCTGGCGGCTCATCAGCGCCAGGAGCAGGCGCGCCTTCTCGCCGCCCGAGAGCTGCGCCACCTTCGTGTTGGCCTGGTCCTGGCCGAGGCCAAAGCGCCCAAGATGGGCGCGCCGCTTGTCGGGGAGGAGCTCGGGAGCCGCGCGCGCCATCACCTCGATCGGCGTCGAGTCGAGATCGAGCTCGTCGGTCTGGTGCTGGGCGAAATAGCCGACCCGCATCTTGGGCGATTTCCTGACATCGCCATGCATCGGCTTGAGGCGCCCGGCCAGCAGCTTGACGAAGGTGGACTTGCCGTTGCCGTTGGCGCCCAGGAGCGCGATGCGATCGTCGGGGTCGAGCCGCAGATCGAGATTCCGGAGAATCGGCTTGCCGGCTTCATAGCCCACCGAGACCTTGTCGAGGGTGATGAGCGGCGGCGGCAGGGCCTCGGGCTGCGGGAAGGAAATGTTGACGCCCTTCTCGTCGGCCACGATCGAGATCGGCTGCAGCTTGGCGATCATCTTGAGGCGCGATTGCGCCTGCCTAGCCTTCGAGGCCTTGTAGCGGAAGCGGTCGACGAAGGCCATCATGTGCTTGCGCTGCGCGTCGATCTTGGCGGCCATCGCCATGTCTTGCTCCATGCGTGCCCGGCGCATGTTCTCGAAATCGTCATAGCCGCCGGTATAGGAGGTCATGCCGCCGCGGCTGAGATGGATGATCCGGTTGACCACCTTGTTGAGGAGGTCGCGGTCATGGCTTACCAGCAGGATGGTGCCGGGATAGGTCTTGAGGTAGCTCTCCAGCCACAGCGTCGCTTCAAGGTCGAGATGGTTGGTGGGCTCGTCCAGGAGCATGAGATCGGGCGCCGAGAAGAGCTGCGCGGCGAGCGCCACGCGCATCTGCCAGCCGCCTGAAAAATCGCTCAGGGGACGGAGCTGCGCCTGGGCGTCGAAGCCGAGCCCGGCCAGGATCTCGGCCGCACGCGATTCCGCGCTGTGGGCCTGGATGTCGGCAAGACGTGCATGCACCTCGGCGATGCGGTGGGGGTCTGTGGTGGTCTCCGCCTCGTGCAGCAGCGCCGTGCGCTCGGTATCGGCCGCGAGCACGCAGGCGAGCAGGCTGCGGCCCTGGTCCTTCATCTCCTGCTCCAGCCGGCCGATGCGCCACATCTTGGGCACGTCGATGGTGCCGGAATCGGCCTGCAGATCGCCCGAGATGATCTTCAGCAGGGTCGACTTCCCGGCCCCGTTGCGGCCGACCAGCCCGGCATGATGTCCCGCGGCGACGCTCACGCTGGCATTGGCGAGGATCTCGCGGCCGGCAATCCGGTAGGTCAGGTTGGAAATCGTCAACATATTGGTTCAACTAGCTTTCTTGGCGGCGCGGGGGTGCCGCGCCGCGGGTCAGGCCCGGTCGGTTGTTTCCGTGGGTGGAGTTGTATATAAGCCAGCCCGACTTCCGCCAAGGGGTGCGGCACCCGAGGGTGCGCGCCCGCAATGCCAGAAACGAGGATAAAATGGCCATCGAACGTACCTTTTCGATCATCAAGCCGGACGCCACCCGCCGCAACCTGACCGGCAAGATCAACGCCAAATTCGAGGCGGCGGGCCTCCGGATCGTCGCCCAGCGCCGCATCCAGATGACCGAGACCCAGGCGAAGAAATTCTACGAGGTCCACGCCGCCCGGCCGTTCTACAACGACCTTGTGAAATTCATGACCTCCGGCCCGGTGGTCGTGCAGGTACTGGAAGGCGAGAACGCCGTCGCGAAAAACCGCGAGATCATGGGCGCCACCAACCCGGCCAATGCCGATGCCGGCACGATCCGCAAGGAATTCGCGGAATCGATCGAAGCCAATTCGGTCCACGGTTCGGATTCGGCCGAAAACGCGGCCATCGAGATCGGGTACTTCTTCGCCGGCGCCGACATCGTCGGCTGATCGCGTCCCATTGATCGCGTCGCAGGGACCGAAATGAAAAACGGCGCCGCGAGAAATCGCGGCGCCGTTTCGATTCAGGCGGGCATCTACTTCCGGCTGACGCCGATCACCACCGCCACGAAGCCGAAAACGATGACGATGGCGGAAAAGATGCCAAGGCCGACCGACGGCCCGTTGACCGTGTGCAGAACGGTGACCAGGGTCAGCAGCAGCGCATAAAGCGTGCCCCAGAACAGCAGGCGGCCGATGCCGTTCCAGGTCTGCTGGCGGTTGGCGAGAATCTGGTCCTGCAGCGAATGATCGCCTGTGGCCATGGGTACCCCCTCAAGGTCGGACGGATGATGGCGCTCTTTTTACCGCAGGGTGGCGCTGAGGGCAACCGACAGAGTGCCGGCGCCAGAACCCGGGCGGCCAGAATGCCGAAGATTGTACTGTTCTTTTTCAAGGGGTTGGAAAGAGTGGCTTCTCCGGGAGCAGCGGCTCCGGCTGGCCGGGCTCGGCGATCAGGAACGCGGCCGGGCAGCGCTCCGGCGCGGCGCCGGCGGCTCTGAACCACAGCCCCTCGCCGGAGAGTGCGCGCATGGAGCCGGTCTGGCTCAGGGTGACCTGCACCTCCACCAGCACCGGCTGACGGTACTTCTTCGAGCGCTGGCAGATGAGTTGCAGGGAGCGCGCCGATTGCGGGCCGAACTGTTCCTCGAATGCCATCTGCAGATCGCTCCGCGCGACGCGCTTGCCGACCGCGCTGGCGATGGCGAAATTGAGCAGGCTGCGCTGCAGGTCCTCGGCGCGGCCTACCGCGCGCTCGAAGAATCGCTGCGGCGACAGCAGCGCGCAGCTGCCGTGACGCGCCCAGAAGGCGCGCTCCGGGCAGGAAGCGGGATCGGCGGTGAGCGCATCGAGTGCCGCCCGGAGATCGTCGCTGAGCTTGATCGCGGGCAGCGAGCAGGCAGTGACGGTGTCGCCCGGGTCCATCGCCGGGGCGGTGAAGGCACGCGCGATCGGGTCGCAATCGCGCATCGCCGTGGCGCCCGGCCGCGATTCCGGCTTCAGCCCCAACAGAACGAGGTTGCGCCCGCGCGGATCCTTGAAGCTGAGGCCCGCGCAGGCGGGGATCTCCGGGTCGACCAGGCATTGCCCCGGCAGCCACGCCATGTTGAGCGAAAAATACTCCAGCGATTGGGCGCCGGCGGGCGCGGCGGCGAACAGCCCGAGGAGGGCAAGGACGAGGCGCATCAACTGCCGATCGGGTTGCAAAGGACACCGCCGGCAAAGGCGGTATCGCGGATGACCGCGCGCTCGTCCACCACGCTGACCTTGCCCTCGGCAATGAGGCGCAGCGTCTGCGGGAACAAGCGATGCTCGGCGGCGAGCACCCGTCGCCCCAGCGATTCCGCTGTGTCGTCCGGGCGGACCGGCACGGCGGCCTGGGCAATGATCGGGCCGCTGTCCATCTCCGGTCGCACGAAATGCACCGTGCAGCCGTGAAAGCGCACGCCCGCCGCGAGCGCGCGGGCATGGGTGTCGAGCCCCTTGAAGGCGGGGAGCAGTGCTGGGTGGATATTGACCAGCCTGTCCTGCCAGCCGGCGATGAAACCGTCGCTGAGCAGGCGCAGGAAACCCGCCAGCACCACCAGCTCGGCGCCTGCGGCGCGGATCGCCTGGTCCATCGCGGCGTCGAACGAAGCGCGTTCGGCAAAGTTCTTGTGGTCGATCACCTGGGTGGGGATACCGGCGCGCACCGCGCGGGTGAGGCCGAAGGCGTCCGGGCGGTTCGACAGCACCAGCACGATCTCGATCGGGCTTGCGGCGACGCCAGGGCCGAATTGGTCGATTAACGCCTGCAGATTGCTGCCGCGGCCGGAGATGAGGATGGCGATCTTCAGCTGCGCGCGCGGCATGGGCTAGATCACCAATGTCCGGTGTTGCGGACCTCGCAGCCGGGCGCGCCGGCGGCGCGGGGCACGATGCGCCCGATCTCGGCCACGGTTTCGCCATGGTCGCGCAGGGTCTTGGCGGTATGGGCAGCATCGTCGCGCGCCACCACCAGGATCATGCCGATGCCGCAATTGAAGGTGCGCGCCATTTCCTGGGGATCGGTGCCGGCGACCTTGCGCAGCCAGGCGAAGACCGGGGGGAAGGTCCAATTGCCGGCATCGACTTCGCAGGCGAGGCGCGCCGGCAGAACGCGCGGGATGTTCTCGAGCAGACCGCCGCCGGTGATGTGGGCGAGCGCCTTCACCCCGCCCAGCTTCGAGGTCTCGGCGCGAATCGCCGCGAGGCAGGACTTGACGTAGATGCGGGTGGGGGTGAGCAGGGCCGCGCCCAGTGACTGCCCCGGCGCGAAGGGCGCGTCGTCGCTGTAGGAAAGCCCGCTCGCCGCGACGATCCGGCGCACCAGGGAATAGCCGTTGGAATGCACGCCCGACGCGGCAAGGCCGAGCACGATATCGCCCTCGGTCACCTTGAGGCCGGTGATCGCGGCTTCGCGCTCGACCGCGCCCACCGAGAATCCGGCAAGGTCATAGTCGCCGGCCTGGTACATGCCGGGCATCTCCGCCGTTTCGCCGCCGATGAGGGCGCAGCCGGCCTGTTTGCAGCCATCGGCGATGCCGGCGATGATCGTTTTCGCCGTCGCCACGTCGAGCTTGCCAGTGGCGAAATAGTCGAGGAAGAACAGCGGTTCCGCCCCCTGCACGACCAGATCGTTGACGCACATGGCGACGAGGTCGATGCCGATGGTGTCGTGGCAGCCGGCCTCGATGGCGATTTTCAGCTTGGTGCCGACGCCGTCCGTGGTGGCGACCAGGATGGGGTCGCGGAAGCCCGCCCGCTTGGGGTCGAAAAAGGCGCCGAATCCGCCCAATCCGGCATCGGCCCCCGCGCGTGCCGTTGCCTTGGCCAGCGGCTTGATTGCTTCCACGAGGGCATTGCCAGCGTCGATATCGACCCCGGCGTCGCGATAGGTGATGCCATTACCCATAAAAAAGACTCAGTCCCTAGAATTGATTGGCGGCAGAATTGTTTGGCGTCCGGGGAACGTCGGCCGATGCTCGGTCTTGCTGGCTTCCCCGGTTGCGGATTTGCTATAAGCTCGGTCCGGACAATACGCATTTCAGGGTGGTTTGCAATGGCCCCAGCGGGCGGTCGATCGGCCTTTTCCGGCAGTGGCAAACGGGGCGGAATCGCGGCATCCCTGCTGGGAGTCTGCGCCTTGCTGATGCTCTCCTTCGGTACGCTGATTGCCCCGGCGAGGGCGCAGAACGTCTATGTCGCGGCCGGCATTCCGGTCGATGTCAGCGGCGATGCGGCGACGCTGCGGGACCAGGCCGTGGTGATGGCCCAGCGCGAGGGCCTGCGGCAGGTCCTGGCCGAGATCGCGCCCGCGGACCAGGTGGCCGGCATCCTCCTGCCCAATGACGACGAGATCGGCTCCTGGGTGACGGACATGTCGATCGACGAGGAAAAGATCGCCGCTACCCGCTATCTCGGTCGCTACACGATCCGCTTCGCTGCCGAGCCGGTGCAGGAATTCCTCAGCCGCGAAGGAATCGCCTTTGCCGGGACCCGCGCCAAACAGATGCTGATGCTGCCGGTCTTTACCGACGAGACCGGCACCACGGACCTGTGGGGCCCCACCAATCTGTGGCTGCGCGCCTGGAACATGCGGCCGGAGGGCGAGGCGCTGGTGCCGATCGTCGTACCGCGCGGCGATCTCGACGACCAGAACATCATCAGTGCCACCGATGCGCTGGGCGGCGCCCAGGCCAAGCTGGAATTCATGGCCGATCGCTATCAATCCGGAGACGTGGTCGTGGCCGATGCGCGAATGAGCGCGGCCGCGACCGATGGCACGCGCAGCCTTGCCCTCAGCGTGGTCCGCTACGGCCATGACGGCATCGACCGCTTTCAGGAAACCCTGAGCGGTGCCGCCGCCGATCCCGACGGTTTGCTGGCGCAGGGCGTCGCGGCGGTGCAGGCGATGCTGCAGGGTGCCTGGAAGAACGCCAATCTGGTGGACCCCAACAAGCGCACCTCGCTTTCCGTGCGGGTGCCGCTGGCGGGCATCGAGCAATGGGTGGCGATCAAGCGGCGGCTGGGCCAGGTCAGCCTGATCAAGGCGGTTGATCTGCGCCAACTGGCGCGCGACGGCGCCGACCTCGAGATCGTCTATGCCGGCGACGAGGCGCAGTTCATCCGCGCCCTCGCCCAGGCCGATCTACTCCTGGTCTCGAGCGGCGAAGGCATTTCCACGCTGACGCTCGGCGCCAGCAGCACGGCAGTCCCGCAATGAGCGGCGGTACCCGATCGGAGAATGGCGAGGAAGCGGCGCTGCCGGTGCGCATGCGGCGCTGGCCGAGCTATCTCGCGGCCCTCATCGTCTTTCTCATCCTGGTCTATCTGCTGCGAACCGTGCTGCTGCCCTTCGTGGCCGGGATGGGCGTCGCCTATTTTCTCGATCCCGTGTGCGACAAGCTCGAGAAATGGGGGTGCTCCCGGATTCTCGCGACCACCCTGGTGACCATTGTCTTTGCGCTGCTGGTGATCCTCGGCTTCCTGATCGTCGTGCCGCTGCTGGTCGAGCAGCTGAGCAACTTCATCCGCGTTCTGCCCGAACTGGTTGAGCGCGCGCATCAGCGCCTGCTGCCGCTCTACAGCGAGCTGCAATGGCGCTTCGATTTGCCGGCGATCGACGATCTGGGCGGCCTGCTGCGCAGTCGCATTGGTTCGGCAGCCGGATTCATCGGCGAGGCGTTGCAGGGGGTGGCGTCTGGCGGCGCGGCGCTGGTCAACCTGCTCTCGCTCCTGTTCATCACGCCGGTGGTGACCTTCTACCTGCTGCGCGACTGGGACCTGTTGGTGGCCCGCCTGGATGCCCTGCTGCCGCGCGACCATGCCGAGACGATTCGCGAACAGGTCCGGGCGATCGACACCACGCTTGCGGGCTTCATCCGCGGCCAGGCCAGCGTCTGCCTGGTCCTTGGCACCTATTACGCTGCCGGCCTGATGCTGGTGAGCCTGCCCTTCGGCCTGGTGATCGGAATGCTGGCGGGGCTGCTTACCTTCATCCCCTATGTCGGCTCGATGAGCGGCTTTGTGGTTTCGATGGCCGTGGCGCTGGCCAGTTTCGACGGTTGGCAGGGACCGGTCATCGTCGCTGGCATCTTTGTCAGCGGGCAGATGCTGGAAGGCAACTTCCTCACTCCCAAGCTGGTGGGTGACCGCGTCGGGCTGCACCCCGTATGGATCATCTTCGCCCTGCTGGCCGGCGGTGCCCTGTTCGGCTTTGTCGGCCTGCTGCTGGCCGTGCCGGTGGCGGCTTCGATCGGGGTCCTGGTGCGCTTCGGCATCGGCCGCTATCTGGATAGCCCGCTCTATCTCGGCCATCATCAGGTGGCGCCAGGTCCGGCGCGCCCGGTCGCGCCCGGCAGCGGCGAAACCCCGACAGAATCGGCGCGGGAACCTTCATGACCGGCCGGCAGCTGCCGTTCGACCTCCCGCAGCTCAACGCGATGGGGGCGGCGGATTTCGTCGCCGCCGGCAGCAACCAGGCGGCCCTGACACTGATCGAGGCCTGGCCCGCCTGGCCGCGCGAAGCCCTGGCCGTGTTCGGACCGCCGGGTTGCGGCAAGACCCATCTCGGCCATGTCTGGCAGGAAAAGGTGGGGCCAGCGGTCCTCTATCTCACGGCGCCCACCAAGCTGCCGGATCTTCCCGAGCGGCCGCATCTCGTCCTTGATGAACCGACGCTCGACGAGACCGAGTTCTTTCATCTCCTCAACCGCGTCAAGGGCGAGGGCGGTGCCTTGCTGATCCTCAGCCGCGAGGCGCCGGCGCGCTGGGACGTGCGCCTGCCCGATCTCGCCTCGCGCCTCAAGGCGTTGCCGGCGGTGGAGGTGATGCCGCCCGACGATGCGCTGTTGGGCGCCGTGCTGGCGAAGCATTTCGGCGACCGGCAGATCCATGTGGCCCCGGAAGTGATCGACTATCTGCTGCGCCATATCGAGCGCAGTTTCGCGGCCGCCGCGGAGATCGCGGAGAAGCTCGATCGCGCAGCGCTTGCCGCCGGCCGGGCCATCACTGTGCCCTTGGCGAAGCGGGTGCTGGATTAGGCGATTGAGCCACCTCTTCCTGGAGAGGGGGCGACAGCGGCCGGTAGGCAGCGATGAAGTCGGTCAAGAGGATGGCGCTGTCCGGATCGCCGCGGAGCGCGCGCTTGGCGAACGCGATGGCGGCGACTTCGTGGTCATCGAAAACCCTGAGCCGCGGCCGATCAGCCTCCGGTGCCACGCGCATGAGGGCCGCGAATTCATCCAGAAAGACCGGAAAGTCGACGACGATATGCTTGAGGTAGTCTTCCCAACTTGAATCGCTGCGCTGCTCCGCTTCAAGCAGTCCGATCCCGTGCAGTTCGGCATCGCTGCGCGGGCATAGCCCGTATTCGTCAAGAAGCGGGCGCACATGATCCGCAACGCATCGCTCCATTTGCGACAGCAGTTGCAGGGCGCGATTCGGTTGCGGCGCCGGGAATCGCTGGGCAAGACCGGCAAACAGAGCTTCGCCCATGATCTCCTCTTCGTAAAAGAGCAGCAGGGTGGCCTGGTATTCCAAGGGATCTTGCGGCAAGCGCGGCATGATTGACACCTTCAAACTATTCCACCTGGGTGGCCTTTCACCCCGCAAACGTCGGGTCGCCCGCGATCTCGCGCATCAGCCAGTCGCGGAAATGCTGGATGCGGGGTTCCTGGGCGCGCTCCTCGAGGCAAACGAGATACCAGCGCGCGCCGTGCTGCACCTCGATCTCGGGGAAGGGCTTCACCAGGCGGCCGGATTTGAGGTCCGAGGTCACCATGAACTCCGGCACCACCGCCACGCCCTGGCCCTCGACCGCGGCCTCGATGGCGAGCAGATAGGAATCGAATTTGGGCGCGGCGCGACCCTTCAGGGTAGGCAGCTGGGCGGCTTCCAGCCAGTCATGCCAGTCCCCGGCGGCGGTATAGACCTGCAGCATGGCGTGGTTGACCAGGTCGGCGGGCTGCCGCAGCCCCAGACCCGCGCGCTGCACCATGGGCGCGCAGACGGCGACCAGCCGGGCATCGAACAGATGCGTGTAATGCAGCCCGGGGCGACCGGGCTCGCGGGTACAGATGAGACCGAGATCGCCGGTGGTCGGGTCGAACTCCCAATCCAGCTGGCTGGTGGAGAGTCGCACCAGGATATCGGGATGCGCCGCCTGGAACTGGTGGAGCCGCGGCAGCAACCACCGCACCGCCACGGTGACATAGACCTGGACGACGAGGTCGCCGGAAATGCGCACCCGGTCCACCAGCCCGACGCCCTGCGCCAGCCGGTCGAAGCCATCGCGGAGGTATGGATAAAGCTGGGCGCCGGCCTCGGTCAGCTCGACCCGGCGGGCGGCGCGGCGGAAGAGCGAGGTGCCGAGGCGTTCCTCCAGCCCGGCAACCTGGTGGGAGATGGCCGATTGGGTGAGGCTCAGTTCCTCCGCCGCCACGCGGAAGGAAAGATGCCGCGCCGCAGCCTCGAAGGCCTGCAGGGATTTCAAGGATGGAAGATTTCGCTTCGCCATAATCCCTTATTTACCGAATTTTTGCATTACTTAACATGAAAATAAATCATGTATAGCTGAAGAACGGTCGCTTGCCGGAAGGGGTGGTGGGGGATGAATATCCGGCCAATGAATTGACGCCCCATCACAAGGATATCCCCATGAGCAGCGTTCCGATGGAAAGCAGCCAGCCCGAATTCACCCCCCGTGACATGACCATCCGCCGCGGCGGTCGCGAGGCACGCCGTGCCATGCGCGCTGCTCCCCTGGCCGAGAATGAAAGGCCGGTGCGGCCGGGCCTTGAAGGCGGACGCTACAAGCCGCTCTCCGATGCCGAGGTGCTGAAAATCCACAACGCGGCCATCGACGTGCTGGAGCAGATCGGCATGGCCGATGCGATCCCCAGCGGCATCGAGGTGATGACCAGGGCCGGCGCCGTCATGAACGACAATGGCCGCCTCACCTTCCCGCGCGCGGTGATCGAGGACACGCTGGCGAAGGCGGCGCGGAACTTCCCGCTCTATGCCCAGGATCCGCGACACGATCTCGAACCCTGGGGCAAGCGGGTCTATTTCGGCACGGCGGGGGCGGCGGTGCATATGGTGGATCCGGTGACCGGTGAGTACCGCGATTCCGAGACCAAGGATCTCTACGACATCGCCCGCATCGTCGACACGCTGGATCATGTGCATTTCTTCCAGCGCTCGGTGGTGTGCCGGGAACTCGCCGATCCCCTTGAGATGGATTTCAACACCTGCTACGCCGCCGTCGCCGGCACCACCAAGCATGTGGGCTCGAGCTGGGTCGATCCGAAACATCTCGAAGCCAGCCTTGAGATGCTGCACATGATCGCCGGTTCCGAGGCCAAGTGGCGTGAGCGACCCTTCGTCAGCCAGTCGAATTGCTTCGTGGTGCCGCCGCTGAAATTCGCCCAGGACGCCTGCCGCTGCCTGGAAGTGGCGGTGCGGGGCGGCATGCCGGTGCTGCTTCTCTCCGCCGGTCAGGCCGGCGCCACGGCGCCGGCGGCGCTGGCCGGCGCCATCGTGCAGGAAGTGGCGGAATGCCTCGCCGGCCTCGTCTATGTGAACGCGATCAAGCCAGGTGCCCCCGCGATCTTCGGGACCTGGTGCTTCGTCTCCGATCTCAGGACCGGTGCCATGTCGGGCGGCTCGTCGGAACAGGCGCTGCTGTCGGCGGCCTCGGCGCAGATGGCGCAGTTCTACGACCTCACCGGCGGCACCGCCTCGGGCATGACCGATTCCAAGCTGCCCGATGCGCAGTCGGGTGCGGAGAAGGCCTACA
Organism: Rhodospirillaceae bacterium; assembly: GCA_016794165.1. Classification (GTDB taxonomy): domain Bacteria; phylum Pseudomonadota; class Alphaproteobacteria; order Dongiales; family Dongiaceae; genus Dongia. The sequence continues at coordinate 14,561 of JAEUKV010000018.1, forward strand.
ATCATGCCCTGGTCGGCAATGCGGGTGCCAATCTCATCTATGAGTCGGCCGGCATGCAGGCGAGCCTCCTGGGCTTCTGCCTGGAGAGCCTCCTTATCGACAACGACATCATCGGCGCTACCCAGCGCACCATCAAGGGTATCGACACCTCGGATGAGAGCCTCTCGATCGAGACCATCCGCAAGACCTGCCTAGAGGGGCCGGGCCATTACCTGGGCTCCGAGCAGACGCTGCAGCGCATGCAGACCGAATACATCTATCCCGGCATCGGTGACCGCATGAACCCGAAGGAATGGGTGGAACAGGGTCGGCCGGACGCGGTCGCCAAGGCGCAGAAGAAGCTGAAGACCATCATGTCGAGCCATTATCCGGCACATATCTCGCGCGAGGTCGACGACGCCATCCGCGCGAAATTTCCGGTACGCCTGGACCGGGCGCATATGGGCAAGGCGTGATTCGAATGTGAAAGGCCGTCATCCCCGGGCTTGACCCGGGGATCCAGTACCGTGGATAGACTGGATGCCCGGGTCCCGCCGACGTAGGTCGGCATTCGCCGACGGCCCGGTCATGACGTTATTAGAGATGATGATTTCTGGGGATTGAGATGACGCAGCATGCACGGGTGGTGGTGATCGGTGGCGGTGTGGTGGGGGCGAGCGCGCTCTATCACCTGGCCAAACTCGGCTGGAAGGATTGCGTGCTGATCGAGCGCGACGAGCTTTCCTCCGGTTCCACCTGGCACGCCGCCGGCAACGTGCCGACCTTCTCCGGCTCCTGGAACATCATGAAGATGCAGGCCTATTCGGCCAGGCTCTACAAGAATTTGGGGGCCGAGGTCGACTACCCGATGAACTATCACATCACAGGGTCGATCCGCCTCGCGCATTCCAAGTCGCGCATGGAGGAGTTCGCCCATGCCTGCGCCATGGCCAAGGCGCAGGGACTGGACTATGCGATGATGTCACCGGCCGACATCAAGGCCAAGTATCCGATCATGGAAATGGACGGCATCGTCGGTGGGCTGTGGGACGCCCATGACGGCGATATCGACCCCTCGCAGCTGACCCAGGCGCTCGCGAAGGGCGCCAAGGACATGGGCGCCAAGGTGCTGCGCTTTAACGGCGTCACCGCGATCAAGCAACTCGCCAGCGGCGAATGGCAGGTCACCACCAAGGACGGCACCGTGTTCGTGGCCGAGAAGGTGATCAACGCCGCCGGCTACCGGGCGGGCGAAGTGGCGGCCATGGTCGGGCAGTATCTCCCGATCATCGCCATGCAGCACCAGTATCTGATTACCGAGATGATCCCGGAACTGGCTGCGCGCGCGGAGAAGCTGCCGCTGGTGCGCGACCCGGACGTGTCCTATTACCTGCGCCAGGAACGCGACGGCCTGATCCTTGGACCCTATGAATGGAACTGCAAGGCCGACTGGCACGACGGCATCCCGGCCGAGTTCGCCTTCCAGCTCTGGCCCGACGATCTCGACCGGCTGGAGAGCTATATCGAGCAGGCGGTGGCCCGGGTGCCGGTGCTGGGCCAGGTCGGCGTGCAGAAGGTGATCAACGGTCCGATTCCCTATTCGCCCGACGGCAATCCCTATATCGGGCCGCAGCACGGCCTCACCAATTTCTACAACTGCAACACCTTCAGCTTCGGCATCTGCCAGGGCGGCGGTGCCGGCAAGACCATCGCCGAATACATTGTGCATGGCGAACCGGAATGGGATCTCTGGGGCCTCGACCATCGGCGCTACACGGTCTTTGCCGATCAGAAATACGTCACCGACAAGGCGATCGAGCTCTATCAGAACGAATATGCGATCGGCTTCCCGAACGAGGAACGCCCGGCGGGGCGCCCGCGCCTCAAGACGCCGCTCTATGACAAGCTGGTGGCCAAGGGCGCCGTCATGGGCGCCCGGGGTGGCTGGGAACGCGCCGCCTATTTCCCGCGCAATCCGGCGGAGGCGGAAGCGAAACTCTCCTTCCACCGCGCGGAGATGAGCTGGTTCGAACCGGTGCGCGCCGAATGCGACGCGGTCGCCAACCGGGTCGGCATCATGGATCTCGGCGGCTTCTCGAAGTTCATCGTCGAGGGCAAGGGCGCCGAGGCCTGGCTCGACCATCTGGTCTGCGGCGCCCTCCCCAAATCCAACCGCGTGACGCTCGCCTATACGCTCACCCCCAGGGGCAGCATCAATTCCGAATTCACCATGACGCGTCTGGCGCCGGACAGATTCTATCTGATGTCGGCGGGTTCGGGCCTCTGGCACGATATCGACTGGCTGACCCAGCATCTCCCCGCTGACGGGTCGGTGAAGCTCACCGAGATGAGCCAGTCGGCCTCGTCCCTGGTCCTCGCCGGGCCACGCTCGCGCGATCTTCTGAAGAAGATCACGGATGCCGATCTCTCCAACAACGCCTTCCCCTGGCCGAGTTCGCAGGTGATCGAGGTGGCCGGCCGCAAGGTAACGGCGCTCCGCGTCAATTATGTGGGCGAGCTGGGTTGGGAACTCCATGTGCCGATGGCCGATCTGGTTCATGTCTATGACGCCATCTGGCAGGCGGGCCAGGAGTTCGGCCTTGCCGATTTCGGCATGTATGCGATGGATTGCCTGCGCCTGGAAAAGGGCTATCGCTCCTGGAAGCAGGACATCACCCATGAATACACTCCCTTCGATGCCGGGCTCGAGCGCTTCGTAAAACTGAACAAGGGCGATTTCATCGGCCGCGATGCCCTCGTCAAGCGCCACGCGGCGGGCGAGAAGGAGCGTTTCGTCCCACTCATCGTCGAGGGCAACACGGCGGATGCGCCCACCTGCTCGATCGTCTTCAAGGACAATGAAAAGGTCGGCATCGTCGGCTCCGGCGGCTGGGGCTTCCGCATCGGCAAATCGATCGCACTTTCCTATGTCCGCCTGGATCTTGCCGCCGTGGGGACAAAACTGGAGGTGGAGATCCTCGGGAAACGCTTCCCGGCCGTGGTGGCGGAAGAGCCGATCTTCGATCCGAAGAATGAGCGGTTGAAGGCGTGAAGATGGGCGGGAGTCTTCAGTCGCACCCCCTCACCCTGACCCTCTCCCGCGAGGGGAGAGGGAATGAGGCCCGTCCTGCAAGATCGTTGCGACCGATGATTGTTGCCACCTTCGCACCAAGCCCCTCTCCCCTCGCGGGAGAGGGGTTGGGGTGAGAGGGTAAGCTCCAATACCCACCATCGAAACCACCTATTTGCCGACCACCTGCATCCCCGACATAATCTGCCGCCAACGAATCCAGCATAGAAGAACCCAGCCCATGTCACTCCCGCAGGAAGCCCGCGTCGTCATCATTGGTGGCGGCATTCTTGGTTGTTCGATCGCCTATCACCTGGGCAAGCTCGGCTGGGGCAAGGAGACGGTGCTGCTCGAGCGGAAGAAGCTCACCTCCGGCACAACCTGGCACGCGGCCGGCCTCGTGCGCGCCTCGCTCTACAGCGAGAGCCTGACCAAGCTCGCCAAGTATACGACCGAGCTTTACCAGACGCTGGAGCAGGAAACCGAGCAGGCGACCGGCTTCGTGCAGCCGGGCTCGCTCTCGGTCGCCACCTCGGATGCGCGCTGGGAGGAGTTCCGCCGCGGTGCCGACATGCTGCAGAGCTTCGAGGTCGAGTGCATCGAGCTCGACCGCGCCGGCGTGCAGGAGAAATGGCCGCTGCTCAATACCGATGACGTGATCGGCGGCATCTTCTATCCCAAGGATGGCAAATGCAACCCGGCCGATACCACCATGGCGCTGGCCAAGGGCGCCCGGATGAAGGGCGTCAAGATCTTCGAGGACACCAAGGTCGAGGACGTCCTGGTTGAAAACGGCCGTGTCACCGGTGTGCGCACGCCGGAGGGCATCATCAAGGCCGAGTATGTCGTCTGCGCCGCCGGCATGTGGTCGCGCGAGATCGGCCAGAAGCTCGGCGTCAATATCCCGCTTCATGCCTGCGAGCATTTCTACATCGTGACCGAGCCGATGGAGGGGATGACGCCGGACCTGCCGGTCATGCGCGACATGGATCAATGCGCCTATTACAAGGAAGATGCCGGCAAGCTGCTGCTGGGCGCCTTCGAGCCCAAGGCCAAGCCCTGGGGCATGGACGGCATCCGCGAGGATTTCTGCTTTGACGAACTCCCAGAAGACTTCGATCATTTCGCGCCGATCCTGGAAGGCGCCATGCACCGCGTGCCGTCCTTGCAGAAGGTCGGCATCCGCAAGTTCTTCAACGGGCCGGAGAGCTTCACCGCCGACCAGCGCTACATACTCGGTCCCGCGCCGGAGCTGAAGAACTTCTTCGTGGCGGCCGGGTTCAACTCGATCGGCATCCAGTCGGGCGGCGGCGCCGGCATGGCGCTGGCGCACTGGATCGTCGACGGCGAGCCGCCGCTCGACCTCTGGGACGTCGACATCCGCCGCCTGCAGCCGCATATGAGCCGCAAGAGCTTCCTGGTGCCACGCGTCTCGGAGGCCCTCGGCCTCCTCTATGCAATGCACTGGCCGTACCGACAGTTCGAAAGCTCAAGGAATGTGCGCCAGACGGCGTTCTACGAGGATTGGAAGAGCCTGGGTGCCTGTTTCGGCGAAGTGGCGGGCTGGGAGCGGCCGAACTGGTATGCGCCCAAGGGTGTGAAGCCGGAATACGAATACGCCTACGGCCGGCAAAACTGGTTCCCCTATGCGGCGGAAGATGTGAAGGCGACCCGCGAAGGCGTGGCACTCTACGACCTTTCCACCTTTGCCAAATTCCTGGTGGTGGGGAAGGGGGCGGAAGAGCTGCTGCAGCGTGTCTCCTCGGCCGATATCAGTCAGACCGGCAAGGCCACCTATACCCAATGGCTCAACGAGAAGGGCGGCATCGAGGCCGATCTCACCGTCTTCCGCATCAGCGAGACCAAGTTCATGGTGGTCACGGCGGCGGCGACGTCGATCCGCGACTGGTACTATCTCAAGGACCGCATCGTGCCAGGCTCGGATGTCGAACTCGTGGACATGACCACGTCCTATGCGACGCTCGGTGTCATGGGGCCGAAGAGCCGCGAATTGCTCAAGCGCCTGACCGATGCCGATCTTTCCAATGCCGGCTTCCCCTTCGGCGCCACGAAGCATATCGAGCTCAGGAACGCCAAGGTACGGGCGACGCGCATTTCCTATGTCGGCGAGTTGGGCTGGGAGCTCTATATTCCGGCGGAATTCGCGCGCGGCGTGCTACGCGACGTGCTGGAAGCCGGGGCCGATCTCGGCGTGCGCCCGGCCGGCATGCATGCCATGGACGCCTGCCGCATCGAAAAGGCCTATCGCCATTGGGGTCACGATATCGGACCGAAGGACACCGTGCTGGAAGCCGGCCTCGGCTTCACCTGTGCCTTCGACAAGAAGGTGCCCTTCATTGGGCGTGACGCGGTGCTGCGGCAGAAGGAGGAAGGCAAGCTCGGCCGCCGCATGGTGCAGTTCAGGCTCACCGATCCCGCGCCGCTGCTCTATCACAATGAGCCCATCTACCGGAACGGGACGCTGGTGGGTCTCGTCACCTCGGCCAATTACGGCCATCATCTGGGCGGTGCCATCGGCATGGGCTATGTGCATCACAAGGACGGCGTCGACGCGGCCTTCATCGCCGAGGGCAAGTTCGAGATCAGCGTGGCGCTCAAGCGCTTTGCGGCCGAAGCGTCGCTGGCGCCGATGTACGATCCGAAATCGGCGCGCATGCGAGTCTGATTGCCGCGCGCGGCGCGTGACGGTCGTCACGAATTGACTCAAATTTTCCTGAATTCCCGTTGCTGAATTGTGGCGAAGGTGGGCGTGAAAGCGCCCCACCATCGCCACAATCGCGACTCTTTGCTGCCGCCTTAACGGTTCATAAAGTCATCTTCGGCAGAATGAGCGTGACGGTGATGGGGATCACTGCGCCGGAAGGTGCAAGAGACTAAATCAGTCTCAAGTCGTTCCCATCAACCGCCGGCTTATCGGCACAGGTCGTTCAGGAATTCGGATCATGTTGGACCAGCTTATGACCCTCGGCGCCCGCGTCACCCTGGTGTCCTTCTTCGTGGCACTGTTGGCGCTCTCGGGCGTCGGCAGCTAAAACGGCAGTTCCAGCCCGCGCTTGCGCCTTCCCGGCGCCGTGGGGTCTAATCGCTCCCGACCGACAGGGAGCCGACATGACCGACGATTCAGCCAACTCCCACCCAGACGACCTTGATACCTTGCGCGATTTCGGTGCGCCCCCCAGCCTTGGCGAGATCGAGGAAATGGGGCGCCGCGCCTATGACGCCCTCCCGGCCGCCTTCCGCGCCCGCTGCGGCCCGGTGGCGATCCGCGCCCTCGACTTCGCCGATGCCGAGACCCTGGCGGAGATGGAAATCGACGATCCCTTTGAGCTGGCCGGGCTCTATCGCGGCGTGCCCCTGACCGAGCGCGGCCATGACGACCCCACCGGTATCGATCTGGTCTTCCTCTATCGCCGCGCCATTCTCGACTGGTGGGTGGAGGAGGAGATGGATCTTGAAGACCTGATCCGCCATCTCGTCGTCCACGAGATCGGGCACCATTTCGGCTTTTCGGATGAAGAGATGGAAGCGATCGAGGACCAGGCGGACTGACCCCGCCGGAGCCTGTCACAGCAGGCGGCAGCAGCTCACCAGGACACGTCCAGGTGCGGGGTAGTCGACCCTGCCGGCAAAGACATGGGCGCTGAGCCAGGCAAAGGCGCCCGCCGGTGCCTCGAAAACGGGTGCGCAGCGGCAATAGAGTTCGTCGGCGCGCGGTTCCTCGCCGGCGGCATTCGGTATCCAGAGCCCGCGATTGTGAATCCGGATGACCGTGCCGTCATCGGCCTCCAGCCGATAGGCCGCATCGAGAACGCCGATTCCGTCATCGCGCAGCAGGAAATGATCGGCACCGCCCGGCAGCACCCGCCCGGCTTGGTGGCCCCCTTCCGGATCGACCGCGACGAAGGTGCCGCCGGCAATCGGGTAGTCGGTGCGACGGCCCGCGGCCACCCGGCCCAGGTCCTGCTCGGGACCGAGCAGGACATCGATGACGAGGGCCGGAACCAGGCCCGCCATCGGCTGGAAACCAGGCAGTGGCAGCATCAGCGCAGATGCCGCGCAAGCGCGCGCAGCAGCCGTACCGTATCGGCCCCGATCGCCACCTCCGCCGCGGGCAGCGAGGATTGCTTGACCACCACGAGGCGGCTCGCGGCGTCGACATAAATGTACTGACCGTGGAT
>JAEUKV010000028.1 GCA_016794165.1 Rhodospirillaceae bacterium
CCGCAGATGGACCGCCTCTTTACCGAGGCCGCTGCCTCCCGGCGCCGCTTTCTCGACCGGCTGGTGTATGCTCTCGATCCGGGCCATGCCGCCCGCGTCAGCGCCTATGAGCAGGCCATGCGCGAACGCGCCCGCCTGCTGCGCGGCGAAGGCCCCGCGACTGCGGGCGGCGATCTCGATGCCTGGCTCGCCGGGCTGGAGAGCGAGATGGCAGCCCAGGCGGTCGCCATCGCGGCGGCACGCCTCGATGCGGCGGCGAGCCTCAACGCCGCCATGCTGGAGGCGGTCAGCCCGTTTCCCCGGGCGGAGCTGACCGTGGCCGGCAGCGTGGAAGCCTCGCTCGACACCATGCCGGCGCTGATGGCCGAGGAATCGCTCCGTGCCCGCCTCGCCGAGACGCGGCGCAGCGATGCCGAGAACGGCACCACGCAATGGGGCACCCACCGCTCCGACCTCATCGTGACGCTGGCCGGCCGCCATCTGGGCGATGCGCCCCTGCGCGCCGGCGATTGTTCGACCGGCGAGCAGAAGGCATTGCTGATCTCCATCATCCTCGCGGAGGCGCGGCTGGCCGCCAGGCGCCGCGGCGAACCGCCGATCCTGTTGCTCGACGAAATCGCGGCGCATCTCGACCAGCATCGCCGCGCAGCACTCTTCGGCGAGCTGCAATCGCTTTCCGCCCAATGCTGGCTGACCGGCACGGATCGCGACATCTTCCAGCCTCTCGACGGCTGGGCCCAGTTCATGCTCGCCGGCGACGGGCGCGTGACGCCCGGCCGGTGACCATCCCTTCCATCCCGATTATTCGCATCAGATACGAGTCCGAAACATGAGCGACGAGAACAAAGACAGCGGCCCGCAGGAACATCCGGAATATGGCGCCGATTCCATCAAGGTGCTGAAGGGACTGGACGCGGTCAGGAAGCGTCCCGGCATGTATATCGGCGATACCGATGACGGCTCGGGTCTTCATCACATGGTCTACGAAGTGGTCGACAACGCCATCGACGAGAGCCTCGCCGGGCATTGCGACCGCGTCCTGGTGACGCTCAACGGCGACGGCTCGGTCACCGTGAACGACAACGGCCGCGGCATCCCCGTCGACATCCACAAGGAAGAAGGCGTATCCGCGGCCGAGGTCATCATGACCCAGCTCCACGCCGGCGGGAAGTTCGACCAGAACAGCTACAAGGTCTCCGGCGGCTTGCACGGCGTCGGTGTCTCGGTGGTGAATGCACTCTCCGAACGGCTCGACCTCAGGATCTGGCGCGACGGCAAGGAGCATTTCCTGCGCTTCCGCCATGGCGACCCGGAGGCGCCGCTGGCGGTGGTCGGCCCGGCCGGTGACAAGCGCGGCACGGAGGTGACCTTTCTTGCCTCCAAGCAGACCTTCACCAAGACCGATTACGACTACGCCACCCTGGAGCATCGTCTGCGCGAGCTCGCTTTCCTCAATTCCGGCGTGCGCCTGATTCTCACCGACAATCGCGGCGTCGAGCCGAAATCGGTCGAGCTGCATTACGAGGGCGGCGTCGAGGCCTTCGTGCGCTATCTCGACCGCAGCAAGAACGCGCTCCATGCCTCGGCCATCAGCGTCGTGGGCGAGAAGGACGGCATCACCATCGAGGCCTCGATGGAATGGACCGACAGCTATCACGAGACCATGCTGTGCTTCACCAACAACATCCCGCAGCGTGACGGCGGCACCCATCTGCAGGGCTTCCGCGCCGCCCTCACCCGGCAGGTCAACAAATACGCAGAGGAAAGCGGAATCGCCAAGCGCGAGAAGGTGGCGCTCTCCGGCGACGATGCGCGCGAGGGGCTTACCTGCGTGCTCTCGGTCAAGGTGCCGGATCCGAAGTTCTCCTCCCAGACGAAGGACAAGCTGGTTTCCTCGGAAGTGCGGCCGGTGGTGGAGAACATCGTCAACGAGCGTCTAGCCCAATGGTTCGAGGAACATCCGGCCGATGCGAAGCGCATCGTCGGCAAGGTGGTGGAAGCCGCGGCTGCGCGCGAAGCAGCGCGAAAGGCGCGCGACCTCACCCGCCGCAAGGGGGCGCTCGACATCTCCTCCCTCCCCGGCAAGCTCGCCGATTGCCAGGAACGCGATCCGGCGCTCTCGGAACTCTTCATCGTCGAGGGTGATTCCGCCGGCGGCTCGGCCAAGCAGGGGCGCCATCGCAAGAGCCAGGCGATCCTGCCCTTGCGCGGCAAGATCCTCAATGTCGAGCGGGCGCGCTTCGACAAGATGCTGGGCTCGGCCGAGATCGGCACGCTGATCGCCGCCCTTGGCACCAGCATCGGGCCGGAGGAGTTCGACATTTCGAAGGCGCGTTATCACAAGATCATCATCATGACCGACGCCGATGTCGACGGCTCGCATATCCGCACGCTGCTGCTGACCTTCTTCTACCGCCAAATGCCGCAGCTGATCGAAAAGGGTTATCTCTACATCGCGCAGCCACCGCTCTACCGCGCCGCCAAGGGCAAGTCCGAACGGTACCTGAAGGACGACCGCGAGCGTGAGGATTACCTCATCTCGCTCGGCCTTGAAGGCACCGTGCTGACCCTGGGATCGGGTGCGCAGCTAGCCGGACCGGATCTCCGGCGCGTGGTCGACCTCGCGGCACAGGCCAAGCATCTGATGGAGCCCTTGATCCGCAAGGTCGGTTCCGCGACCGTGGTCGAGCAGGCCGCCATCCAGGGTGCCCTCAACCCGACCGATGCCGCCAAGCCCGAGATCGCAGCGGCCATCGCCGCGCGCCTCGATGCCCTGGGTTCGCCGCCGGAGCGCGGCTGGACCGGCCTGGCCGACGCGCAAGGAGGCCTCGCCTTCAAGCGCCGCCTACGCGGCGTCGGCACCTCGCATGTGATCGACGCCGCCCTCATCCGCTCGGCCGAATGCCACCGCCTCGACCAGATCAAGGGCGAACTGGCAGAGACTTTCGGCACCGCCGCCACGCTCACCTCCAAGGACCGCAGCGAGATCATCAACGGCCCCATCGGCCTCATCGACCTCGTCACCGCGATCGGCAGCAAGGGCATTGATATCCAGCGCTACAAGGGCCTTGGCGAGATGAACCCGGAACAGCTCTGGACCACCACCCTCGACCCCGCCGCGCGCACCCTGCTGCAGGTCAAGATCAATCATGTCGACGAGGCGGAGGAGATCTTCTCCACCCTGATGGGCGATGTGGTGGAACCCCGGCGCGAATTCATCCAGCAGAACGCGCTCAACGTGGCGAATCTGGATGTGTGAGCGGCATTCCGGTCAGTGACCCAGCCGGATGGCGCTGGACGAAGCCAGGGCCATCCTGCTCTCGGACAATATTGACCGGCGCCATCGTCAGACAGGGGAATATTCATGAGTTACGGAATCTATGTCGGCAGGAATCTGACCGCCGACGGCATTGCCTATCTGGCTGGTTATGGCGACGAACCATCGAGCCACTGGCTGGAGATCGTGCCGCGCCAGTCGCATGGTGCCGACGCAAGGATTTCGGTCGGTGTCACGCCCCAGGCCGAACTTCCGGGCCTGATCACGGGAATTCCCCAGGTGGCAAGCACGGCCCGGCACATTCGCGTCAGCTACAGCCACTACATGGGTGTCCCCGCGCCGCTAACCAATGGCGGGCTCAACGAATATGGCGTGGCCGTGCGCGACATCTGGTCGCCGTCTCGGCCCGAACTGGTCGCCATGACCTCGCCCACGCAGACCGGTCTCAATTACAGCGATCTCGCGCGCATCGTGCTGGAACGCGCC
>JAEUKV010000051.1 GCA_016794165.1 Rhodospirillaceae bacterium
GCGGTGGGGACCCCGGCCACCGCCAGCGACGCCCACACCGTCGCCAGCTCCATACACTCACCCCTTGACATAGCGGGCGGCCGTTTCGCCATTGACGGGGGTACCGGGGTGGTGACGGTCGCTGCGGCACTCGACCATGAAAGTGCCACCAGTCACGATATCACGGTGCTGGCGACCAGCAGCGATGGCTCCAGCAACAGCCAGAATTTTACGATTCAGATCTCCAACGTGAACGACAATCCGGTGGTCGGACCGGTTGACAGCAATGGCGCGGCAAACCTGGTGGCCGAGAACGCCGCCATCGGCACGGCGGTCGGGATCACGGCGACGGCCAGCGACGCCGACACCGGCGCCACCATCAGCTACACTCTCAGTAACAATGCGGGCGGCCGCTTCGCCATCGACGGGGGTACCGGGGTGGTGACGGTGGCCGGGGCGCTGGACTATGAAAGTGCCACCAGTCACGACATCACGGTGCTGGCGACCAGCAGCGATGGTTCCAGCAACAGCCAGACGTTCACTGTCGAAGTTGGCAATGTCAATGACGTGCCCGTTGCCGTGGACGATGATCCGGCCCTGACGATCACCGCACTGAACACACCGACCACTGGCATCAATTTGCTTGCCAATGACGAGATCGGCATCGATACGCCCGGCTTGATCAATGCCGTGAAGCTGGGCGACGGCGCCTTTGTCGCCGTCGGTGCGGATGGTGTCGACATCCATGTCCGCGCGGACGGCTCGGCCGGCAGTGCCGGGGACAGCATCGGCACGATGCATATCAACCAGGATGGCAGCTGGTCTTTCACGCAAGGCGTGGGTTCCAACCTGGCCGACCTGCAGTTCACCTACCGACTGGCAGACTCCAACGGTGATACGGACACGGCGGCGTTTTCGGTCGATCTGCTTGACCCGGCGCCGATTAACTACAACGACGCAACGTCGACGCAGGCGGTAGACCAGCAGAACAACATCATGATTATCCTCGACTGCTCGGGGTCGATGGGGACGTCGATTGGCGGTACCACCCGCTTCGCCCTGGCCAAGGCGGCGCTGGCCAACATGCTTTCGCAATATGACCAGGCTGGCGACGTCAATGTCATGGTTGTCGGTTTCAGTTCCAGTGCGACGACCATGTCGGAGTGGGGCGATGTCGCGGAAGCCCTTGATTTCATCAACGGCCTCACGGCCAGCGGTGCCACCAGCTATGCCAACGGCATCTCGGCGGCGACAAGCATCCTCAACAATGTCACGCTGCAGGACCAGTTGCTGTCGGGCCCGACCACAGTCTATTTCCTGTCCGATGGCGAGCCGTCATCCGGCAGCAGCCTTGCCAGCAACAGCGCGGTGCGCAACGCCTGGGATACCGCGCTGGTGAACAACGTCGACCGGATTCTGGCTGTCGCCCTGGGGTCCGATATCCAGACGACCGACCAGGACCTGATCGATGTCGCCAACCCAAACGGCGGCGGTGCACCAGCCAATGCGGTGATCCAGGTCAGCAATATCAACGATCTCAGCGCGGCGCTCGCCGCTACGACCGCGAGTGCCAGTGGCAACGTGCTGGATGGGTCGCTGACGGCCGGTGACGGCGATGGCGGGGTTGCCGGGGTTACGCCGGACAAGGAGGGTGATCCGCTGACCCGCCTCGCAAGTTTCAGCTATGTCGACCCGCAGCAGGGCAATGGCACCAACTCGCTATCCATCTCCTGGAACGGCCTTGCCGCCGTGGTCAGCGGCGCCGCGGCCGGTCAGGTGATCTCCAATACCGGCGGCGTTGTTACCTTTGCCACCAATTTCGGGGTGATGACCTTCTTCTTCGTGGACAGCGGGACGCGCCTCGCCGGCGATTTCACCTTCACGGCGACCGCCTCGACAATCGCGCAGGTCGAGAATTTTCATTATGCGACGATTGACGGCGACGGTGATCTTGATCCCGATGGCGGCGCCAATCTCGTGATCAACATTCCGGCCGACTTTTCATTGAAGATCGAGCCGGTAGTGACGAATTTCCAGCCGGGTTCATTAACGGGCAATCAAACCGGGAGCGGCAGCACCAGCAACACCTTCAATGGTGATTCTGGCAACAATCGCCTCGATGGTGCCGGCGGCGACGACACCTTGAATGGCAACGATGGCAATGACTGGCTGATCGGCGGGCCGGGCGATGACAAGCTCAACGGCGGCAACGGCGATGACTACCTGGATGGCGGTACCGGCAACGACACCATGGCGGGCGGCGCCGGCAACGACGCCTATATCGTCAACAGCGCTGGCGACACGGTATCGGAAGATCCCAATGGCGGGACCGATATCGTCTTTGCCGGAGTTACCTATGCGATTGTCGATGTCGATGTGGAAAACCTGGTCCTGACCGGGTCCTCAAACATCAACGGCACAGGCAACGAGGCCGGCAACCAGATTTATGGCAACGTCGGCAACAACGTCCTGTCCGGGGCTGGTGGGGACGACTATCTGGCCGGCGGCGCCGGTAACGACAACCTGGACGGTGGCAGTGGCGACGATTTTCTTTCGGGTGGTGCCGGCCGAGACGTCCTCACGGGCGGTGCCGGCAACGACATCTTCCACAATCAATCGACAGGCGACAATTACAGCGTCGGTTCGAACGTGGCCGTCTCAACCATCGGCTCGGGGCTCCTGGACCAGATCACTGATTTCGATGCGGCGTCGGACAAGATCGTCTTCAGTGCCCTCTATGACGGAACGGGCGGCTGGGAGGCGGGGCATCTGTTCGTGGAAGGGATCGATTTCGCGACGATCACCGAAGAATACAACGGCACCAATGGCACCGGCACCGCCTATGCCGACGGCAAGGCGTCGTTGATCCTGGATGCCGACAACAATCTCATCTATGACGCCAACGGCGCCGAGGCCGGGTACACCATCGTCGCGCAGATCGACACCGCCGGTGGGTCGCCGGATGTCACCGCGAACAATGTGCTGGCGGCATGATCCTGCGCGAAGGCCAAAGTGAAGCGAGATGAACGGCCCGGAGAATAACCGTAGCGGTCGCTTCCGTTTGCTGGCCGATATCGTTGGCCCGGCCCTGCCGGGTCTTCTGATCATGTCCCTGTTCATCAATCTGCTGGCATTGGCGACACCGCTCTTTGTCATGCAGGTCTACGACCGCGTCATCTTTCACGCCGGCCTCACCACGCTGCAGGCGCTGGTACTGGGTATTTGTGCCGTCATTCTGTTCGACTTCATCCTGCGCCAGGCGCGTAGCCGGGTCCTGCAACGAGTGGCACTGGCCGTTGATGTCGATCTTGGCCGCGCACTCTTTGCCAAGGTGGCGGGCCTGCCGCTGCAGGTCCTTGAATCCCGACCGGGCCATGCCTGGCAGTTCCTGTTTCGCGATCTCGAAACCGTGCGCAACACCGTGGCCGGTGCCGCGGTTATCGCTCTTGTCGACCTTCCCTTCATTGTATTCTTTCTCGGGCTGGTGATCTGGCTGGCGCCGCCATTGGCCTGGGTTTTTGCCCTGGTCGCCGTCGCCTTCGTCCTGCTGGGGCTGTGGAACGGCATTTCGGTCGGGCGCGCTTCCCGGATCGAGCGCGAAGCCACGATGCGCCGTGACCGGCTGCTCAACGAGATCGTGCTCGGGCGCACGGTCATGAAATCGGCCGCCATGGCGGGGCCGCTGCAGGCGCTGTGGGAAAAGGGCCAGGCAGCCAGCATCCAATCAGCGATCAAGCGCGGCCGCCTCGCCGATGGATCGATGAATGCGGGGGCGAGCCTCGGCGTAATCGCCACGATTGCGCTGACCAGCGTGGGCGCCGTCGCCATCCTCGATCTCAAGATGACCATTGGCACACTGGTGGCGGCCAATCTGCTCTCGAGCCGGCTCATCGCGCCGCTCTCCCAACTCATTACGTCCTGGCGTTCCCTGGCCGCGCTGCGCGAATCCGCGGGCCGGTTGAATGCCATTCTGGCCGAGCCGGATGACCGGCGGCTGGATGCGATCGATCTGCCGCGACCGTCCGGCAAGCTGCAGGTCGAGGAGGCGACTTTCACCTACGACCCGGAGGCCGCCCCGGCCCTCAAGGCGATCTCCGTACGGTTCGGGCCGGGTGGGCTTCATGCCATTGTCGGTCCCAATGGCAGCGGCAAGACCACACTGCTCAAGCTCGCCCACGGGCTCTACCGGCCGGCCACGGGCCGCGTGCTGCTGGACGACGCCGATATCTCGCAGTTCAGTCGCGATCAGGTGGCGGCCTGGATCGGCTATGTGCCCCAGGACGGCTTTCTCTTCAGCGGCACGGTGCGGGAGAATATTGCGCGCTTCGCCACGGACGCCGCCGATGCTGATATTCTTGCCGCGGCCGAGCTCGCCGGCGTTCACAGCTTCGTCGCCGATCTGCCGGATGGCTACGATACACAGGTGGGCGAGGGCGGCGGGCGTTTCTCGACCGGTCAGCGCCAGCGTATCGCCATCGCGCGCGCCCTGGTCGGCAATCCGCCGATCGTGCTGCTCGACGAGCCCACCAGCAATCTCGACCGGGACGCCGAGGACGACCTGCGTCGGCACCTCTGCGAGATGGCGCGCAGCCGTACCGTCGTCATGGTGACACACAGTCCGGCCTTGCTGCAGGCGAGCGACAGCATCACCGTGCTGGTCAAGGGTACTATCGCCCTCGCGGGTCGGACCGAGCAGGTTCTCCCGCGCCTCATGGGCAGCCATGTCCGACAGGTCGGTACATGAGCCAAACCCGGAAGATCGAGTCCCTCGATGCGCTCCGCCAGGAGACCCGCTCTTCCGGATGGGTGGTGCTGGCGGTGACCAGCATTGCGCTGATCTGCGCTTTCTTTGCCTGGGCCGCGGTTGCGCGATTCGACCAGTTTTCGGTGGCCGAAGGAGAAGTGGCCCCCTCCGACAAGGTGAAGGTGATTCAGCATCTGGAAGGTGGCGCCATCGCCGCCATCCTCGTCAGCGATGGTCAGCTGGTGACCGCCGGGACCGAATTGGTTGAGGTTGAACTTGGCCTCGGTAGCGCTAACCGTGAGGAATTGCAGGCCCGCCTCGACAGCCTCGCTTTGGCGCGGGCGCGGTTGATGGCGGAATCGAGCGGCACGCCGCTCGCCTTGCCGCCGGATCTGGTGGCGCGCCGCCCGGATCTGGCCGCTGCCGAGGAGTCCGCTTACAACGCCCGCCAAACCGAACTCAACAACCGCATAGAATCCGCCCAACAGCGGGTGCGCCAGCAGGAACTGGCAGTGAGCGAACTGCAGGCGACCTATAACGCCACCGCCACCGACTTCCAGATGTCGAACCAGAACCTCGCCATGTCGGCGGATCTCCTGCGCGATGGCCTCACCTCCAAGATGGAGCATCTCGCCCGCGAGCGCGAAGCCAAGCTGCTCGAAGGCAAGATCAGCGCCTTGCGCTCCTCCATCCCTAAGGCGCGCGCGGCACTTGACGAGGCTCAGGCCAATCTCAACGACGAAAAGCTAAAGTTTGACCGCAATTCCTTCGAGGAACTCGGCCGGGTCGAGCAGGAAATCTCCGCCACCACCGAGATGTTCACCAAGGCCGACAGCCAGGCCTCGCGCAAGACTATCCGCGCCCCCGTGGACGGCATCGTCAAGAACCTGCGCTATCACACCATCGGCGGCGTCATCGGCCCCGGCGATCCGATCATGGAGATCGTGCCGGTCAACGACAATGTCGTCATTGAGGCGCGGCTGCGACCCGAGGACAGCGGTATCGTCGAACTGGGCCAACCAGTTCGCATCAAAGTCAGCGCCTACGACTTCGTTCGCTTCGGCACGCTCTCCGGAACGCTCAGCTATATCGGTGCGGACTCGGTTGCCGACGACGAGGGCAACACCTATTTCCAGGTGATGGTAACCCCCGACCGCACCTATTTGGGCGACGAGCCGGGTGAGTTTCCGATCCGCCCCGGGATGACGGCCATTGTCGACATCCGCACTGGCAATCGCACGGTGCTCGAATTCCTGCTGAAACCCGTGATGCGGCTGCGCTACGACAGCCTGCGGGAAAGCTAGGATCGGCGTGGCGGAAGGATCGGCATCGCAGCGCCATAGCTTGGCGCGATTCTTCCTGCGGGGTCACTGGCTCGTGGGACTGTTGCTGATGGCCCTGCTCGGCCTGCGCTTTGTCGATCCGGCGGTGGTTGAAAAGCTGCGCTTTCTGCAGTTTGATATCTTTCAACAGATGGCACCACGGGATAGCAGTGCCGTTCCGTTGGTAATCGTCGACATCGACGAAGATAGTCTGCGCAAGGTCGGTCAATGGCCATGGCCGCGTACCATTCTGGCCACTCTCGTGGACAATCTCACGGCGGCAGGGACGGCCACAATCGCGTTCGACGTGACCTTTCCGGAGGCGGACAGGACGTCTCCGCAATGGCTGGTCGACGCTGCCGGCAGCGAACTTTCACCCGCGACGCGGGCTGAACTTCTCGCCCAGCCGTCAAACGATACGCGGTTCGCCGATAGTCTACGCAAGAGTCGTGTTGTCCTTGGCATGACGGTGTCGGATCGTGAGGTGGCAGAGTCCGACCTGCCGATTGAAACACCGATCGCAAAGGGTGGCGATCCATGCAGCCTAGTAGAAAAGAAATATCAGGGTGTCATCGGCAATCTGCCTGAGCTGGATGCCGCCGCCAGTGGGCGCGGAGACTTCAGCCTCGAGCCGGATTGGGATGGCGTCGTGCGGCGCGTGCCGGCAATCGTCTGTATCGGTGACCGGATCTATCCCGCACTGTCGATCGATGCCCTGCGTGTTGCCACCGGCGAGCCGAGCTTCGCCATTCGAGCGACGTCGAACAACATTCAACATGTCTCGGTTGGAAAGGCTCGCATCCCCACGGATATTCATGGGTATCTCTGGGTCCACTATCAGCGGCGCGACCCGTCGATTTACGTGTCGGCGGCCGACGTTCTTGATGGTTCTGTGCCACCAGAAAGGCTGGCCGGCCGCATTGCATTGGTCGGCACTTCTGCAGCCGGTCTCGGCGATATCGCCGTGTCACCCTTCGGCGCCGTCCCCGGAGTCGAAGTTCACTGGCAAATTCTGGGTTCGATCCTTACCAACGATTACCTCACGCGGGCACCCTATGCCGATGCAGCCGAACTTGGCGTCGTTCTGGCGATCGGGCTGTTCCTGCTCGTGGTGATGATCTGGCTCAGAGCGCGCTGGACCGCGTTTTTGCTGCTCGGGCTGCTGGCATTGCTTGGCGGGGCATCCTGGTATGCCTACCGTCGCCACGGCCTGTTGTTCGATGCAGTCTATCCGGCTATTGCCACCATCCTGCTCTACACCACGCAGGTTTACGTCAATCACTACCTCTCCGAGCGCCAGCGGCGGCAGGTGAGCGATGCCTTCGGTCGCTATGTCTCGCCTGTGCTCGTGCAGCGTCTCGCCAAGGATGCGGCGAGATTGGAGTTGGGTGGCGAGACCAAGGACATGACCATCCTGTTCTGCGATATCCGCGGCTTCACCCAGATTTCGGAGCGATTCAAGGGCAATCCGCAGGGCCTTACCACGCTCATCAACCGCTTCCTGACGCCCCTCAGCGAAGAGGTCATGCAGCACCAGGGTACCATCGACAAATATATCGGCGATTGCATCATGGCTTTCTGGAATGCTCCGCTGGACGATCCGGATCACGCCCGCAATGCCTGCGCAGCGGCACTTGCCATGTTCGAGGCGCTCGACCGGCTCAATGCGGAACTGGCACAGGAAGCGCGCCACACGCAGGAACCCGAGAATCTACCCCGCACCTATCGCAGGCTGAAGGAACTCGACGACAAGGAGCAGGACGAACGCCTGCAGATCGCTGCGACCCTGCGTGGCAGTGCCAGCGAAGGCCACGCCTATGCGCAATATGCGCTAGGCAAGGCCTATCGCGACGGTCTGGTGGGGCAGCGCAGCGCCGATGAGGCTGTGCGCTGGTTCTCGGCGGCGGCGGAACAAGGCTATTCCCTGGCCCAGCGCAATCTGGGTGAACGCCTGGCGCGGGGCGAGGGGGTACCGCGGGACGAAGTGATGGCGCTGCAGTGGCTCACACTGGCGGCGCGAGATGGCCTTGCCGCGGCGGAAGAGGTGCGGATCGAACTCATGCAGCGCATGACCGTGGCCGAGATCGCCACCGCCGAGCGACGGGCGCGGGCCTGGCGCCCCAACAGCCCGCGGATCGGTATCACGGCGATTCATATGGGGATCGGCATCAATTCCGGCGAATGCGTCGTCGGCAACATGGGCTCGCGCCTGCGCTTCGACTATTCGGTATTGGGCGATGCGGTCAACGTCGCCGCGCGCATCGAATCCCAATCCAGCAACTATGGCGTCGACATCGTCATTAGCGAGTCGACCTATGCCCAGGCCAGAGATTTCGCCGCCCTGGAGATCGACCGCATCATCGTCAAGGGAAAGAGCGAGCCGGTCCGCATCTATGCGCTGCTGGGCACGCCGCAAGTAGCGCAAAGTGGTGCGTTCCGCGACCTGGCCTGGCGACACGAGGCCCTGCTGCAGGCTTATCGCGAACGGCAATGGCAGGAATGCCTGCAGCACATCGAGGCCTGCGCCCATCTCTGGCCGAGCCTCGCGCCGCTCTACGACCTTTATCGGGACCGCATCGAGAATTTCCTGGTCGATGCACCGAGCGCCGATTGGGATGGAGTCTTCGTCGCTCTCAAGAAATAGCCGAAATCTGCGGCGTCTTGTACCGGCGGCGTCGTGAGGTTAGCGTGGCAGTCCGATATTCCGATCAACCCTGTTCCCGGCCACCCGGAAAGGCTGCCTGGTACCGATGACCTCGCTGCGTCGATCCTTGCCCTCCGCCAACGCCATTTTCGTATTCGAGGCGGCGGCGCGATTCCTGAGCTTCACCCGCGCGGCCGTGGAACTCAACGTCACCCAATCGGCGGTCAGTCGCATGATCGGTCGGCTGGAGGCGCATATCGATGCCAAGCTCTTCCTCCGAACGGCGACGGGGATCGAGCTTACCGATGACGGGCGCCAGCTCTATCATGCAGTGACCGGCAGCTTCCAGCACATCGAGATGGCGATCGAGGCGATCCGGGCGCGCCATGGCGATGCCGGCACGGTGACGCTGTCCCTGTCCTCGGCCTTCGCCATGCACTGGTTCATGCCGCGGCTCGACCGCTTCCAGGCACTTTACCCGGAAATCGATCTGCGCTTTCAATTGGTGCGCGGAGAGCCGACCGGACCGGTCGAGGATGTCGATTTTGCCATCCGTTACAATTTTCCGCGCGATGCCGATCACGAGAGCTGGCCGCTGATGGCCGAGAAGGTCCTGCCGGTGTGCAGTCCCGCTTATCTCGCCGATCATGGGCCATTGGTTCATGGTACCGATCTTGGTCGCCACACCCTGGTCCACCTCTCGGGCTCGACCCGGATTCCCTGGACGCGCTATCTCGCCGAGTTCGACTATCCGTCACCGGCCGGCAGCCGCAGCCTGACGTTTTCCGACTATTCCCTGGTGATCCAAGCGGCGATCAGCGGGCGCGGAGTGGCGCTCGGCTGGTGGCATGTGGTGGCCCACGAACTGGCACAAAAGGAATTGGTTCCGGCGGCGCCGGAGGTACTGCTTACAGGCGACCATTATTACCTGGTGGCAAGCAACCGGCGGCCCCTGCGCAACCCGGCAATCTTGGTGCGGGATTGGCTCCTCGCGGAAATGCAGGAATTACGCGACAAAATCTTGAGTGAATAGGCTGGATCTCTACCAGAAGCAGTAGAGCTTGGGTCTAACCCTCATGATCTCAGATCATGCCCTGCTGATTATTGTGGCGCCTCGACCCACGGTCGCGCCTGTTAGAGTCACGCCCATTGGCAATCAAACGGGTGTTCGAGGATGGATCTGGAATTCAGCCCCCGCGAGAAGGAACTGGCGGCCAAGGGGCGGGCCTTTTGCGACCAGGTCCTTCTGCCCTTGGAGAGCATTACGGACGAGCATGGCGAATTGCCGATGGAACGGCGCGCCGCCGTTCGGCAGGCGGTGCGGGATTGGGGCCTCGCCGGCATCAATCACGCCAAGGAGCATGGCGGCCTCGGTCTTACCATGGTCGAACAGGTGGCGATCGAGGAACAATTGGGCCGCGTCACAAACGGCCTCTGGAGTTGTGTCTGGCGAGCACCCGTCAGCCTCAAATCCGGTACGCCGGCACAGATCGACGCCTATCTCCGCCCATCGATCCAGGGTGAGCGGCGCGGCTGCTTTGCCATCACCGAAGCGGAGGCCGGGTCCGACCCCAGGCGAGTCAAGACCAAGGCGATCCGCAAGGGCGATCAGTGGCTGCTTACCGGCGAGAAGTGGTTCGTCACATCCTACAACGCCTCCGATTTCATCATTGTCCATGCCCATGTTGACGACGATCCGGACAAGCCCACGCTGTTCTTGGTCGACAAGCCGGTCGCGAATATGGTGCATCTGCGTTCTCCCAAATTCATGCACAACTTTGCCTTCGACCATGCGGAGCTGCGCTTCGAGGAAGCGGCGGTGCCGGCCGATCGCATGCTGGGTGCCGTCGGCCAGGGTCTGGAACTCACCAAGGATTGGTTCGTCGAGGCGCGGCTGCAGATCTCCTCGCACACGCTGGGCGCGGCGATCCGCGCTGCCGAAATCGCCAATGACTACGCCACGACGCGGCATCAGTTCGAGCGGCCGATCCGCGATTTCCAGGGCGTCGAGTTCATGCTGGCCGACATGGCGGTGGAAATCTTTGCCGCCAAGTCCATGCTCTACCGTGTGGCCTGGGAGATCGACCGCGGCCTGGACCGCAAGACCATCCACGCCCATGCCAGCGCCCTCAAGCTCCATTGCTCTGAAATGGCCGGGCGGGTGATCGACAAGGCGCTGCAGGTGCTGGGCGGGCGCGGTTACATGCGTGAGAATCCGGTCGAGCGCCTCTATCGCGATATCCGTGTCGATCGCATCTGGGAGGGCACCTCCGAGATTCAGCGTGTAGTGGTGGGTGGCCAGATCCGCAAGCGCGGTCTCGATATCTATAGCGGCTGGTATTGAAGAGAGTGACGATGGCGACGATCAGAAGGTGCCGTTAACGGATGTCACGGCAGAGACTGCACACAGTCTGCCTGTTGGCACCGGCCCTTTTCTTCCTCTTGCTGCTGTTCGTGCTGCCCCTGGCGCGGCTCTTTTCCCTTGCCTTCACCGATGAAGGAGGGGCGCTCTCGACGTTCGCCATTCTGGCGGAGAGCGAGGTCTATCGCCGCGTCATGGTGAACACGTTCATCGTGGCTGTTGCCGTCACCGCCATCACGGTGCTCCTGGCCTGGCCGGTCGCCTATGGCTTGACCCGGCTCAAGGGGATCTGGTTCGCGCTGGCCCTCTATGGCGTGCTGTTCCCGTTCTGGATTTCGGTTCTGGTGCGCACCTTCTCCTGGATGGTTCTGCTCGAGCGCAATGGCCCGATCAACCGGCTGCTGCAGGGAATCGGCGTCACCAACCAACCCCTTGCCCTGCTGTTCAACGATACCGGGGTCATGATCGGCATGGTTCATGTGCTGCTGCCCTATGCCATCATGCCGCTCTATGCTGCGATGGCCCGAATCGACCGCCGCCTGCTGCTGGCCAGCGACGGGCTCGGCGCCGGCCTGCTTGACACTTTCTTCCGCATCTATTTCCCGCTGGCCCTGCCCGGGCTGCTGGGCGGCGCCACCTTTGTCTTCCTGCTCTCGCTGGGCTTCTTCATCACCCCGGCGCTGCTGGGCGGAGCGAACGCCATCACGCTTTCGATGCTGATCGCTAGCTTTGTCACCGATCGCCTGGCCTGGTCTCTGGCGGCGGCGGGCTCCCTGGTACTGCTGGTTGTGGTGCTGGCGCTTCTTGCCCTCACGGCGCGGTTGCTGCCGCTCGACAAGGGGATGTTCGCCAGATGAGCAGACTACCGCTCCCGCTTCGTATCCTTGCCCATGGTGGCGCTGGCTTGGTGCTGGCCTTCCTCGTGCTGCCGATCCTGGCGGTGCTGCCGGCCTCGTTCAACAAGGCGAGTTTCATCTATCTGCCGCCGAATGCCTATTCCCTGCGCTGGTACGAGGCCTTCTTCCTCGATCGGGAATGGCAAAGCGCACTCGTCAACAGCACCCATGTCGCCGTGATTGCGACCGTTGTGGCCGTCATTCTGGGCACGCTCTCGGCCATCGGCCTGCGCCGCATCCGGGGGCGGTTGCAGCGGCTTATCACCGGGCTTTTCCTCGCCCCGATGATCGTCCCGGTGATCGTGACGGCGGTCGCCGTCTATCGCAGCGCGCTTGATGTCGGCCTCAGCGGCACGCCGATCGGCCTTGGGCTCAGTCATGCCATGCTGGCCTTTCCCTTTGTCGTCATCAATGTCGGCATCGCCCTTCGGGCCGTCGACGAAAACTGGCTGCGGGCCGCGGCCGGGCTCGGCGCATCGCCCTGGACCATCTTCCACACCGTGACCCTGCCCAACATCACGCCGGGTCTGGTCGGCGGCGGCGTCTTCGCCTTCATTACCTCCTTTGACGAGGTGGTGGTGGCGGTGTTCATGGCCGGGTATGCCAGCAAGACACTGCCGGTAAAGATGTGGGAGGCGATCCGCATCGAATTCACGCCGGTCGTCGCGGTGGCGGCGGTCATTCTCATTCTGCTGGCGGTCCTGCTGTTCGGGATCGCGCAGATGCTGACAAAAAAAGCGGAGCAATCGGTACCATGAGTACGGTCGGCCAGTCCCTGCGCTTTGTCGGTGCCGCCAAGAGCTATGGCGACGTCGCTGCGCTGAAGCCGACCGATCTCATGGTCGAACCCGGCGAGTTCCTGACCCTGCTCGGTCCGTCTGGATCCGGCAAGACGACCCTGCTCAACCTGCTGGCGGGCTATGTCGAGCCCAGTGCCGGGAAGATTTTCATCGGGTCGCGCGAGGTGACGCATCTGCCGGCGCGCCACCGCAATATCGGCATGGTGTTCCAGAACTACGCCCTCTTTCCGCACATGAACGTGCGAGAGAATGTCGCCTACGGGCTCAAGGTGCGGCGGTTGTCCCGAGCCGAGGTCGAGCGCCGCGTCGAGGCGGCATTGCATCTGGTCCATCTCGATGGCTATGCCGACCGTGCTATCCAGCAGATGTCCGGCGGCCAGCAGCAGCGCGTGGCGCTGGCGCGCGCCATCGTGATCGAACCCGACGTGCTGCTGATGGATGAGCCGCTGGGCGCCCTCGACAAGCAGCTGCGCCGCTCGGTGCAGCTGGAGTTGCGGCGCCTGCACGAGGAGCATCGTCGCACCACGATCTATGTCACCCATGACCAGGAAGAGGCATTGGTACTCTCCGACCGGGTGGCGGTGATGCGTGATGGGCGGATCGAACAGTTGGGTGGCGTCGACGATCTCTACGACCGGCCGGTCAACGCCTTTGTAGCTGGTTTCATCGGGGAATCCAATTTGCTGCCCGCCCGCGTGACGGCGATCGATGGCAGCGACGCCACAGTCGACGTGCCAGCGCTGGGATGGACGGTGGTGGCACCGGCAGCGTCCGGCATCGCCCCCGGCCAGGACGCCTCGCTGCTGCTGCGGCCGGAACATGTGCTGATCAATGCCGGCGACGGGATCGCCGCGGAGATCGACGAGGTCGTCTATCTCGGGGAACTCACGGCCCTCCATCTCCGGCTCGGCAGCGGCGACCGGCTCTGGGCCCGGCAGATCACCAATCGCAGCCTGCGCCGCGGGACGCAGGTCACGCTGTCCTGGCAACAGGAGAATGCCCGCATCGTGCCGAACGATTGATGAGTGACGGACAACAACCAGAATAGGGAGTGGACCATGCGTAGACGTGAATTTCTCGCCACCGCCGCGGCGGCTGGCGCCTTGACCGGCCTGGCCGGAGCGATGTCGCCGGCCTTTGCGGCGCGACCCTTTACCTTCACTTCCTGGGGCGGCGCGCTGTCGGATGCCGAGAAGGCGGCTTTTACCGATCCCTTCGCCCAGATGAAGGGCATCGAGATCATCAACACCTCGCCGACCGAAACCGCCAAGATCAAGGCGATGGTCGAAGCCGGCGCGGTCGAATGGGATCTGGTTGACGTCGGTGGTCGCACGGTCTGGCAGGGCGGCGAAGATGGGTTCCTGGAGAAGCTCGATCTCTCGAAAATTCCCAATGCCGCGGCGCTCGAGCCGGGCTGGGTCTCGCCCTATGGCATCGCCACTTCGACCGGGGCAACCATCATTGCCTGGTCGAGCAATGCCTTTCCCGATGGCGGGCCACAATCCTGGGCGGACTTCTACGACGTGAAACGGTTCCCCGGACCGCGCGGCCTCTACAAGTACTTCTACTACAACTATGAAGCGGCCCTGCTGGCCGCTGGCGTCAAGCGGGACGAGGTATTCCCGATGACCGAGGAAAAGGTCGAGATGGCATTGGCCAAGGTGGCCGAGCTGAAGCCGAATGTCTCGGTCTGGTGGGGCGCCGGGGCGCAGCCGCCGCAGCTTCTCTCCACCGGCGAACTGGCCCTGTCATCGGCCTGGAGCGGGCGCATGCTCGCCGCCACGGCGGAAGGCGCCCCGGTCGGCTATACCTACAAGGACGGCATCGCCTGGGCCAATTGGTGGGTCATCCCCAAGGGCTCGCCCCATGTGGAGACGGCGCACGAACTGCTGAACTATGCCCTGGCCGCCGAGAACCAGGCGAAGCTGCTGGAGTTGAAAACATATGGGCCGGTGCTCGGTAGCGCCACCGACAGTGCCGATGCCGAGACCAGGAAGATCCTGGTCATGACTGAGGACAACATCAAGGACATGGTGATCCTCAATGAAGAGGAAGCCAACAAGTACTCGCGCGCCTATGAGGAGCGCTGGAACCAGCTGATGCTGGGCTGAGCCGTCGGCGCGGACAGGAAGGGCCCGCACCCGCAAGGGGGCGGGCCTTTTCTATGGCGCACCGAAACCGGGCGCGTCGAACGTCACCGACTTCACCAGGGCGAAGATGTCCGCGCCCGGCACCAGGCCGAGTTCCACTACCGACGCGCGGGTGATGCGGGCACGGAGGTGCCGGCCGCTGCCGATATCGAGCAGCAAATCGGCCTGGGCTGCGTCCGCGGGGGCCGCTATCTCCGCGATCCGCGCCGTCAGGATGTTGCGGATGCTGATGCCCTGCGGCCGCTCCGTCGCGATGGAAATGTCCCGCGCCTTTATGCGCAGGCGCAGGCTGGTCCCAATCGGCGCATCCAGTTCCGGCACGGACAGGATCTGATCGTCGAGATCGAGCTGGCTCAATCGGTAGCGCGGATCGTGTCCTACAATTCGGGCGGTCAGCGCGACACCGGGCTCAAAACGCTCGCCATTGCCCGGCAGGTCGAGTCTCTCCAGCACGACATCGACCGGGCCTGCGGCCAGCAGCCGCCCATTCCGCAGCACCATCATGCGGTCGGCAAGGCGTGCCACCTCATCGATATCATGGCTGACATAGATCGTGGGAATATCGAATGCCCGCGGCAGGCGCTCGAGATAGGGCAGGATCTCCGCCTTGCGCTTGAAGTCGAGGGCGGCCAGGGGCTCGTCCATCAGCAGCAGACGCGGTCGTGTGAGCAGGGTGCGGCCGATGGCGACACGCTGCCTCTCCCCGCCCGAGAGCGACGTGACGCGGCGCCCGAGCAGGGGGGCGAGGTCAAGCGCGGAGATGACCTGATCAAGACCAATGCCGCTTGCGACATGACGCGAGCGCCTCTCCGCATAGCTGAGATTGCCCTCCACATCGAGATGCGGGAACAGGCGCGCATCCTGGAACACATAGCCGGCACCGCGCTTGTGTGCCGCAAGCTGTTGGTGCCCTGTGCCCGACTGCCAGATTTCGCCCGAGAACTCGATCCGTCCTTCGGCCTTGCACTCAAGGCCGGCAAGAATCCGCAGCAAGGTACTCTTGCCGCAGCCGGAAGGACCGAACAGGGCCGTGATGCCCTCAAGCGGGATGGCGTGCGCGACCTCGAGCGTAAAGTCGGGATACGAAATCTTGAGGTCGAATTTGAGGGTACTCATGCACCGCTACCGACATGCAGCGGAAAGCGCCGGTTCATCACATAGACAAAGAGCAAAACCATGAAGGAAAAGGCCAGCAAGCCCGCCGCCAGCACATGGGCCTCGGCATAGCGGATCGTTTCGACATGCTCGTAAATGGCGATCGAGATGACCTTGGTTTCGCCCGGGATGTTGCCGCCGACCATCAACACGACACCGAACTCGCCAATGGTATGGGCGAAGGTCAGAACGACGGCGGTGAGGAAGCCGCGCGCGGCCAGCGGCACGATCACGGTCAGGAAGGCGTCAAAAGGCGCGGCGCGCAGGGTTGCCGCCGCTTCCATTGGCGCTCGCCCCAGGGTCTCGAAAGTTGCCTGCAGTGGCTGCACGGTGAAGGGCAGGGAATAGATCACCGACGCGACGACCAGGCCCACGAAGGAGAAGGTGAGCTGGGTCCCGGTCATGTCGACCCACAGCCCGCCGATCGTTGAATTCGGACTGAAGAAGACCAGCATGTAGAAACCGAGCACGGTGGGCGGCAGGACCAGGGGCAAGGCGGTGACGGCTTCGACCACCGCCTTGATGCGCCACCTGGTTACCGAGAGCCACCAGGCAATCGGCGTTCCCACGATCAGCAGAATGAACGTGGTGAGGGTTGCCAGGTGAAGCGTGAGCCAGAGCGGGCCGAGATCCGGGATTGTCATCGCCCGGATTGTATCCGCCGCCGCTGCCTCATGCGCAACCCCCAAATATCATTCAATGCCATAGCCGAAGCTTTCGATCACGGCATGGGCCTCATCGGTCTTGAGATAGTCGAGGAAAGCCCTGGCAGCCTCATTGTCCCGGCCGGCATTGGTGAGGATCGCATCCTGTTTGATCGGCTGGAACAATTCCTGCGGCACGATCCAGGCCGAGCCGGTCGACGGTTTGGTTGGGCTTTGCACGGCGGAGAGGGCGACGAAACCCAGCTCCGCATTGCCCGTGGCTACCATGGAATGGGTCTGGCCGATATTCTCGCCCATGACGATCCTGGGTTGCAGCGTTGCCCAGAGGTCAAGGGATTCAAGCGTCTGCTGCGCCGCGATGCCATAGGGGGCCAGTTCCGGATTGGCGATGGCGAGATGCGCGAAGCTGCCGGCCCTCAATGTCTCGGCGCCGTCGCTGCCGATCAGATCCTGCTTGGCGCTCCAGAGGGCGAGTTTTCCCACGGCATAGGTGAACCGGCTGCTGCCGTCACCGGCACCTTCTGCGGCCAGTTTCGCCGGCGTCTTGGCATCGGCTGAAAGCAGGATGTGGAAAGGTGCGCCTTCCTTGATCTGGGCATAGAGTTTTCCGGTGGAGCCGGTGGTGGCAAGTATCCTGTGCCCGGTGGAGGCCTCGAATTTCGGCGCCAGCTGCTCGATCGCCTCGGCGAAATTGGCGGCGACGGCGACCAAGGCCTCGTCGGCCCTGGCGATGGGTGCGCCGGCCAGGACGACGAGCGCAGTGAGGCTGGCGACGAACGGCCGGATAACGGATAGGCGCAGCATGGGATCCCTTCATGTTGAGCGTTATATGCCATCGTATATATCGAATTCGAAACGACGTCAAAGCCCAACCACTTCATCCATTCTCCCTTGTATTTCTTGGATAATGTCGGCATCTCGACTAACATCCACAGCATCACGACGCCAAGAGACAGGGAGAATTCCATGGCGCATGACGCACCGGCCGGCGGGGCCGGCCCCGGCAAGCTGGCCATCCGCAATATCGGTATGATCCTCTCCGGCGATCTCGCCAATCCGATCCTCGCCGGTGACGCGCTGCTGGCCGAGAACGGCAAGATCGTCGCATGGGGCAGGGCCAAGGACCTCGACCTCGACGATGCGGCGACGGTGATCGATGCGCAGGGTGTCACCTTGGCGCCTGGGCTCATTGACAGCCATGTGCATCCAGTGGCCGGCGACTGGACGCCGCGCCAGAACCAGATCGGCTGGATCGATTCATCGCTTCATGGCGGAGTGACCACCATGATCTCGGCGGGCGAGGTGCATATGCCCGGCCGGCCCAAGGACATCGTCGGCTTGAAGGCCATGGCGATCTTCCATGCCCGCGCCTTCGGCGCCTTCCGCCCGGGCGGTGTGAAGGTACATGGCGGGGCACCGGTGATCGAACCCGGCATGACGGAGCAGGATTTCAAGGATCTTGCCGATGCCGGGGTGCGGCTCCTGGGCGAGATCGGCCTTGGCGGCGTCAAGGAAGGGGTGACGGGACGGCAGATGGTTGGCTGGGCGAGGAAATACGGTATCCAGTCGACCATCCATACCGGCGGCCCCTCGATTCCGGGCTCGGGTCTCATCGACAAGGATGTGGTTCTCGAGGTGGACGCCGACGTGGTCGGGCATATCAATGGCGGTCATACCGCACTTCCCGACAGCCAGATCCGTTGCATCTGCGAGGGCTGCCAGCGCGGTCTTGAGATCGTGCACAACGGCAATGAACGCGCGGCCCTCTATACGCTCCGCACGGCCAGGGAAATGGGGGAACTCCGCCGCGTCATCCTCGGCACCGATGCGCCGGCAGGCTCGGGCGTACAGCCCTTGGGCATTCTGCGCATGGTCGCGATGCTCTCGTCACTGGGCGATATCCCGGCGGAGGTGGCCTTCTGTTTCGCCACCGGCAACACCACGCGCATGCGCAATCTCAATGCAGGCCTCATCGAGAAGGGCATGGCGGCCGATTTCGTCTTCCTCGACAAGGCGCAGCATTCCGCTGGCAAGGATCTGCTCCAATCCGTGCAGCTTGGCGATCTGCCGGGGGTCGGCATGGTGGTGATCGACGGTATTCCCCGCATCCAGCGCAGCCGCAACACCCCGCCGGCGACGCGCATTCCGGACCTGGCGAAGGGGAAGCTGGGTTAGTTTCGACACGTTTGTGCCCAGGCCCTTGAGGGGGTAGGGCCGGGTGGGATCAGCTCATCGCCTTCAGCAATGTGATCAGCTGCGCCCGCTGCGTGGCATCCAGTGGCGCCAGCGTCTCGTCGCTGATCCGCTGGGCGAGGGCAAAGCCGCGTTCCGCTTCGGCGCGGCCGGCGTCGGTCAGTGCCACCACCACACGCCGCGCATCGTCGGGATCGGGACTGGTTTCGGTGAAGCCGCGCACTGAAAGGCGATCGACAATCCCCTTGATGGTGGCGGCATCAAGGGCGATCAACCGTCCGAGCTGGTTCTGCGAGGTCGGCCCCATCTCATAGAGCTTGGCGAGCGTCGCCCATTGCGGCGCGGTGAGATCGTTGCCGAAGGCGGCGGAAAAGATCGCCGTATGGCGTTGGCTGACCTTGCGCAAGATAAACCCGATCTGGTCGTCGAGAGTGTAGCCGGCGACGGTCGGTTCACTCTTCTTGCCGGGTGCGACAGCCATCAGCGCAGCCCGTCCTCGCCCTTGATCTCGCTCTTGGTCAGGCCACCCACCCGGGGCAGGGGGCGGCCGCTATCGGTGACGGCGATCGCCACCATGATTTCGTTCGCCCTGGGCGCATCGTTGATCTGCACCTCCATGCCGTCGAAATGGCTGCGCACATAGGCGGCATCCTTGTGTCCGAGGGGCACGTCGAGCACGCAGCCAAGTCCGCCGCGTTTCTTGGAAGAGGGGATGAGGGCGGCACCTCTCTCCAGCACCTTGCGGACCGGGGTCCCCATCTTGGGGTGCAGGATGGCGGCGGCATGCTCCAACTCGCCATTCTCGCCTACCGCCGCCGCCTTGCCGTAACTTTCGGCCCTGGCCCCGTCGATACCCAGCGCCGCCACGGCCCTCTCGGCCAGGATCTTGCCCAGTTCCTCGCCGATTTCCATTAGCGGCGTCAAATCCTCGACATACTTCCCGGCGAAGGGATTGGCGATCACCGCGACGGCCGCCGCGCGGCGGGTCGGCGGGTTGATGCCTCTCTCCATCTCGCGATGGGTTTCCTCGACGAAGGTCACGATCTTGCGGATTTCAGCTTTCATCGCAATCCATCCTCTCCCTTGATATCGGCGGCGGCAAGACCGCCGGCACGGTTGTGGATGCGCGCTCCCGTGGTCATCACCAAGGCCAGTAGTATCTCATCGGCGCGCGGGCTGTCCGGAATGCCGACCTCAATGGCGTCGAAATGGCTGCGCACATATGAAGCGTTGATATGCGTGACCGGCACATCGAGACGCGCGCCCGGCCCACCGACCTTCTTGGTCGAGGGCACGATCGCCTTGCTGTCACCCAGCACCTCGCGCATGGCATAGCCGCCCGGGGCGTGCCAGAGGGCCCCGTGTTCGATCTCGCCAGCCGAGCCGACAATGGCTCCCTTGCCATAGCCTTGGACGATGGATCGATCGCCGCCCAGGGCCTTCACCATGTCCTGGGCGAGGGCAAGGCCGATCGGCTTCAGATCGTCCATGAAATCGACGATGTGTTCGACATAGCGCCCGGCAAACGGGTTGCGGATCACAACCAACCCGGCTGCGCGCCGCAGCGGCTTGTTGGCGCGCGGGCCGCCTTCGTGGAAGATCTCCTCGACCGAAATCAGGCGCTTGCGGATTTCAACCTGCGGCATGGCTGCGCCACTCCTTCTGTTCAGGTGGCAGGGACAGGGCGTTGATGGGCGCCACGCCCAGCATTCTGGTTTCGTCGGCAAGATGCAGGGCGGCGCCGAGGATGTGGCCGTCCTGCAGCAATCGGTCCGCGAAACGGGCGCCACTGGCCAGGGCCCGCTGGACGTCGTCCCGCGAGAGCGGCCCGACTGCGCGGGTGACAAGGCGCCCGCCAAGGTCGCTGCCCGGCTGCAGAGTGTCGGCCGGGATGCGGGTTATTGCCGGGTGACCGGGCAGATCGACCCGGTTGGCGATCAGGGTCGCGGCGGCGTCTGCGGCAGCGGCGTCGGCTGCCAGGACAGTCACCGCGTTGGCGATGCCGAGCGAGAAGGACCGACCGTGGCGGCCGCTGGTGGCAATCCCATGAATGCCGTCCCCGGCGCGAAGCGTGATGTTGCCGCAGAGCGATGCCGTCCTGGGATCGGCGATCATGCCGATCCGATAGCTGGCGTCACCGGCGAGATGGAGCGCGATGTCGCCGCCATTGTTGACATAGGCACGCGTGAGGGGGGCAACCTTCAGCATCGCAGCAAGGATCGTATCGGCCCCGGCGCCGGCAACGGCCGCCATCGGTGTAATGAACTCGTTCGCCGCATAGGGAAACGTTGCCGCCACCATGCGACGGCCGGTCTCGCTTTGCGCATCGGTGCCGGTCGGCTGGCGCAGCAAGGGCAACTCGGCGCAGAGTTCGTCGAGCAGGGTAGCAAAACGAGCCGTGGCGGCGTCATAGGCGGCGGCGATCGCATTCCGGCTGCCATCGGCACCGATGATGAGGTCGATGGGTCCATCCTGCAGATGCAGGCGGCGCCCGTCAGGCAGCATCCCTATCTGTTGGCGTCCGCTCAATGCTTGCGGTCTTTCCTTGTATGAAAACTGAGTGGCCAGGGTGTCTCTCGATGCAGAGAAACCTGCTGTCGCTTCAAGCCGTCGGTTTCCAGCGCATCGATTCGGCGCACATGGTCCATGTGCCCGCCGAGCTGGGCATAATCCGAAAGCCGCAGGGTGAACTCGATCGGCGCCACCAGGGCCGGCGTCGGCACATAACCGAAGGCGTTCTGCGGCAGCAGGGTGACGTCGACCATGAGCGTGATGCCGCCACCCGGCCAGATATAGGCCGGCGCCCCGCCGCAGGTGACGTAGGTGAGCGCATCCTTCACCGATTGCGTCAGCCGCACCGGGTTCTCGGTCACTCCCGCGCGCAGGGATCCGCCGGCACCGCCCATGAACAATACGGTGGAGAGGGCCGGCTCACAGTTTTCCTTGATGCGCGCGACCGAATCCCTGAGTGGTTGCGGCATTTCCGTTTCGACCGGCTTCAACTCGCCGTCGAGCACGTAATAGCCGGCATGTTCGCCGGTGGTGCTGACCATCAGCATGGTCGTGCCTGGCTTGGCGACCTTAGGATCGAATGGCAGCAGAATGGACAAGGGATCGGAAATGTCAGTACCGCCCCAGCCGGTACCGGGCTCAGCCACCTGGAAATAGCGGCCGGGGGTCGACCGGCGACCGCGCATCTTGATGCCGGTTTCGGGAATGCCAAGGAGCTTTCCCGCTTGGTGTTCCGACAGCACGCCGGTGATGTGGTCGTCGACCACCACGACCTCGTCGACCTTGCCCTGCCATTGCTTGGCGAACATGCCGATGGTGGCGGAACCGCAGCCCACGCGCATGCGCTCCTCCGGCTGGCCGTTCACGACGGGCGCCTTGCCCGCCTCGACGATCACGGTCGAGCCACCGTCGATGGTGAGTTCGACCGGCCGCGTATTGCAAAGCTCCAGCAGCGTGTCGCAGGTGACGCGACCTTCTTTCTTGGAGCCGCCGGTCAGGTGATGCACGCCACCAAGCGACAGCATCTGCGAGCCGTATTCGCCGGTCGTCACATGGCCGACCGCCTCGCCTTGCGCCCGTACGGTCGCCTGTTCCGGACCGAGATGCCGGTCGGTGTCGATCTTTATCTTCACACCGCAATAGCTGAAGATTCCCTCGGTCACCACGGTGACCATGTCGACGCCTTCAACCTCGGCGGCGACGATAAAGGGGGCGGGCTTGTAGTCGGGATAGGTTGTACCGGCGCCGATCGCGGTCACGAAGGTGTTGCCGGCCTGCAGCAGATCCCCGTCCCAGTCGCGACCGCCGCCGAAGGGCACCACGGCCTGGCCCTCGGCCAGTGTCTTGCCGAGGAGGATGTGCGGGTCGACCCGAACCAGCTCGCCTGCCACATTGGCATAGCGATCGCAGGCACCGCTGGCACCCTCGCGGATGTAACAAAGGACCGGACAGGCGTCGCAGCGGATCTTGCCGTCATCGGTTCTGGCCGGGATGCCACTCATCGCCGCGCCTCCTGGATTGCCGCGCGGATCCGATCGGGGGTGGCCGGGGCACGGTAGATACGCACGCCCGTAGCATCGGCGATGGCGTTGAAGATGGCAGGCGCCGTCGGGATTAAAGCCTGCTCGCCGATTCCCTTGGCGCCGAAGGGTCCCACCGGCGAGGGGTCCTCGATCAGGATGCTCTCGATCGGTGGCACATCGCCGATGGTGGGAATGAGATAGTCGTGCAGGTTTTCGCCGCGCCCGGGGTGAAACTCCTCCATGAGGGCAAGACCGATCCCCTGGGCGATGCCACCCTCGATCTGGCCTTCGACCAGGGTTGGGTTGACGGCTCGGCCGACATCGTGGGCAGCGGTGATTTTGAGAAGCCGCACGGTGCCGAGTTCGCTGTCAACGGCAAGTTCCACCAGATGCGCGCCGAAGCCATAGACGGCATAGGGAACGCCCTGGCCGTCGGCATCGAGGGGTGAGGTCGGCGGATCGAAGGTTTCCTCCGCCACCATTACATAACCGCGTTCGTCGCGCGTCAGGTTGGCAAGGTCGATCCTGTGCGCCGCCGCGCCGTCACGGACGACGATCGCGCCGGCGGCGAACTCCAGCACGGCATCGGCACCGGCATTGGCCTGGCGCAGGATCTGCCGCCGCAGCGCCTCGCCGGCCATTTGCGCGGCCTTGC
This sequence comes from Rhodospirillaceae bacterium, assembly GCA_016794165.1. Taxonomy (GTDB): domain Bacteria; phylum Pseudomonadota; class Alphaproteobacteria; order Dongiales; family Dongiaceae; genus Dongia. The sequence goes on from JAEUKV010000051.1 coordinate 23,600, forward strand.
CGGTCACGAAAGTCTGGCGCGAGGCGGAGGTCTTGCCGCAATCGGGAGTAAGGTCGGTATCCGCCGAAACGAGGTCGATCTGGGCGATGGAAATACCCAGCGCGTCGGCACAGAGTTGGGTCACCACCGTATTCGATCCCTGGCCGATATCGACCGCGCCCTGGTGCAAGGCGAGCCGTCCGTCCGACTTCAGCCCGAGGCGAATGGTCGAGGGGTTGGGTAGGGAGGTATTGCCGCAGCCATACCACATGCCGGCAACACCAACGCCGCGCCGGGACCCATCGGTCGCCTGCGCATTCGCCATGACGGCTTCCTCGCGTGCTCGCTGCCAATGCGGTTTCAGTGCCTCGAAACAGGTACGAATGCCGGTTCCCGCACCCAGAATCTGGCCGGTCGCCGTCGGCTGCTCGCCGGTTAGGGCGTTGATCAGGCGGAAGTCCAGCTTGTCGATGCCCAGTTTCTCCGCCAGCATGTCGTAGAGTTGTTCCTGGGCGATGGTTGCTTGCGGCACGCCGAAGCCGCGAAAGGCGCCGGCCGGCACGGCATGGGTGTGCACGGCACGGGTAAGGGCGCGGTAGTGCGGCAGGTAGTAGGGGCCGGAGGCATGCACCGGCACGCGATTGGCGACCGTCGGTCCCCAGGAGGCATAGGCGCCGGTATTGAAATCGCCCTGGAAATCCATTGCCACCAGCTTGCCGTCGCGGCTAGCGCCGATTCGTGCCCACATGCGGCCGGGATGGCGCTTGGTGGTGGTCGCGATCGACTCGCTACGGGAATAGACCATGCGCACGGGTTTGCCCGTCACCCAGGCTGCGACCGCGATAAAGGGCTGGACGGAAAGGTCGAGCTTGCTGCCGAATCCGCCGCCCACGGCGGTGGGAATGATGCGGACCCGGTCGGCAGCAAGGCCGAGGATCTTCGCCACGTCGTCGCGGTCCATATAGGGCGATTGGGTGCAGGCCTGCACCTCGATGCGATCGCCGATGCGTCGGGCGATACCGGCCTCGGGTTCGATATAGGCATGCTCGACGAAACCGGTTTCGAAGCGGCCCTCGACCACGCAATCAGCCGCAGCCATTTCCGCCTCGACATCGCCCTTGGTGACCCGCCCGCGCACCAGAATGTTGCCGGGGCGGGTGTCGTGCAGCGGCTCGCTATCTGTCTCGAGTGCGGCATCGAGCGACAGCTGCGCCGGCAGTTCCTCCCAAGTGACAGGAAAGGCGGCAAGATCGAGCGCCTCGATGCTCGTAGCTTCTCCCACCACCGCCGCTACCGCCTCGCCGCGGAACCGTGTGCGCTCGACGGCAAAGACCGGCTGGTCGGCAAAGGGCGGAATGACGCCGAAGCGGTTCTCTCCCGGCACATCGGCCGCCGTCAGGATGCGTTCGATGCCAGGATGCGCCGCCTGGAAGGTGGCGAGGTCGCCGAAGACAAAGCGTGCATGGTGATGGGGCGAGCGAATGGCGCGCAGCAGCAGCGCCTTGCTTTCATGCCCGTCGGCACCGAAGCGATCGCTGCCATCAGTCTTGCGGCGGCCGTCGAGACGCTCGATGCGAGCACCCACTGCGGCGCCGGCGACGGGGCTGGCCCCGGGACCCGCCTCCTGGCCGGCATCCATCACCGCCGCCACGATCTTGCGATAGCCGGTGCAGCGGCACAGCACGCCGCCCAGCGCATCCATCACCTCGACTTCGCTGGGTGCCGCCTGCCGCTCCAGCAGCGCGGCGGCTGAGACCAGCATGCCCGGCGTGCATATCCCGCATTGCGCGGCGCCGTGGCGCAGGAAGGCCGCCTGCAGTCGCGCGCCGGCCGTGCTGCCGCTCCGCAGCCCCTCGATGGTGGTGATGCGGGCGCCGGCAACCTGGCCCAGAGCAACCAGACAGGCACAGACCGGCTGCCCGTCCAGCAGCACGGTACAGGCGCCGCAATCCCCGGCATCGCATCCGACCTTGGTGCCTTCGAGGCGGAGTTCATCGCGCAGCACTTTTGAGAGGCGCCATTCCGACGGCGCGGCGATTTCGGTCTCGCGGCCGTTGAGGATGATGCGGGTGCCGGCGATGGTGTCGTACATGGCGAGCCTCATCCCCGCGCCGATGTCGCGGAATGCAGGCAGTCGACGATGGCGCGCCGAGTGAGCGTGAGGGCGGAATCGCGCCGATAGGCGGCGGTTGCACGCACGTCGTCGATGGGGGCGAGCTCGCTGAACTGCGACGCCGTCACGCATTCGGCCAGGTCGCCATCGGCCAAAGCACCGATCAGGGCCTGTTCGATTCGTGGCATACGCTGGGCGACCGCCGAGCAGGATCCGATGGCGATCCGCGCGTCCGCGATTTTTCCATCCTCGACGGCAAGGGTCACGGCGACCATGGCAATCGAGATCACGAGATAGCGCCGGGCGCCGAGCTTGGAAAAATGGCTGGCATGATGGGCGACGTTGCGCGGCACCAGCACTGCGGTGACGATCTCGCTGGGCCTAAGCGCCGTGCGGCGATTGCCAAGGATGAAATCGGCCAGCGGGATTTGTCGCACACCGCCTGGGGAGGCAAGCTCGACCTTTGCATCCAGGGTAAGGAGCGGCGGCACGCTGTCGGCCGCCGGCGACGCGTTGCAGAGATTGCCGCCGATGGTGCCGCGATTCTGGATCTGGATGGAGCCTACTTCCCGTGCCGCTGCCTTCAACCCGTCGAAGCAGCGGGGCAGGGGATGTGCCACGATCTCGCTCCAGCGCGCGGCGGCGCCGATGCGATAGCCGGAGTCATCGAGGGTGATGCCGCGCAGCTCGGCAAGGCGCGAGATGTCGATCACCGGCTGAACCGGTACCTGCTGCCCCAGGGCGGGGAAGAAATCCGTGCCGCCAGCCAGCAGACGACCGCCATGCTGGGTCATCAAGTCGAGCGCCGCGGCAATGGATGCGGGCTGCAGAAACATGCTGGCTGGAATCCTCCTACTTGTTGGCAGCCTTCCAGGCGATCCCCCGACAGAGTGGCATCAGGTAGATCGTTTGTATGCAAATAATTCTCCTGCGACAGCCCCGGGCCGTCAAGAGCGTAGTTCGAGTGCCACTTCCTTGCGCCGCCGCGGCGAATCCCGGAACAATGCCGTCTCTCATCGGGGCGGATAGGATGCTAGAAGGGATAATTGTGCAATTTCGCCGCCTGATCCTTGGCCTTGCCCTGCTCGCGGCCGGCACCTTCCCGGCCGTCGCGCATACTTCCGAAATGGCCTTCGTCCTGCTGCTGCCAACGGGCTACTACCTGGTGGGCGGGACTCTCGCCGTCGCGATCACCTTCGGTCTCATTTATTTCGTGCCGCGCATCTGGCTGGATCAGGCTGTCATTCGCCGCTGGTCGATTGGCTCGGTCCATCTGCCGAAGCGGGTCTGGACCAGTGCCGCTGCCTTCCTGTTCCTCGCCGCCCTGGTCGCCCTCGGCTTTCTCGGCAGCCGCGATCCGCGTGCCAATCCGCTGCCGGTCTATGTCTGGTCCCTGTGGTGGGTAGGGTTCACCTTTCTCCAGGCACTGCTGGGAAATCTGTGGCGCTGGGGCAATCCCTTTCTGGCACCGCACCGGGCACTGCTCCTCATTGCCGGGCGTCGCGGCAAGCTGCCGCTGCTCGACTATCCGGACTGGCTCGGCTACTGGCCGGCGACACTCTTTTTCCTCTGCTTTGCCTGGTTCGAACTGGTTGATCTTGCCCCCGATGATCCGGCGCGCCTCGCCCGCGCGGTCATCGGCTATTTACTGGTGACGCAGATCGGCATGCTACTTTTCGGGGCCAGGGCCTGGTTGGGCCGGGCTGAGGCCTTCTCGGTCTTCCTGGGCTTCATCGCCCAGCTGTCGCCACTGCGGGCGCGGCGCGAAACGGGCCGACGCTATTCCCTCACCCTTGGCCCTCCCGGCGCGCGTCTGCTCGACATCACGCCGCTGCCGGTCAGCGGCGTCCTCTTTCTCCTGCTGACACTGGCCTCGGTGTCCTTCGACGGCCTGTCGCGCAGTTTCTGGTGGCTCGATCTCGGCGGCATCAATCCGCTGGAATTCCCCGGCCGCAGCGCGGTGCTGTGGCAGAATTCAATTGGCCTGGTGGCGATGTGGCTGGCACTTGCCGGTGCCTATTTCTTGGCGATGGCATTGGGGCGCGCCGTCAACCCGGCTCTTGGCACCCGTCGGGCCGCCGGGCTCTTCGTTACCAGCATCATACCCATTGCACTCGCCTATCACTTCGCCCATTACCTGACGATCCTGTTGGTCGACCTGCAATACGGATTGCGGGTGACGAGCGACCCGCTCGCCAACGGTGCCGACCTCCTTGGCCTCGGTCGCTTCTACGTCACCACCTCGTTTCTCAACGACTATCATTCAGTGGTAATGATCTGGAACGCACAAGCCGGTGCCATCATCCTCGGGCACGTTATTGCCGTGGCGGCGGCGCATCTGCTCAGCGGTCGCGCCGCAGAAGTTGCTCCGCGTGCCGCCTATCTCGGCCAGATTCCGCTGGCTGTCCTGATGGTGCTCTACACCCTGTTCGGCCTCTGGCTGATGGCGACGCCGACGGCCGGTTGACAGCTTGTGCCCGGCCATCTTGAGTTTTGCCGGTTCCCGTGTTTTATTTGTATGCAAACGGTCGTCACAAGACCGAGCAGATTGGACCAGTTCGAGGCCGAGTGATTCTGACGTCCACTCACGACAGGGAGTAGTGCAATGAATCCGAAAACACCGACCATCGGCGGCAAGAAAAACCTGATCACCCGCCGTTCTGCCATCAAGAAAATGGGTGCTGCGGCCGGGGCCGCAAGCGCACTTACCTTGGCGCCGGGCTTCGTGCGTTATGTCCAAGCGCAGTCGAGCGCCCCGATCAAGCTGGGTTTTCAGGTTCACAGCACCGGCATCGGCGCCGCATACGGCCGATGGTATGATCGTACCACTCAGGCGGCGGTGAAACTGATCAACGAGCAAGGCGGAATCTCCGGTCGCCCGATCGAACTGGTGAGCGAGGATGACGGCACCGATCCCAAACGCGGCGCCGAGGTGGTCGAGAAATTTGCCAGCCAGCACCAGGTCGATCTCGTTTTCGGCACACTCTTTTCCCATGTCGTGATCGGCGCGGCGCCGCGCGCGGGCGAATTGAAGATGCCCTATTTCGTGGTGAGCGAGGGCTATCATGTCGCCTCCGGCTCGCTCAATCGCTACGTCTTCCAGCCGGGCATCACTGATGTGCGTTCGCAGGTAAGCTCGATGGCGCCTTGGATCGCCGGCAATCTTGGCAAGAAGGTCACCATGATCTTTCCGGACTACGCCTTCGGCCACGACCATCGCGACTACTTCTCGGCAGCGATCGCGGCCCAGGGCGGCTCCATCGCCGCATTGCTGCCGATCCCGCCCACGGAATCCTCCTATACCAAGTATTTCCCGCAGATTCCCTCGGATACCGAGGTGATCTATCACGTCATGGTCGGCCCCGGCGTTCTCACATTTGTCAAGGAAATGGGCGAGCATTACGGCTCCAACCGGCCGCAGATCTTCGGCTTCGTTGATTCTCTGGAGGCCGTCGACCTCGCGAGCCCGGGCCTCGAATTCCTCGAAGGGACCTATTTCTGGGAGGCCAACCCGCGCTATGCCGGCCCCAACCAGACCGCGTTCGACAAGTTTTACCGCGAAAAGGTCGGCGTCGATGCCAATGGCGCCAGCGTTTCCGATCCGAAGGACATCTCGACCTATTCCCACATGTTCGGTTGCTGGGAAACGCTCTACGTCATCAAGCAGGCCATCGAGGCCAGCGGGTATCAGGGCCCGGCCGACAAGGCCAGGCTGATCGAGGCGACCGAGGCCATGACCGGCTTTTCGGCCAGCAACGAGCACCCGCAGGGCGACAAACTGTTCGACGGCAAGCGGCATCAATGCTACGGCCATCAGTTCATTTCCAAGGTCGAGGGTCAGAAACTCAGCGTCGTCCACCAGACCTCGATCGAAGACGGGCAATACGAGAACGACACCGATTACACCAAGCAATCGCTGTAGCGTTCCCACCTTGAGATAGGACCGGGCGGTCGCTTCAGCACCGTCCGGTTCATCCGCCGCACCCGTCTGCTGGATACGCGCCTTGGACCTGGGACCACATCTTCTGCTCGCCCTGCTCGAAGGGACCGTGGCCGCCTTCGTGCTGGCGGTCACGGCGCTCGGTCTGTCGCTGGTGTTCGGCGTCATGCGCATCGTCAATGTGGCGCATGGCGAGTTCTTCATGCTGGGCGCGGTGCTGGCCTGGTTCTTGACCTCGCTGCTGCCGGAAATGCCGTTCTGGGGCTTCATGCTGGCAATCGTCGGCGCGCCGCTGGTGGTCGGCATGATCGCGGTGATGGCCGATGCCCTGGTATTGCGGCGCCTCAACTACGAGCCGGAAGCCACCATCGTTGCCACCATCGGCCTGCTCTACATCCTGCAGCAGGCGGTGCTCACGATCTACGGTCCGGATGCCCGGCCGGTGGTGGCGCCGATCAGTTTCCGGGTACAGTTCCCCTGGTTCGGCTATTCCGGCTACAAGTTTATCGCCATCGGCGCGGCCGCCCTGCTGCTCCTTGCTGCCTGGTATGGCGTCACGCGGACCAAATTTGGTCTGATCATGCGCGCGACGCAGTTCGACCGCGAGACGGCGCAGGCGTTCGGCGTGCCGGTGAAGCTGGTCTATGCCGCGGTCTTCGCCCTCGGCGCCATGCTGGCGGCACTGGCCGGCGTTCTCATCGTGCCGCTGCAGCAGGCGCATTATCTGATGGGGCTTGATCCCCTGCTGCTCTCCTTCATCGTGGTGATCATCGGCGGCCTCGATTCGCTCAAGGGAACCATCCTTGCCGCTTTCATCATTGGCATCAGCGATGGCATCATCTCGGTTTTCTTCTCTCCCACCCTGGCCAAGATCATCGCCACCCTTGCCGTGGCGCTGGTGCTGGTGTTTCGGCCGAACGGGCTCTTCGGGGGACGATCGCGATGAGGCTGCGCCTCGCCGATCGCCGCATCTGGGGGCTGCATCTCGGCCTGATCGCGGTGCTGTTCTTGCTCCAGTTCGTGCTGCCCGACTATCATCACACCAATGTCGCGCGCATCCTGGTGCTGGCGACCTATGCCATGGGCTACAATCTGCTGGTTGGCTATACCGGCCTCCTCAGCCTCGGCCATGCCATGTTCTTCGCCGCCGGACTCTATGGCGCTGGCCTTTCCATCTATTACTTCGACCTGCATCCGGTGTTGGGATTTCTGCTGGGCAGCGCCGCTGCGCTGGTTTTCGCGATCGCGGTCGGGTTGATTGCCCTGCGCACCACCGGCGTCGCCTTCATGATCGTCACCATGATGTTCGCCCAGGCCTTCTATCTGGCGACCCTCTATTTCAACAGCATCACGCGCGGCGACGAGGGGCTGGTTCTGGCACCGGAGGCGCGGCGTTTCGCCTTTTTCGGCCTCGACTTCGACCTCGCCGAACCGGTGACGCGCTACAACATGGCGCTGGCGCTGTTCGTGGGTGGGTTGATCGTCTGCCTGATGCTGGTGCGCTCGCCGGTCGGCCGGGTGATGGTGGCGATTCGCGAAAACGAGGAACGTACCCGGATGCTGGGCTACAACGCCCGCGACTACAAACTGCTGGCGCTGTCGCTCTCGGGGCTGCTGTCGGGCGCGGCGGGGGCCGCCTATGTGCTGCTCTTTGCCTATATGGGCTCGACCTTCGCCGGCATCCAGTATTCGATCCTGCCGCTGCTCTGGGTGCTGCTGGGCGGGGTGGGCACCGTGGTCGGCCCGCTCATCGGCACCCTGCTGATGTTCTATCTGATCGACAAGACCAGCGAGGTCATGTCGAGCTACCTCATCGTCGTGGGCGCCGTGCTCGTGCTGCTGGTACTGTTCTTCCCCAAGGGCATCGCCGGGACCCTGCGCGCCCGCTATGCGAGGTGGATGCCGTGACGTTCCTTGCCACCAGCGCGCTGTCGCGCAGCTTCGGGGGCCTGGCGGCGGTCGCGAATGTCGATCTGGCGCTGGTGCCGGGCGAAATCCGCGCCATCATCGGCCCCAATGGTGCCGGCAAGACCACCCTGGTCAGCCTGATCTCCGGCCGTGTACCGCCATCTTCCGGCTCGATCGTCTTCGAGGGCGACGACATTACCGATCTCAAGCCCTGGGAACGGGTGCTGCGCGGCATTGTCTATACGTTCCAGATCACCAGCGTGTTCCGCAATCTCACATTGGGCGAGAACGTTGCCCTGTCCGTGCAGCGCGCCCTTACCCGCGACAGGCCGATCTGGCGGCACATCGATTCCGATCTTGTGGCGGAGGAGGTGAAAGCGGCGCTCGACCGGGTTGGCCTCGGCCTTCGTGCCGACGAGGTGGCGGGCGAACTCGCCTATGGCCACCAGCGCCTCCTTGAAGTCGCGATGGGCCTGGCACTGAAACCCAAGCTGCTGATACTCGACGAACCGACCCAGGGCCTGTCGGAGCAGGAGATCGCTGATTTCTGTGCGCTTGTGCGGATCATCTCACTCGACGCCACGATCCTGCTGATCGAGCACAACATGGATGTGGTGATGGCCTTGGCCGACCGCATCACGGTGATGAACAATGGCACGCTGCTGGCCGAAGGTACGCCGGACGAGATCATGGCCAATGCCGAGGTGCAGTGCGCCTATCTGGGGAATTGATGCTGAAGGTGGATCACATCGATTGCTTTTATGGCAACGTGCAGGTGCTGCGCGGCTTTTCGCTCGAATTGAGGGCGGGAGAGGTGCTCTGCCTGCTGGGCCGCAACGGTGCCGGCAAGACCACGGCACTGAAGTCTATCATGGGCATCATCAAGCCGCGCAGCGGCCACATTTTGCTGGACGGCACCGACCTTACCGAACTTCCCGCGCATGACGTACCGAAGCAGGGAATCGGCTATGTGCCTCAAGGTCGCCGCCTGTTCTCGGAACTCACCGTGGCCGAGAACCTGCAGATCGGCCTGATGACGCGCAAGCGCGGCGCGGCGACATTGGCGCATGTGCTCGAGTTGTTCCCGATCCTGAGGGAGCGCCTCGATCAGCGTGCCGGCACCCTGAGCGGTGGCGAGCAGCAGATGCTGGCCACCGCTCGCGCCCTTTGCCTCGAGCCCCGAATCCTTCTGCTGGACGAACCCACCGAGGGCCTGATGCCGACCATGATCGCCAAGATCCTGGAAATCGTGACGCGGCTGCGCGAGATGGGTGTCGCCACCATCCTGGTAGAGCAGCGGGTGGAATCAGCACTCCATGTCGCGGACCGTATCGCCTTCATCGAGAATGGCCGTTCCGCCGAAGTGGTGGCGCCGGCGGCCCTGCGCGAGGATCCCGGGTTGCTGCACCACTATGTCGGGGTCGGCATCCGTGCCACCAGGTAGCGCGACGGCGCGGTAGTTCGGCTAGAGTAGAAGGCCTCAGGCGAGGACTACGTCCGCTGCGCGCATCCGCTCGCTCATCGCGGCCAGCGAGCCGCCGAGATCGATGGCGCGGCAGGCGCCCATCTGCACGCGGGTGTCAAAGCCGAGCTTGCGCGCATCGAGGGCCGAATAGGCGACGCAGTAATCGGTGGCAAGACCGACCAGGGTAAGGCGGGTAAGGCCGCGCTCGCGCAGATAGCCGGCAAGGCCGGTGGGTGTCGTGTGATCGTTCTCGAAGAAGGCGGAATAGGAATCGATCGCCGGGCGGAAACCCTTGCGGATCACCAGCTCTGCCTTGGTCCAGGCGAGCGCCGGATGGAACTCCGATCCCTTGCTGCCCTGCACGCAATGATCCGGCCACAGGGTTTGGCTCCCATAGGGAAGCTCGATGCTCTCGAACGGCGCCTTTCCGGCATGGGCGCTGGCAAAGCTGGTATGACCCGCCGGATGCCAGTCCTGGGTCAGGATAACATGGGCATGGGACTGGATCAGCCGGTTGACCAGCGGAACGATCTCGTCGCCACCGGCCACCGCCAGGGCACCGCCGGGGCAGAAGTCGTTCTGCACGTCGATGACGATGAGCGCTTCGCTGTTGTCCCTGGTCATGTCGCTCTCCGGGTCCATCTCGTCCATTGTGATGGCAATCCTACTGGAGGCCTCGCCCTCCCGTAAACAGTGCGCGCAACTGCCAGAATGGTGTCAGTGGGGAGATAGGATCAGGGGCGCAGCACCTGGCCGCCATCGACCACCAGGGTCTGGCCTGTGACCCAACTGGCGAGGGGCGAGGCCAGGAACAGGACTGCGTTGGCGATTTCCTCCGGGCGACCATAACGGCCGAAGGGGATCTCGTCGCGTACTTCGGCATAGATCTCGGGGCTCTCCACCCGACAGCGATCCCAGAATCCGCCGGGAAAGTCGATCGATCCGGGCGCCACGCAATTGACCCGGACCTTCTTCGGCGCAAGGCGCACGGCCTCCGAGGTCGTGAACTGGATGAGCGCTGCCTTCGCTGCGGCATAGGCCGGCTGCGTCGCCGAGGGAATCATGGCGGAGATCGAGGAGATATTGATGATGGCGCCGCTGCCGGATGCTGCGAGGAAACCCTCCGCCGCCGCGGCACTGCGTACAGCCGCCATCACATCGACATTGAAACAGTCGGCCCAGGGATCGTCGCTGGCGTCGATTCCGGACGCGTTGCTGACCAGGACATCGATTCCCCCCAGGGCGGCTGCCGCGTCGGCGATATAGCCCGTGACCGCCCCACCGTTGGCAAGGTCGCAGGTGGCGGCGTGAACCTTGCCGCCGATGGCCGCCAGTTCGCGCCGCGTTTCTTCCAAAGTGCCTGCGCCGCGCGCGCAGATCGAGACGGCGGCCCCGGCCCGGGAAAAGCCCGTGGCAATGGCACGGCCGATGCCGCGGCTGCCGCCGGTGACAATGATGCGGCGATCCTTGAAATCGAAAGTCATGCGAACTCTTCCCTATGCCGTGGCGTTCAACATCCGCTCGACCAGTTCCACCACCGCTAGACCCTCGTCGAAACTGGCGAGCCCATGCGGCTTGCCGTCGAGGAGGTCCGCCAGCGCATCGAGCGGCGCCGAATCCGGGAGGACCGGGCCGGCGTCGCCAGCGTAGTCGAGGTGGCTCCAGTCGACCAGCGCGATCTCGCCCTTGTCGCCCCGTACCAGAAAGCGGTTGTCGTCGTCGCGTGTGCCGCCGATGCCGGCATCGATGGTAAAGGCGATGTTGCCGTGCCGGATCTCCGCCGTGAGCTTCGTTTCGGTGCCGGCGTCGCCGCGTTCTACCGTTGCGGCTCGCAACTGACCCGGCCCCAACAAGCGATTGGCGAGGAACACGAAATGCGAGATCACCTCGCGGGTGAAGCCGCCTTCCTCCGGCCCTGCCAGCCAGGCACCGGCGCCCGACTGCCATTGGCGCGGCCAGGTCCCGAAACGGACCCGCAGGTTGACGTCCCGGACCGCACCGAGGGCGCCGCTGGCCACCACTCGGTGGAGGCGAACTGCCACGTCGCGGGCGGCGAAGGAGAAGTTGACCGCCGCGGGCAAGCCAGCGGCGTAGACCAGATCGCGGCAGGCGCGTGCCGAAGCGATGCTGTGCGCCAGCGGCTTTTCGCACAGGATCGGTTTGCGCGCCTCCACGGCCAGGCGGACGATCGCTTCGTGATGCCGGGGCGGTGTTGCCGCGTAAATCGCGTCAACTCCCCCTTTCTGGATCAGGGTCGCCGCATCTTCGAACAGTGGAAAGGAAACATCCGGATGCCTTGGATCGACACCGGCCACCACCCTGAAGCGGGGATGTGCGTCGAGTGTTGCGGCCATCTCGCGGCCCATCACGCCGAGGCCAACAATACCGATGCGATAGGTCTTCATGAGATTGGCCTCAGGTCAGGGAATAGAACATGCGCATGGAGGTGGCGAGGAGGAAGAGTGCAAAGAACTTGCGCAGGATGTCGCCGGAAACGGTATGTGCGACCCTGGCGCCGATTGGGGCGAAGACCAGGCTGCTGGGAACGAGGGCAGCCACGGCCAGCAGATTGACATAGCCGAGCGACGCCGCCGGCAGGCCATCAAGACCCCAACCGGTTGCCATGAAGCTGATGGCCCCCGGCACCGCGATGATCAGGCCGACCGCCGAAGCGGTGCCGACCGCCCGCCGGATCGGATAGCTGCTCAATGTCAGGGTCGGCACCATGAAACTGCCGCCGCCGATGCCCATCATGGCGGAAAAGCCGCCGATGGCGATGCTGATCAATTGGCGGAGCGGCGTTGTCGGCAGGGACTTCGAGATGTGATAGTCGCTGCGCACGAAGGCAAGGTAACCCGCCACCACCAGGGCCATGACCGCGAAGATCGCGGTAAGTGTTGCACCGCGCGCGAAACTCGCGAGGACGGAGCCGATCACCACGCCCAAGGCGATCCAGGGCGCCCATTGTCGCCATAGCGGCCAATCGACCCCGCCGCGCCGGCGATGCGACCAGAGGGAAATGATCGAGGTCGGCACGATCGAGCCCAGCGACGTGCCGATGGCAATATGCATGCGCAGATCAAGAGAAACGTCGAAAGCGCCGAGGACATGGAACAGCGCCGGCACTACGACGATCCCGCCGCCTACACCCAGCAGGCCAGCAAGGAAACCGGAGCCGCAACCCGCCAGGGCGAGAATTCCGGCCAGCAGCAGGGCCTGTTGATCGAGCGCCATCCGCGGTCAGCGCCTAGGCCTGGAGAACATCGAGCTTTTGAAACCGGAGGCTGACGCGCTGGCCCTTGGCAATCATGGCATCGGCCGTTTCCGGCGGCAGCGTGATGTCGAGCGAAACCGGTGTGTCCGCCAGCGTCACCTCGACGCGGGGCAGGGCGCTGGCGCGGAAGACATGCTGCACGATGGCCGGAACGCCGGCAATCTCCGGCCCATTGATGATGATTTCTTCCGGCCGCACATAGGCGATGCCCGCGCCATCCCCGCCGGCCCGCAAGCTCGATGCCGGTACTTCGATCCCACCCACGGTCACGCGGCCGTTTTTGATGTCGCAGGGGACACGGTTGGCGCCGCCGAGGAACTCATATACGAAGGCGGTGCCGGGCCGGTGATAGACCTCTTCCGGCGTGCCCACCTGTTCGATGCGGCCGTGATTCATCACCACCACCTTGTCGGCAAGCTCGAGCGCTTCTTCCTGGTCGTGGGTCACGAAGACGCTGGTCAACTGCATGGTGTCGTGCAGCCGCCGCAGCCAGCGGCGCAGATCCTTGCGTACCTTGGCATCCAGCGCACCGAAAGGTTCGTCGAGCAGCAGCACTGAGGGCTCGATGGCAAGGGCGCGGGCGAGGGCCACTCGCTGCCGCTGGCCGCCCGAAAGCTGGCTGGGATAGCGGTCGCCGAGGTTTTCCAACTGCACCAGATGCAGCAGTTCATCGACCCGGCGCTTGATCTCGCCTTTCTCGGGGCGCTGATCGCGCGGTCGCACATTGAGACCGAAGGCGACATTGTCGGCCACGGTCATGTGCCGGAACAGGGCATAGTGCTGAAACACGAAGCCGACCTGCCGCTCGCGCAGCTTGCGCCCGCTCATGTCCTGCGCGTCGAACAGCACTTTGCCCCGATCCTGCGTGTCGAGCCCGGCCAGGATCCGGAGCAAGGTGGTCTTGCCGGAGCCCGAGGGTCCAAGCAGGGCCACAAATTCGCCCTTCTCGATCTCGAGGTCGACGCCGCTCAGGGCGGCAAAGGAGCCAAACGTCTTGACAACATTCTGGATCTGCAGCGTCACGACGTCCTCCATTCAGATGGTCAGGCCGCTTGGCCGGTCGCAGCCGGCGATCGCGGGAAAGTTCAGATGCCGTCGCCCATCACCATTCCCCCCGAACGGCCATCGAGCACGTCGGAGAGCGAGGTGCGGTCGAGGATGCCGGCGGAAGCGTCGCGCACCTGCTTCAGCACATGGCGAATGGCACAGGTGGCTTCGTCCTCGCAATCGGCACAGCGGCGATAGGCGGTGAGGCTGGCGCAGGGGAGCTGGGCCAGGGGGCCATCGATCAGGCGGATGACGTCGCCGAAATAGATCCCTTCCGGGGCCTTGGCGAGGGCATAACCGCCATGTTTGCCGCGATAGCTCTGCACCAGGCCGTGGCGCTTCAGTTCCAGCAGGATCAGCTCCAGGAACTTGCGCGGCACGGCTTGCTTGGCAGCAATTTCGGCGATTCCGACCGGCGGCGTATCGGCCTTGTCGTCGCGGGCCTTGGCCAGATAGATCAACGCCCGCATGGCATATTTGGCTTTTTGGGACAGCATACTTAAAATCTCTATAGGGTTAATAGAGAATATGTCTTGTCCCTGAAATGTCAAGCATCCAAGCCGTACTTTTCGGGCGACGATGTTTGGGGGCAGGTGAGTCGGCGGCAAATCCTAACGCGGTCGGCCGGGCGGCACAATGGCGCCCGCCGATCCATCGTCCTTGCCAATTGGTTCAGGTGGCGTCCCGTTACGATCCCCGCTGCTCGCTCTCCCTGATCAGGTCGGCGGCACGTTCGGCGATCATCACTACGGCGGCGTTGATGTTGCCGGTGGTCATGTCCGGCATGACGGACGCATCCACCACGCGCAGCCCCTCGGCGCCGCGCACGCGCAATTCCTGGTCGACCACCGCCAGCGGATCGTTGTCGAGACCCATCTTGCAGGTTCCCAGCGGATGGTGAACCGTGATGGCCGTCTTGCGGATGTGCTCGTCGATCTCGGCATCCGAGCCCTTGTCGCTTCCGGGGAAGAACTCCCGCTCGATGAAGGGGCGCATCGCGGGCTGCGCCGCCACCTCGCGCGCCATCCGCACTCCGGCGCGCAACGAACGCCAATCCCCCTCGGTGCCGAGAAATCGCTGCAGGATGCGCGGATGTTCCGTCGGATCCTGCGATTTCAGGCTTACCGTGCCGCGGCTTTCCGGATGCAGCATGACGATGCGGCAGGCAAAGCCGTCCTTGAACGGCGCCTTGAACGGTTCGAGGTAGGGCCAGGCACCCAGCGGCGCCGCGGTCAGCAGGAACTGGATGTCCGGCAGCGGCAGATCCGGGCGGCTCTTGAGAAATGCGGTGACGCCGCCCGGCACGTCGGCGGCGAAACCCTTGCCCAGGAAATAGGCCTTGCCGAGCTCGCGCACGATGCGGTCATAACGCATCATGTTGTAGAACGGGCTCGGTTCCTTGCGGTGATACATCAGGATCACCGAGACATGATCCTGCAGGTTGCGCCCAATGCCGGGCAGGCCGATGCGCACCGGAATGCCGAGACGCTTCAACTCCTCCGGATCGCCGATGCCGGAGAGTGTCAGCAATTGCGGCGAGTTGATCACGCCGCCGGAAAGGATCACCTCGCGCTTCGCCCGCACCACGCGTTTGACGCCGCGCTGCAGGAATTCAATGCCGACGGCGCGGCTGCCCTCCATCACGATCCCGGTCGCCAGTCCATGCACCTCGATGCTGAGGTTGGGGCGCTTGCGGGCCGGCTTCAGGTAGGCGGTGGCACCACTTGAGCGCCGGCCGTTGCGGATGGTCATCTGCAGGCGGCCGAAACCTTCCTGCCGGGCGCCGTTGTAATCGTCGGTCCAGCCATGCCCGGCGCTCTGCCCGGCATCGATGAAGCCCTGCAGCAGTGGATCCTGGTAATGGCAGTACTGGGTGCCGATAGGCCCGTCGCCTCCGCGAAAGGCGTTGCCACCGCCTTCCCAGCTTTCCTGCCTGCGGAAATAGGGCAGGGCCTTGTCGTAGGACCACCCGTCGAGCCCCGAAGCGGCCCAACGGTCGTAATCGCCGCGGTTGCCGCGCACATAGGCCATGGCATTGGTGGACGAGCAGCCGCCCACCACCTTGCCGCGGGCGCATTCGACCGCGCGGCCGCCGACGCTGGCCTCGGGCTCGCAGAAGTAGTTCCAGTCGTGGAGCCGTTTCTGCAGGATCTTGCCCCAGCCAAGGGGAATATGAATCCAGGGGTCTCGGTCCCAACCGCCGGCTTCCAGTACCAGTACGGAGGTGTTGGGGTCGGCCGAGAGGCGATTGGCAAGTACGCAGCCGGCAGAACCGGCGCCGACAATTATGTAATCGTAGCTGGCGTCCTGGGCCATGGTGGATCCCCCGTCTGCGTCGGCCCCCGATTGCTCCCGGGGTCGCGCACCCCAGTCCGGACCATTCTGAGGGGATGCTCCAATTGGTCCGGCACCGATACCGAATTCGAACCAATTTTTCACCCCTGTTACCAATGGCTAACACGGGGTGCTGCCATTCGACAAGCCACCGGCCGATTCCCTGCCGGCGCAATTGCTATCGCAAGGTTATTGCTGGGCGGTGCCGGCGGGGAAGGCGTGCTCGAAAATGTAGCGCTGCACGTCGCTGAGGTGCTGGTGCATCAGTTCCTGGGCGCGGTCGCCCTGCCGGGCCGCGATCGCCGCCGAAATCTCGTGGTGGAAATCGGCATAGACAGACTGGCGCTTGTAGCAGTTCGCGTTTTCGCCCAGACGCCGCCAGCCCGTGTCGCGCTGACTGGCATGGAGCGTGTCGAACACGGCCAGGAACAGGGTGTTGCGTGCGACCTCGGCGATGGTCCGGTGAAAGCTGGCATCGGCCGCCTGATAGCTGGCGGGGTCGGCGGCCGACCTGGTTTCCTCGGCCAGGGATTGCAGGCGATTGATCTCCGTCTGCGAGGCCCGGAAAGCCGCGAGGCGCGCCATCACTGGCTCGATTGCAAGGCGAACTTCGATCACTTCCAGCGGATTGGTATGGTCGAGGATCTGTTCGTAACTCTGGCGCGCGGCAGTCGCGCCGGGCAAGGCCCGGCCGGATGTCATCGCGGCGGTCATCAGTTCCGTCGCGGCGCCTGCGGCTTGCTGGCCGTTGCCCCCATTTTGGCCATTGCGATTGCCGTTGCTTCGCGTGACAAAGGTGCCGCGGCCCTGATGGCGCGAGATCTGGCCTTCCTGTTCCAGGATATCGAGGGCGCGGCGCAGGGAGCGGCGACCGACACCCAACTCGCTCGCCAGGGAGCGTTCCGGCGGCATGCGGCCATCCCCGTCCCAGTCATGGCCGGCGATCAGCCGGCGCAGTTTGGCCAGGGTCGGGTCGTTGCGCTCGATGGTTGTTTCCGGGGGCATTGTCTATCCGCGTTCCGGGGCGATTCGAGTGAGACCATTGTTACAGCTATCGATACCACGATCGCCGCTTCCTCACAATCTCCGCACCAATTCGCCGAAAGTTTGTGGCCCGTTGACGCTGCCGCTGAGAAATGGTTACGTTGACGCCGAGAAAACACAGGAATGTTTGAACCAATTCGGAATTGGTTCAGTTGGCGCCCGCAGCACCGCTGATCCAGAGTGTCGCCTGAACAACGGAGGCTTTCTACATGACTGCTCAGCGTATCAAGGCCGGGGAAAAAAAAGCCGCTGGCCTCGGCGACGGCAGCAACCTCCAGGCGGCACTCGACCAGCTTCATGCCGATGTCGCCAAGGCCAACATGGCCGGCTATTGGGTGGTCGACCGCAGTGTCAAGAATGACGAAGACCGCCAGGTAATGGATACCCGCAAGGCGATCCCTTTCCTGTGGCAGTACAAGGGAGATATCGAGCCGCTGCTCTATCGCTCGGCTGAACTGATCACGACCGAGAGTTCCGAGCGTCGCTCGCTCGTCCTGGTCAATCCGGGTCTGGCGCCCAAGCGCGCCACAACCACCAACATGTACGTCTCCTATCGCCTCAACGACCCCAACGAGATCATGCCTCCGCACCGGCATTCGCCCAACGCTATCCGGCTTGGTCTCATCGGAAATCAGAACTTCACCGGCGTCGAGGGCGAGAACATCGTCTTCGGACCCGGCGATCTGGTGCTGACGCCGCACGACACTTGGCACAACCATGGCAATCAGGGCGACGCGAACGCGATCAATCTGTCGGTTCTCGACCTTCCCCTGGCCGAGACCATGAACTGCATGTATTTCGAGCACGACTATACGGAGGAGGAAGAAGGCATCCGCGTTGCGCGCAAGATGCAGTCGGAGCGCTTTCCGCCGACCTATTCGCAAATGGTCTACGGTCATGGCGGGCTGATGCCGCGCTTCGTTTCGCACAATCGCGGTGCCGGGGCTGCTTCGCCGATGTATGTCTATCGCTATGACATGATGCGCGAAGCGCTGGAGAAGTTCCGCGACTGGGACGGCGACCCCTATGAGGCGCTGATGATCGAGTATGTCGATCCCACGAACGGCCTTTCCGTGTTCAAGACCATTACGTTTTTCATGCAGATGCTGCGTCCGGGCGAGAAGACGCTGCCGTTGAAGCAGAGCGCCAGCCTGGTTGTCTCGCCCTTCGAGGGCCAGGGCCACAGCATCATCGGCGACAAGAAGATCGCCTGGGACCGCTTCGATACGCTGGCGGTACCGGGTGGTTCCTGGTGCCAGCATGTCAATACCTCGGCCACGCAGCCGGCGATCCTGTTCGTTGCCAGCGACGAACCGGCGCTGAAGGCACTGGCTTTCTACCAGAAGCATGGCCGGAATCAGAACGGCGACATTGTCAAGCTGAGCTGACCCCCGATATCACTCTCGCCGCGGAAGACCGACGAATACCATGGCACGTTCGAAAAACTGCAACTTGCTCGCCAATTTCGACTGCCCCGGCGGCGGTCAGGTCTGGGTCGAGAAGAACATCCTCTATGTCGGCCACATGCGCCAGCCGACCGGCACGACGATCGTCGACGTCTCGGATCCGCGCAAGCCGAAGACCCTGGCACGGATCGAGATGCCGCCCGGCTGGCATTCCCACAAGGTGCGCGTCGCCAACGACATTATGGTGGTCAATCACGAGCGCCAGGGAATGGAGGGCGATGCCGGTTTCGGCGGCGGCCTCGGCATCTATGACGTCTCGAAACCGGCCAATCCGCGCCTCATTTCGAAATGGCGTACCCATGGCAAAGGGGTGCATCGCTACGATTTCGACGGCCGCTACGCCTATATCTCGCCGACCGCCGAGGGGTATGTCGGCAACATCGCCATGATTCTCGATCTCCAGAATCCGGATAAGCCCGAGGAAGTCGGACGCTGGTGGATCCCTGGCCAGTGGCAGGCCGGCGGCGAGGAATATCCCTGGGACAACTGGACGCCGCCGCGCTGCCACCATCCATTGCGGGTCGGTAACCGGCTCTATGTGAGCTACTGGCATCACGGTTTTTTCATCCTCGACATCGAGGACATGGCGCGACCGCAGCTGGTCTCAGCTGTCAACACCTCGCCCGCCTTTCCGCACCCGACCCATACCTGCCTGCGCCTGAAGCAGAAACTCAAGGGCCGCGACATCATGGTTGTGGCCGATGAGGACGTGGCGAAGCTGTGGCCGGCGGCCCCCGCCTTTGCCTGGGTCTATGACATCACCAATGAGCATTGCCCGATCCCTATCTCCACCTTCCAGGTGGAGGGACTCGACAAGGACGGTTCGCCGCAGCCGCCGATGATGGGCTGCCATCAGCCATCGGAGCGATTCAATGGCACCATCATTCCCTTCGCCTGGTTCGCCCAGGGTCTGCGCCTGGTCGATTTCGCCGATCCGTTCAAGCCGGTTGAAGTCGGCTTCTACGAAACCGACGCGCCGCCGGGCTTCGACCTTGCCTCGTCCAACGACGTCACCATGGACGACCGTGGCATCCTCTATCTGATCGACCGCCAGCGCGGCGTCGATATCATCGAAACGTCGGTATTCTAACAATCGCGGGGACAGGCATGAGTGACGACATCATTCCGATCGGCAAGAAGAACCCGAACCTGCCATTCCACCCGGCCGCGCGCGCGGGAGATTTCATCTTTGTATCGGGACAAGTTGCCAAGGATGAGAACGGCAACATGTGCGTCGGCAACATCGAGGAAGAGACCCGCTGGACCCTGGAATCGATCAAGCGGATCCTGGCTTTGGATGGTGCCGATCTCGGCGATGTCGTAAAAGTGACCGTCTATCTGGAAGACGCGCGAAACTTCGGCCGCTACAATCGAATTTTCGCGGAATACTTTCCGGACGGTCGGGTTTCGCGGACCACCGTGGAGGCGCGCGCCGCGATCGAATGCAAGCTCGAGATGGATGCCGTCGCCTACAAGCCCAAGCGTTGAGCTGGGCTTGAGATAGGGTAGAAGTTAAAGGCGGCGGTTGCCGTCGCCGGCAAGAAGAATGCGGGGCTTCGGCCCCGCCTCGACAGGGAGATTGAAAAATGCTGCGAGTTCTCGGCCGCGCCACATCGGGCAACGTACAGAAGGTTCTGTTTCTGCTCGAGGAGATGAAACTGCCCTATCAGCGGGAAGATTACGGACGGCAGTTCAACAACACCCAGGATGCGAGCTATCTCGGCCTCAATCCCAACGGCAAGGTACCGACCCTGGTCGATGGCGACATCGCGGTTTGGGAATCGAACACCATCCTGCGCTATCTCGCGAACAAACATGGGGCGACGGCACTCTATCCCACCGACCCGGCGGCGCGCAGCCAGGTCGAACGCTGGATGGACTGGTTGCTGGCCTCACTCAATGGCCCCTACGTCGCCATCTTCAAGGAATCGAAGAAGCCGGCCGGCGAGCGAGCCGCCAGCTGGGACGCCGATGCCAAGGAACTGAAGGCGCAACTCGACATCCTGGCCAAGGGGACTGCCGGCCGCGAGTATCTTGCCGGCAAGGACTTCACGCTGGCAGATATCAGCCTTGCGCCGATCGTGCATCGCTGCCTCGATTTTCCGGTCGATCTGCCGGGGTTGGAGGGACTGCGTGCCTGGCGCGACAAGGTGACATCGCGCCCGGCCTTCAAGAAGGCGGCCGGCTGAGTGGAACGTGGTTGGCGAAGGCGGCAGCAAGACCGCCAGACATGAATGGCCGGAAAAGATTAGCTGAGCGACGCGACAATTTCGCTTGAGGGAGCAGATGACGACCGCAGCCGTGATCGGCCTGGGCACCATGGGACCGGGGATTGTCGCCACGCTGGCGCGCGCCGGTGTGGCTGTCTGCGCTTACGATACCGACGCTGCTCAGCATGCCAGGGCGGCGGCCGGTTTTGATCTCGCGGCCAAGGTGCTGGATTCCCTGGCTGTTGCTACCCAGCCGGGCGGTTCGATCCGCATTGCCGACACGCTGGCGGGGGCCGTTGCCGGCGCTGACCTGGTGATCGAGAATGTGCCTGAGAAACTTGAACTCAAGATTGAGGTCTTCCGCGCCATCGAGGCTCTGGTGCGCCCGGATTGCGTCCTGGCTTCCGACACGTCCGGCATTCCCATCACACGCATCCAGGAAGGCCTCGCCAACCCGACGCGCGTGATCGGCATGCACTGGTCGAATCCACCGCACATCATTCCCATGATCGAGGTGGTTGCCGGCAAACGGACCGCGCCGGAGATCGTAACCTGGATGGTGGATCTCGTCCGGCGCATCGGCCATCTTCCCGTCGTGATCAAGCGGGACGTACCGGGATTCGTGGAGAACCGGGTACTCTACTCCGTGATGCGCGAATGCATCGACCTCGTTGAGCAGGGTGTCATCGATCCGGAGGATCTCGATACCTGTGTCTCCTGGGGCATCGGCTACAAATTGGCGGTTGTGGGGCCGATGGCGCTCCTCGACATGGCGGGCCTGGACATCTATCAAGCCGTCGGCAGCTATCTCAACAAGGAGCTGTGCGATCGCGACGACGTTGCCGGCTACGTCACCGATCGCACGGCCGCGGGCAAACTCGGCATGAAGAGCGGTGCCGGCATTTTCGACTATACACCCGAGCGAATTGCAGAACTGCGCGACTGGCGGGCCCGAAAACTGGTCGCCGTGCGCCAGGCGCTGCAGTCGCGATGAGAATCCACCAGGTTTAGTCAGGCAAGGACAAGAGGGAGGAAGCGAGGAAGTCGACCGGGACCATGGCAATCGCGCCACCATGAGATCAGGAACTGCGCGGCGCGGGGAGTACAGAGAGCGTGAAGCAAGCGCAGTATCCCGGAACGAGATGCGAAATGACAATTCACCGAAGAGCAGGAGGCTTCGAAATGAGCAAATTCTCGAGAAGATCAGTAGCGCGGTCGGCATTGGCCGCCGCCATGATGACCAGCGTGTTCGCCATCTCCGGTGGCGCGCTCGCGGCCGATGTCAAGTCGATCGCCGTGCTGACCCCGGAAGAGCCGACCGATTTCGGCTGGAACCAGCAGGGCCATGACGCCGCCAAGGCAGTAGCCGAGAAGTTCGGCCTGGAATTCATCCCGGCGACCGGTCTCGGGTATGGCGATGTGCATCCGCAATTGCGCGAAGTGGCCGATGACGGCGCCAGCCTGATCATCGCCCATGCCAGCGGTTACAACACGGCGGCGCCCGAAGTCGGTGCCGAGAAGAATGTGGCGGTGGCAATCGTCGACCGGCCGGACGCCAACAAGCCGGGCGCCGTCGCCGATTATACGCTGAGCGGCCATGAAGGCGCCTATCTCGCTGGTATTCTGGCGGCCAAGACCTCGACCACGGGGACCGTGGGCATCGTCGTCTCGGGCGAACCGCCGTCATGGAACTCGCAGTCGGCGGCTTTCGCGCAGGGCGTCAAGGCGGCAAATGCGGACATGAAAGTCCTCTATGCCGTCATCGGCCCGGCCGCCTATTCCGATGCCGCCGGCGGCCGCCGCGTCACCGATCAGGTCATAGCCGCCGGTGCGGACGTGATCTTCGGCCAGGGCGACGGTGCCACCTTCGGTATGCTGCAGGCGACCGAGACCGGCAAGTCGGCCTCGGGCGGCAAGGTCCTGTTCATCGACGTGATCGGTGACAAGAGCGGCATGGAAGGCGCAACCAGTCTGCTGTCCTCGGTCGTCTGGAACCTGGTCCCGGTCTATACGGCCATGGTCGAGGATCTGAAGGCCGACAAGTTCGGTACCCGTGGCTACTCGATCCAGCTCGCCGATGATTCCGTGCAGCTGATCAGGACCGGCAACGGGTCGGACGAGGCCTGGGCGGCAGTCGAGGAGGTCAAGAAGCAGATCATCGATGGAAGCCTGAAGATCGAGCCGGTCTGGGATGCCAAGGACGTTCGCGCCCTGATGAGCTCGGTAACCGACGCCCCGCAATAAACCCGCGTTGGCGATCATGTGCACAGGGCCACGCCGCGGGGTTCGCGACGTGGCCCGCTGCAGAGTGGAAGAATGAGCGAAATTGAACCGCCGGCGATGTCGTCCGGGATATCGCATGCCGCACCGCCCGTCGTCGCCGTCCGCCAGGTTACCAAGCGGTTTCCGGGTGTTCTCGCCAATGACCGGATCTCGCTCGAGTTCCGCGCTGGCGAGGTGCATGTCCTCCTCGGCGAGAATGGGGCGGGCAAATCCACCCTGATCGGCATTCTCGCTGGCATGCAGCAACCCGACGAGGGTGAAGTCCTGGTCGACGGCCGCGCGGTCACGATCGGTTCGCCGCGGGAAAGTCTGGAATACGGCATCGGCACGGTTTTCCAGCATGTGTTGCTGGTGCCGAGCCTGAGTGTAATCGAAAACCTGATGCTCGGCGGCAATTGGTGGCAGCGCCTGAGCCGCGGCCCGGCTCTGGCGCGGTTCAGGGAACTCTCGGCCCTGCTCGGCGTGACCATTGATCCCGATGCCGAGGTTGGGCGCCTGTCCCTCGGCGAGCAGCAGCAGGTTGAGATCATGCGCGCCCTGTGGCGCGGCGAGAAGGTCCTGATCCTCGACGAACCCACCTCGATGCTGACCCCGCAGGGTGTCCACGACCTTGGCCAGGTCATGCGCCGTCTTCGCGACAAGGGAGTCGCCCTCATCCTGATCACCCACAAGCTGATGGAAGCCTATGAATTCGGTGATCGCATCTCGGTCCTGCGCCTCGGCCGCGTGGTGGGTGACATCCCGCCCGAACGTCTGCGATCGATGAGCGAGGCGGAAACCACGGAGGCCGTCATCGAGATGATGTTCGGTTCCACCGCTGAACATGCGCGCGACGCGGAGACGCTGGTTGGCCGTGGTCGCCCGGTGCACAGGGATCGCACCGTGGACCGCAGCGCCCCGCCGCTCCTTGCGGTTCGCGACCTGGAAACCGAGGCGACACGCGGCGAATGCCCGTTGCGGCATGTGAGTTTCGATTTGTGGCCGGGCGAAGTGCTCGGCATCGCCGGGGTCGATGGCAATGGGCAGAAGCACCTGGCCGAAGTCCTCGCCGGGCAGCGCGCAGTGGCCGCCGGTCGGATCGACCTTGCCGGCATGGACGTGACGGATGACGGCGTTCCGGCACGACGGCGCCACGGTGTACGCTATGTCACTGACGAGCGGCTGGGCGAGGGCACCGTCGGCATTTTTTCGGTTGCCACCAATCTGGTTCTTAAGGAAATCGGTACCGAGCCGCTCTGGCGGCGCGGCTGGAGCGATTGGGGTCGAATCCACGAGCACGCGCGCGACCAGATCGAGCGCAACGATATCCGCACCCCTTCGGAAAAGACCCCGGTCGCGCGGCTGTCCGGCGGCAACATCCAGAAGGTGCTGCTGGCGCGCGAACTCAACACCGATGCCAGAGTGGCAGTGTTCAACAAGCCCACTTACGGGCTCGACCTGCAGAACACCCGCATCGCCCACGAACGGATCGTCACCAGCGCCGATCGTGGCGTGGCCGTGGTCGTTGTTTCCACCGATCTCGACGAACTCATCCAGGTGAGCGACCGAATCGGCGTCATGTTCCAGGGCCGCCTTGCCGGAATCGTCGAGAACGGTCCGGATGTGGAGCGCCGGGTCGGCCTCCTGATGACCGGGGCGGAGGCGGCATGAGCATCGAAACCAAAGTTGATTCGCTGCCAGGCGACCCGTTCCGGGGTGAACGTGCGCGCGAGATCCAGGCGGCGATCCTGCGCGTCCTCATTCCGATCCTGGCGGCGCTGGTGATCGGCGGTCTCATCCTGCTGATCCTCGGCAAGAACCCGCTCGAATATTATGGCTATGTCCTGCGCCGCGGCCTGCTGACCTGGGGCGGGTTGCAGGAGACCTTCACGCGCATGGCGCCGCTGCTGCTGATCTCGGCGGGGCTCATCGTCGCCTTCCGTGCCGGCATCTGGAATCTGGGTTGCGACGGCCAGTTCCTGCTGGCGGCGGTTATTTCCGCGGCGGTGGGCCCGGCCCTCATTGACGTCCTGCCGCGCGGCATCACCCTGGTCGCCTGCATGGTGGTCTCGGTGCTGGTAGCGGCTCTCTGGTCCCTGATCCCGGCGATTCTGAAGTCGCGCTATGGCATCAACGAAATCATTACCTCGCTGATGATGAGTTTCCTCGGCATCAGCTTCGCCAATGTGCTCGTGAAGCTGTTCTTCGCCGATCCCGGCACCACTGTGCCGCAGACCCGCGATCTCGCCGTTGTCGACCGCCTGCCGCGCCTGTTCGACACGACCATCCATGCCGGGCTGCTGATCGCCCTTGCCGTGGTGATCCTGGTTCATCTGATGATGACCCGCACTGCCTTCGGCCTGAAGCTGCAAGTAGTGGGTGCCAATCCCGCCGCCGCCATCCATGCCGGGCTCAATGTGGGCTGGCTGACGATCCTGACCTTCGCCATCAGCGCCGGTTTGATCGGTCTCGGCGGGTCGATCGAAATTCTCGGCGTCTGGGGCAATGTGCGGGCAGACTGGAATCCGGCCTTCGGCCTGCTCGTCGTGCCGTTGGTGTTCCTTGCCCGCTTCAATGGCTATGCGGTGATCGGCTTCACCCTGTTCTTCTCGGCCCTGATGATCGGCGGCGATTCCGCGGCGCGCCGGGTCGGTGTGCCGAGCGATTTTGTGCTGGTGCTGGTTGCCCTGGTGCTGATTTTTCTGGCGGTGGTCGAATACCTCGATCATCTGCGGCGCAAACGGACCACGGCCTGACTCATGGAAGGACTCCTCACCCAGCCGTTCCTCACGGCACTGCTCTTCGGCGCGGTCACCGCCGGCATACCGTTGCTGCTCGCGGGGCTTGGCGAACAGATCTCGGAGAAGGCCGGGGTTCTCAACATCGGTATCGAAGGGATGATGCTCTTTGGCGCCTATACCGGCTTCGTTGCCGCCTATTATTCCGGCTCCTTCGGGTTGGGTTTCCTTGCTGGAGGACTGGGCGGGATGCTGGTGGCCAGCCTCGTCATGCTCTTCTGCATCCGTTTCGGCCTGAACCAGATCGTCATCGGCATCGCCGTGACCCTGGGCTTCGAGGGCCTCACCTCGCTGCTGCATCACTTCCAGTTCAGTCGCACCTATCCGCGTCTTTCGGCAGCACCTACCCTGGCCATTCCGGGCCTGTCCGAGATTCCCGTGCTGGGGCCGGGGCTCTTCCAGCAGAACGCGATGGTCTATCTGGCGGTGGCGCTGGTAGTCTTCATGGCCTGGCTGTTTCGCAACACTTATGTCGGCCTCAATCTCGAGGCGGCGGGCAGCAAGCCGGCGGCGCTAGATGCCGCCGGGGTCGATGTCCTGCGCACTCGGGCCTGCGCCGTATTGAGCACCGGTTTCCTGGCAGGTGTCGGGGGTGCCTTCATGGCCAATGTCGGGGCTGGCATCTTCGTGCCCTTCATGACCGGCGGCGCCGGTTTCATCGGCATCGTGCTCGCCATGCTGGCGCGGGGGCGGCCAATCTGGGTCCTGCTTGGGGCCATCCTGTTCGGCGTCAGCCTCGCCATGACCACCGCGCTGCAGGTTGCCGGCGTCAACATTCCGACCGACGTTGTGCAGATGCTGCCATTCGCCATGGTGATGCTGGTTCTGGTAATCTTTGCCCGCCACAGCGTATTGCCGCCGGCCTTGGGCTTGCCCTATGTGCGGGGCGATCGGTAACGACTACCTAGAGGCGATTGATTCAAGGGAGGTTCGACGATGTCCGACACGAAAGTCTATCTGCTTGATGGTGGAACGCTGGTGATCGACGGCTTTCACGCATTCTGGAATCGCGGCCCGGCAGGCGAAGTACGGTTTCCCTGCTATTCGGTGCTGATCGAGCACAAGGATGGCCGCTACATGTTCGACACCGGCTATGACTTCGACCATGTCATGCGCGTGCTGCCATTCGAAAAGCCGATCCAGGACGAAAGCCAAAAAGTCCCCGGGCAGCTCGCCAAGGTCGGCCTCAAGACCAGCGACATCAACTATGTCATCAACTCGCACTATCACTTCGATCATTGCGGCGGGAACAAGCACCTGCATGAGGCGTGTACCATCTGCCATGCCAAGGAACTGGAACAGAGCGCCAACTGCCAGCCCTTCGAGCATCTCGGCTATTCCGATCTGACCTTCGCGCCGGATATCGCGAAGGGGAAAGGCGTCGAGCTGCCGCCGGATCCGGCCCTCGACATGTACACGCCGAAGTTCGAGACCCTGAGCGGCGATCAGGAGATCGCCAAGGGGCTATGGCTGTTCGAGACCCCGGGGCATACCGCCGGTCATTACAGCCTGATGGTGGAGTTGAAGAACCGCCGGCCGATGCTGTTCACGGCCGATGCCTGCTACAGCAAGAAGAACATGGACATGATGTGCATCTCCAGCTTCCACCTCGATCCCACCGCCAGCCTCAATTCGATGAAGCGGTTGAAGGCGCTGGCCGAAAAGCACGATGCGGAACTGTTCTTCTCCCACGACCTGGAGAGCTTCCAGACCTACCAGACCGGCGCCAATTTCTATTCCTGAGGTTGCCCGGGAAACCAAAAAAGCGGCCCGCATCCGGGGGGATGCGGGCCCTTAGTTCCTCTGGGATGGTTCAGTAACGCACCATGCCGGCGTCGACATTGAGCGCCTGCCCGGTGATCCAGTGCGCTTCCTCGGAAGCAAGGAAGGCGACCGCCGGTACGATATCGTTCGGCATGCCCTTGCCCTTGATCGCCTGCAGCATCTCGACGAAGCCGAAGGCATCCTTGTGCGGGGTGGTCTGCACGCCTTCGGTATCGACGAGGCCCGGCATGACCGTGTTGACCGTGATCTTGTAGGCGCCGAGTTCCGTGGCAAGGGCCCGGCCGAAGGCGAGGACGCCGCCCTTGGAGGCGACGTAATGCGCCATGTTGGGTGTGCCGGCCAGCATGCTGTTGGAGCCGAAATTGACGATGCGTCCATAGCCGTTCTTGCGCATCAACTCCGACCCGGCGCGGCACATCAGATAGAGCCCGTCATAATTCACCCGGGCCACGCGACGCCATTCTTCGAAGGTAAGGTCGTCCCATTTCACGAACGGGACGATGGCCGCCACGTTGACCAGCACATCGAGCTTGCCGGCCTTGGCCGTGACCGCCTCGAACAGCTTGGCGACCGAATCGGGCTCGCCGATATCGACTTGCTGGCCGAACGACTTGCCGCCGATTTCCTTGGCGGTGGCACCGGCACCCGCACCGTTGATGTCGGCGGCGATCACGGTGGCGCCCTCCTGGCCCAGCCGCAAGGCCACCGCCTTGCCCATGCCCTGCGCGGCACCGCTCACCACCGCCACGCGACCTTCGAATCTGCGCATTCTCTGCTCCCTCACTCTGGTTGGATCTTGTTGTTCCGGAATGGTCAGGCCTTGCCCTGGGCGATCACGGCGCTCGCCGCCTCGATGCCGGCGCCGAGATCGACCTTGCGGCCGAGTTTCCGGAGGGCGCCGCCGAAGGCGGTGAGGGCCACGATGGCATAGATCGGCTCGGCCACTGGCCCCATATGGCCGATGCGGATCAGCTTGCCGAGGGTGTCGTTGCGCCCGGAAGAGAACACCACGCCGAATTCGGCCCGCGCCGCCGCGATGATGTCGCTGTCCTTCATGCCGTCCGGCACCTTGACCGCCGTGCATGTGGGAGACGCGATGGCCTCGGATTTGGCCCAGAGCGAGAGGCCCATGGCCTGGATGCCGGCGCGGGTCGCCCTGGCGGTAAGGGCATGGCGATGCCAGACCTTTTCCGCGCCCTCCTCAAGATATTGATCGAGTGCCGCGTCGAGCCCGTTCACCTCCGCCACCGAGGGGGTAAAGGGGAAGGGTTTATCCTTGCTCCAGGCATCCTTCCAGTCCTTGAGGCTGAGCGCCGAGGCGAAGGGGGCCTTCGGATTGGCCGCGATATGCTGCCAGGCTCGCTCGCTCACCGACATCACGGTAAGGCCGGGTGCCCCGCCCAGGCATTTTCCCGGGCCGGTGATGAAGACATCGGCGAAACAATCGTCGGGGTGAATGTCCATCCCGCCGAAGGAGGAAACCGCATCGACAATGAGAAGCGCACCATGGTCGCGCACGATCTTGCCGATCTCGCGGGCCGGGTTGATCGTGCCCGACGGGGTATCGTGATGCACCAGGGAGACGACCTTGATGTCCGGTCGCTGCTTGAAGGCGGCGGCGACCGCCGCCGGGCCGATCGATTCGTTGAACGGCACCTCGATCTCGACCATCTCCTTGTGATAGCGCGCCGACCAATAGCCGAAGCCCTTGCCGTAGACGCCTGAAGCGAGATTGAGCACCACATCGTCGGGGCCGATCAGCGAGGCGGCCGTGGCCTCGATCCCCGGCGCCGGCTCGCAATGGAGAATGAGGGCCGGCTGTGCCACCCGCATCGCCTTCGCTGCCTTGCGCGCGACGTCCTCGTAGAATTGCTGGAACCAGGGGTCGTAATCATACTCCACCGGCCGTGCCAGTCCCTGCAGGACGCGGGGATAGAGGGCCACTGGTCCGGCCGAAAGTGTGATCACCGGCGGTTTGATGCTGGATCTGGATGACATCTTGGTTCGGCCTCCCCCATTTGGTTCGAATTGGCGCTTGGGCGCCGTAACATTGAATTCGATGATAGACTGGCGGCGAAAAAAGTGAAAACACTATCGCCAGTGCCGCGACAATTGGTTCCGTAGGATGCCAAAAACTGCCGACGATTGGTTCGATATTCTGGTAATTGGTGCGGGAACAGCGGGGGCCGTGCTGGCCGCCCGGCTGAGCGAGGAGTCCGACCGGGTCGTTGGCCTGGTGGAGGCGGGTGGCCAGGCCGGCAACCCGATGATCGCCCGAATGATCGCTCAGCCGGCGCAGTGGCCGCTGCTGCAAGGAAGCGAGATCGATTGGCGCTATCGTACGGTGCCGCAGCGCCATACCGCGGGCCGGATTCATGATTGGCCGCGCGGCCGCATCATCGGCGGATCCACCGCGATCAACGCCATGGCCCATGTGCGCGGCCATCCCAGCGATTTCGACGGCTGGGTGACAGATGGCTGCACTGGCTGGGGTTATGCCGACCTGCTGCCCTATTTCATCAGATCGGAGACCTACA
>JAEUKV010000058.1 GCA_016794165.1 Rhodospirillaceae bacterium
GGCGTTGCGCCAGCACCTTCTCGCTCAGCGGCTCGGATGCCGCGAACAGGACCGCTTCCAGGAAACGCAGGGTTTCAAATCTCTCTTCACTCATCGTCGGTCGCTTCTATTCCGTCACTTCGTTGGCGGGCTCGTCCGGTCCCGGCACCGCCCGCTTCAGGTAGATCGGCCCAAACAGGCCATCCTGGCGCAGATTGATGATCCCCGACCGCGCAAGTTCCAGACTGGCGGCAAAGGTCGCCGCAACCGCGGCCCGGCGTTGCAGGGGTTGGCGCAGGCCCTCGGGGAGAAAGGCCTGCAGCGTCGTCCAGTCGAGGGTCTGGCCGATGAAATCGCCGATCCGTTTGAGCGCGTCGTCCATCGAGAAAAGATTGAGCGGCTGGATCTGCAGCAGCCCTTCGCGGCGCCGGCCGGGATGGGTGCCATAGGCTTTGAGCAGTTCGTAGAGCGAGAGCTCGAAGACCGGAACGTCGACCACTTTCAGGGGCTCCGGCGCCCCGCGCATGAAGGTGTCGCGGCCCAGCTGCGGCAGGTTGAGCATGGCCTGCCCGGCCTTCTGCATTGCCTCCAGGCGCTGGAGCTGGAAGGCCAGCGCCGCCGCCAGCTCGATCCCCGTGGGCTCGCCGTCGGCCGGCGGCTCCGGCAACAGCAGGCGCGACTTGAGATAGGCAAGCCACGCCGCCATGACCAGGTAATCGGCGGCCAGTTCCAGGCGCAGCTTCCGCGCGCGAGCGATGAAGGCCAAGTATTGGTCGGCCAGTTCCAGAATCGATATCTTCTTGAGATCGACCTTCTGGTCGCGCGCCAGCGACAGCAGGATGTCGATCGGCCCTTCATAGCCGTCGAGATCCAGATGCAGGTCCCCGTCGTCATTGGCGGCGACCTGCATGGATTCCTGGTCTTCGCCACCCGCTGGCGGCGCGACCGTATCCTTGTCGTCTTCGGCGATCCAATGCGCCATCAGTCCCGTCGCCTCATCTGAAATGGATGATCGAGTCCGCGCCGGTGACGGCGAGAACGAGTTTCACGACATATTCGTAGGGGGCCCACAAAAGCCAGCGCAAAATATTGAGATCGGTCCCCATCTGCATCCCGATCATCGGCACCAGGAAGATCAGCGCGAGGAGGATGAGCATGCCGAACCGCTCCGTACGCAGATAGGGCCGCGCCAGCTCCGCCGGCAGCAGGCTTCCCAAGACCCGCCCGCCATCCAGCGGCAGCAAGGGCAGCATATTGAAAATTGCCAGCATCACGTTGATTCTAATTGAATTTACCAGAGAGATGGCAGCCCAGGGCGCGATTGCCTCGGGGGCATGGGCGACGAGGTTCAGCGCCGCCGCTGAGAACAGCGCCAAAACGATGTTGCTGGCCGGTCCTGCCGCGGCCACCAGCGCCGTATCGCGGCGGGGACGCTTCAAGCGACCGAAATTGACCGGCACCGGCTTGGCATAGCCGAACAGGAAGGGGCTGCCGAAGAGAATCAGGAGCCCGGGCAGAATCACGGTGCCGAAGCGGTCGATATGCCGGAACGGATTGAACGTCACCCGGCCCAAACGGTAGGCGGTGTCGTCGCCCAGCTTCCAAGCCACAAAACCATGCGAGGCTTCGTGGAAGGTGATGGCGAGCAGCACCGGCAGGACCCAGGTCGAGGCCGTGTGGATGAAGCTGCCAATTTCGGATTCGTTCAAACGCAGGCTCCTGACGGCGGCGAAGAAATGAGATCAACGCAGCTCGCCGCTAAAATAACATTTCAAAATCAACCGATTAGACTGGAGAGTTCTTCTTCCATCTCGGCTCGGCTGAACTCCGGCGCCGGGTTAAGGCGATGCTGACCCTGTTCATAGCGGGCCTGAGCCACCGCCGACAAGGCCTTGGCGCCCCGCACCACCCGTTCCATCTCCGCCATGTCACCGTTGCAGTGCAGGGCCACGTCGCAGCCGGCCTCCAGGCTGGCCTGCGCCAACTCGTCGAGCCCGCCCTTGAGGGCCTTCATTGAGAGATCGTCGGAGACCAGCAAGCCGGAAAAGCCGATCTCGCCCCGGATGACCTCGGCGATGACCGTGGGGCTGAGGGTGGCGCAGCGATCCGGATCAATCGCGCTATAGACGATATGGGCCGTCATCGCCCAGGGAACATCGTTGAGGGCACGGAAGGGCACGAAATCGCTATCGGCCAGGGTGTCGAAATCGGTGTCGACCCTGGGCAGGTCGTGATGGCTGTCGACCACCGAGCGACCGTGACCGGGGATGTGCTTGAGGATCGGCATGACACCGCCCGCGAGCAGCCCCTCCGCCGCCGCCCGGCCGAGGTCTGCGACCAGGAAGGGATCGGTGCCGAAGGCGCGGTCGCCGATGATGTCGTGGGCGCCCGGGGCCCGCACATCGACCATTGGCGCACAATCGACGTTGATGCCAAGATCCAGCATCTCCGCCGCCATCAGTTCATGGTTCACCCGCACCGCGCGCGCGGCACGGGCGCGGTCCCCGGCAGCCAGGGCGCCAAAGCGTTCCGCCGCCGGGGGATGGCGCCAGTGCGGCGGCCTCAGCCGCGCCACGCGCCCGCCCTCCTGATCGATCAGGATCGGTGCATCGTCACGCCCGACCGTCGCGCGCAGGTCACGTGTCAGCCGCCGTACCTGCTCAGGGTCGACCAGATTGCGCGCGAAGACAATGAAACCGAGCGGATCGGCGGCACGAAAGAAGTCGCGCTCGGCGGCCGTCAATTCCGGTCCGGCACAGCCCAGAATGGCTGCCAGTGGCATCGTTTCCTCCCCGATGTATCGCCTTAATTCGCGACGATACAGGCCTGATTTTTTTGCTTTAAGTCAGCACAGATCTGCTTCGCGCTGGCCTTGTCACCGAGCGGTCCGGCCTGGACCCGGTAGTAAATCTCATCGGCGCTCTTTTCGAAGCGCTCAACGGTCAGTTCCAGTCCACCAAGGATCGCCGGATGCGTCCGTTGCAGCCGTGCCCATTCCCCGCGCGCCGCCGCCTCGGACTTGACCGAGGCCAACTGAATGCGGACGGTACCGCCGGGGACGGGCTGGATGGCTGCGCTGATCTTCGGGAGGATTTCCGCCTCCGCCGCCGGTTGCGCGGTGGCGGCTGGATCCGCAGCTGGCTCCATGGTGCTGGCCACCTCCGGTTCCGCGGCGGCGTCAGTTGCCGGCTGGGTTTCGCCTGCTGTCTCTGCGGCCGGGGCCTCAGGCGCCGGCACGCTCGGAATGGCATCCACTGGCGGGGCGCTGACGCTGGGAATGGCAGCGGCGCCAGCATCGGCCACCTCGGGAATGGCGGCAGCGGTGGATGCTTCCGGCGCCGCTGCCGGAGCCGGCGGGGGCGCAACGGGCTGCTCGGGCGCCGGCAGGACGGTTTCCGCCTGCGGCGCGCTGTCGGCACCGGCATTGTTCAGGATGGCGACATCCTGGTTGGGTACCGCAAGGCCGCCTTCGTCCTCGGGCTTAACCCGTTCGGGCGTCCCGTCCGCGGCGATGATCGGTACCTCCCCGACATCCTCGCCGCCGCTCAGGATCCAGAAGCCGGCCAGCAGGATCACCGCGACCCCACCCAGGACCATGCGGTTGCGCAGGCGGCGCCGACGCTGAAGAGCCTCCTCGTCGAGTTCCGACAAGTCAGCCAATGGCGGTGGTGCGACACCGATCCCGGCGAGCAGGTCCGGCTGGTCGGTGGGCCTGATGCCGGTGAGGCGCGAAAGCGGCGTATCGGGACGGGTCTGCAACGTATCCTCGCCGGGCCCGCCCGGTGGTGGAAACCCTGCCTCCGGCGCACCGGACATCCGGGAAACATCCGGCGACGCATCCGCCTCGACACGCGACCGATCCTGTCCGCCCGGTTCCTTGACCCCGACCGAAAAGAGCGGCTCCTCCGTGGTCAGGATCTGATCGGGCATATCGGTCGGGGGCGTGGTCGGTGCCGGCGCGGCGGCCGTGCCTGGCGACAGTTCGCCCCGCAGGCGGCTGAGGGCCGCCGCGACATTGGCCTGAATCTGATCTGCCCGAGGGCTGGGTTCGGTCGACATGGCCGCGATCCTTGGCGCCGTGGTGAAACATTGGCGGCATATCACCGCGCTTTGGAATCAAAGCAGCAATAGTCCGAGTCGGTCAAGGGACGGGGCCGTGACCACTACGGGTAAGGTATAGATTCTGCTAGGATTTTTCTGAAACAACGCCAGCGTCTGAATGATATCGAGCATACGCTTCCAGGGCGAATTTATCGGTCATGCCGGCAATGTAATCGGCGACAAGGCGGGCGCATTGCCGGGCATCGTCAAGCACCATGCCCTGTGACCATTCCGGCGGCAGCAGGTCGGGCCGCGCCAGATGGAGGCGAAAAAGATCGCGCACCACCAGCTTCGCCTCGACAGTGGTCTTGTTGATGCGCTCGTGCCGATACATCCGCTCGAACAGAAAGCGCTTGAGGCCGATATCATTGGCCCGCATTTCCGCCGAAAACGCGATTACCGGCGATTCCAGTTTCCGGATGTCGGCAACCGTTTGCACACCGTTCTGCGCCAGGCGGGACCGGCTCTCTGCGATCACGTCGGCTACCATGCGATTGATCATGCGCCGCACGGATTCATGGATGAGGCGGGTCGCTTCCAGGCCTGGATAGAGTGCTGCCACCTCGGCAAAGACGGGTCCGGCCAGTGGCACGTCGGCAAGATCGTCGATGGAAAACAGGCCGGCGCGCAGCCCGTCATCGATGTCATGGTTGTTGTAGGCGATGTCGTCGCTGATTGCCGCCACCTGCGCTTCGGCGCTGGCGAAACCATCGAGGTCGAGCGGCCAGTCGCGGTCACATGCGGCTATGGTGGCAGGTACGCCGTGGGCCAGAGCCTGGGCGCCGGCATGGGGCCCCGTCAGCGGTCCGTTATGCTTGACGATCCCCTCAAGCATCTCCCAGGTCAGATTGAGGCCATCGAAGGCGGCGTAACGGTGCTCCAGCAGGGTCAGGACGCGGAAGGTCTGTTCGTTGTGGTCGAAGCCGCCGAGATCCGCCATGCAGGCGTTGAGCGCTTCTTCGCCCGCGTGACCGAAAGGCGGGTGGCCGAGGTCGTGGGCGAGCGCCAGGGCTTCGGCCAGATCCTCGTTGAGCCCCAGCACGCGCGCGATGGTGCGTGCGATCTGAGCCACTTCCAGGCTGTGGGTCAGCCGGGTCCGGTAGTGGTCCCCCTCGTGATAGACGAACACCTGGGTCTTGTGCTTGAGACGGCGGAAGGCAGCGCAATGCACGACCCGGTCGCGGTCGCGTTGATAGCCCGAGCGCATCGGGCTTTCTGCCTCCGGCACGCGCCGGCCGCGGCTCCGGTCTGGATGGCAGGCAAAGGTGGCAAGTTGCATGGCGCGACCCTAGCAGGCGCCACTTGAGCGTGCCAGAATGATGCACATGAGCGGGACCGAACATACGGGGCACTGTCTGTGCGGCGCCGTGCGCTACCGTGCCACGGCCGCGCCGCGTTGGACCTCCTATTGCCACTGCGCCGATTGCCGCCGGGCAACCGGAGCGCCGGTGACGGCCTATGCCGGCTTTGCCAGGGATGCGTTTCGATTCGAGGGATTGCCACCCGCCCGCTTCCAGTCATCTCCCGGCGTGGTGCGCTGCTTCTGCTCGATATGCGGCACCCCACTCACCTATGAGGGCGAGCGCTGGCCGGACGAGATCCACCTCCTGGTCGGATCGGCCGACCGGCCGGAGGACCTGGCACCCCAGCTCCATGTCTACACGCGCGATGGCATTCCCTGGCTGGCGATCGCGGACAACCTGCCGCGCTATCCCGGCACCTTCGGAGAGAAAGACGTTTCGTAACAAGTGGTTAAATCTCCACACAGAAGACGCGTTTGACTTTCCCCGAATGTTCCCTAAATCTTGACTTCAAGACTCAGTCATTGCCCTTGGAATACCCATGACCGACATGACCACCGCCCCCCAGGTAACCCTGAGCGCCAGCGCCGCCAAGCGCATCGCCACCCTCATCGAAATGGAGGGCGATTCCGGCCTGATGCTGCGCCTCAGCGTCTCGGGCGGCGGCTGTTCCGGTTTCCAGTACGGCTTCTCCTTCGACAAATCCACCCAGCAGGATGACCGCGTCTTCGAGCGTGACGGGGTCAAACTGGTGGTCGACGATACCTCGCTGGAACTCCTCGCCGGGTCGGAGGTGGATTTTGTCGAAGACCTGGTAGGGGCCGCCTTTCAGGTGAAGAACCCGAACGCGCAATCGAGCTGCGGCTGCGGCAGTTCGTTCTCCGTCTGACGCCGACATCGCTCCGGTGAAGATCGCTACCTTCAACGTCAATTCGTTGCGCGCGCGCATCGGCAATGTGCTCGGCTGGCTTGAGGAAGCCAGGCCTGACGTGGCCCTACTGCAGGAAATCAAGTGCACCGAGGCCGAGTTCCCACGGCTGGAGATCGAGGCGCTCGGCTACAATGTGAGCTGCGTCGGCCAGAAGACCTACAACGGCGTCGCAATCCTCTCGCGCACACCGATGACGATCGAGCAGAGCAGCCTGCCCGGCGATCATGGCGATGAACAGGCTCGCTATCTCGAAGCCATCATCGACGTGCCCGAGGGCGAGAAGTGGAAGGCACTACGCGTCGCAACGATCTACCTCCCCAACGGAAATCCGGTCGAGAGCGAGAAGTTTCCCTACAAGCTGGCCTGGATGAAACGGCTAAAGGCGCATGCGGAAGGGTTGTTGAAACTGGAGGAGCCGACGGTTCTCGGCGGCGACTACAACGTGATCCCGCGCGATGTCGATGTCTACGACCCGGCAGCCTGGGCCGAGGATGCCCTGGCCCGCCCGGAAAGCCGCGCCCATTTCCGTGCGATCGTCAATCTCGGCTACACCGATGCCTTTCAGCACCTGCATCCGGAAGGCCACCGCTATACCTTCTGGGACTATCAGGCCGGGCGTTGGCAGCGCGACGAAGGGCTACGTATCGACCATCTGCTGCTGTCGCCCCAAGCCGCCGATTGCCTGGAAGCCTGCGAGATCGATCGCGGGCCCAGGAAGAAAGAAAAGCCCAGCGATCACACGCCGGTCTGGTGCGAATTGCGGCTTTGAAGCGCAGCTAGAATTCGGTCACCAACTGCGAGACACGCTCGTGATCTGCGGGGAAGTCGACCTCGCCCCAGAGCGAGCCTTCGATATTGCACGTCTCGACCTGGTGATGCTCGGCGATCTGGCCGATGGCACGCAGATACCACCACTTCAGTCCTTCCGGCGTGTGCATCAGCGCATCCAGCGTATCCGTGAACAGCTTCGGCCCTTCACCGCGAAACAGCAGCATGCCGATCGACTCGCCATTGGTGCGATCAGGGGTCAGGGTCTTGCCGATATCGAGCAGGCGCGTGCCCTTGAGATGCACCTTCATGTCGTCGGCGTCGTAGCTTTCCTTCTTGTCGATCGTCACCGTGATCGGCGCGGGCGGGCTGGCGCGCAATTGCTGGAAGATCTTCGGCTCGATCACGGTATCGCCATTGAGTATGACGAAGTCCTCGCGCATCTCGTGACGCGCCATCCAGCAACTGGCGAGATTGTCGGCAAGTTTGTAGAAGGGATTGTAGACCGTGCGGATCCTGAGCCTGGGACCCTCGAGGGTCTTCAGCAGCGCTGCCACATCCTGGGCGTGATAGCCGACCACCACCGCGATGTCGTCGACGCCCCCCTGGGTCAGTGCCCAGATCTGCCATTCGATCAGCGTCTTGTCGCCGAGCGGCAGCAGGCATTTGGGACGCCCCTCGGTCAAGGGCAGCAGACGCGAGCCTTGGCCCGCGCTCAAAATCACGGCCTTCATGGAAACTCCGAAGATGTGCGGCGCCCACGCCATTTGGCGGGGCCGTTGAATTGGCGCGGAGGATCGGGAATGTCGCCCGCGCTGTCAACCCCCGGGACCGGTTGGTGCGACAATTCGCGGAACGAATTTTCGCTGTAAATCAGTCGGTTGTCAGGGGGTTGGCACGGCAAGAAAGCTGTTTGCAGCAGGCCCACCCCTCTGCTATAAGCTGCCCCGCACGCGTTGGGGCCTTTGCGGGCTCGCTGCCGTATTCCCCGGTAGCTCAGCGGTAGAGCAACCGGCTGTTAACCGGTTGGTCGCTGGTTCGAATCCGGCCCGGGGAGCCAGTTTCGCCATCAGGCCGGAAATCCATGCGGGTTTCCGGCCTGATGCATTTTTGACCACGCGCATTTCCGGTCGGCGCCTGCAGGCAATTCAGGATGTGGGCAGGAACGGCACCATGTCGATGGTACCCAGGGGCACCCCATCCCCGCGCTGCCCCACCAGCATCTGCCCGGCAGGTACCTCGTGCCAGCAGCCATGATCGTTGTCGAGCGGTTCGGAGACAATCAGGATCCGGTCCGGCTCCCTGCGCCAGTAGAGCGAGGGCGGCGTTTCGTCGGTGGCAAAGCGGATCGCATAGAGCATCTCGCCATTGGTGAGGATGGCGGTGAAGCGCAGCGGCTCCACAATGGCCTGCTCGCCCAGCATCCCCGACACGGTGGCGATCGCCCGCTGGACCGCCTGCATCGGCTCCCGCTCAAGGCCAAGTGACAGCATCAGAT
Source organism: Rhodospirillaceae bacterium (assembly GCA_016794165.1). GTDB lineage: Bacteria > Pseudomonadota > Alphaproteobacteria > Dongiales > Dongiaceae > Dongia. Next base: position 8,579 of record JAEUKV010000058.1, read on the forward strand.
AGAAGATCAGCTCGCTGTCGGTAGTGCCCAGGCGATGGGGATAATAGGCATCGTCGACCAGCATCTCGAGGCGGCGCCTGACCCGCTCGTAGCCGCCGATCTGGCCGTTATGCATGAACAGCCACTTGCCATGGGCGAAGGGATGGCAGTTGGCCCGCGACGTCGCCGTTCCGGTGGATGCGCGCACATGGGCGAGGAACAGGCCAGAACGGATCTGATGTGCAAGGGAGCGGAGATTGGCGTCGTTCCAGGCGGGCAGGATATCGCGGTACGTGCCGGGGGTGTCCCTGTCCGCGTACCAGCCGATGCCGAACCCATCGCCATTGGTGGTGACATGGCTGTGGCGGGCATGCAGGCTCTGATGGATCAGTGAGTTCTCGGTCTCGAAGATGATCCGGTCGAGATAGGTCGGTTCGCCCCAATAGGTGAGCCAGCGGCACATGAACTAATCTTCCCCAGGGTTGGTACGTTGTTTCCACCAGCGGACACGCGAGAAGGCCGTCATCATTCATCCGGCACTCTCGTAGTGCGGAACTTCGATCAGGCGGCGCGTGCCGGCTTCGACATCGTAGATGTGAAACGAGTCCATGTTGCGCCCGTAGAGATGAAGACTGACGCAGGTCTCGCGCTCCGCCGGGACACCGGTCATGTGGATGTGATCGGGATTCGGTACAAAACTGGAAATCGCCGAGGGGCTGAGCAGGGTGACGCCACCGCGCTTGAGGCGGATGCCACTGTCGCCCTTGATCTCACCCACTACGGACATGTAGGCGCGTTCCTCCAGCATGCCGCGGACCACACCGACGACGCCCCAACTGCCATGATCGTGTACCGGTGTCCATTGACCGGGCAGCCAGACCAGAGAGAAGAGCGACAGGTCGCCCTTCGGGCAGATATAGATGGCGTTGCGGGCATAGTGATCGGGGTCAGACTTGAAATGCTCGTCCGAAAGAAAGGCGTCCGCGTCGGCGATCAGCGCATGCATCAGGGGTGCGATGGCCGTGACCCGATCATGCGGTTCGGCCATCGAAGCAACCACGGCGTTACACTGCGCCACAAACCTGGTCAGAGATTCTTGCATGAAGCACCCCATGTCGGAACGGGTCGACCTGCCGGCCGGCTACTGCCCCCATCCGGTCCGTTTCCTGCCCGGCATCCTGTCTTTGCCCGGCAATCTGAAGAACCGCGCCGATTCACGCAAGCTTATCTGTAAAATAGTTAACGCAATATCAAAGGGATAAGGCTGTTCAGCCGTTAACCCCTGACTGGCACGCGGTATGCTTCAGAGAAGTTCAGTACTTCACCCTTTCGAGGCCAAGACCATGCGGATCGCTCCTCTGCCACTTCTCCTCCTGCTCGGCGCCGGGGCCTGCACCTCGACCGAGCTTCTGGCAAAGCCCGACATCACGGCCAGGATCGACCAGCCGCCGATGGTCATGTCCGGCTGCCTCAATGACTCTCTGGCGACGGAGTTTCGCGGGGCCTATCCCGACTCGCAGCAGTTCGGCCCGCGCACCGAGATCAGCCTCTATGCCCCGCGCGGCGGCCTCATCGCCTTCATCACGGTAGAGCCCCACACAGGCGGCAAGTCCCTGGTGAAGTACTACAACGGCGATCTCTACTGGCCGACTCATCAGGTGAGCGGTGTCTTCCCCGATATGGCGCGCGACAACTGGCATCGCATCGAACGGGCGTTGCAGGCCTGCGCCCCGGTGACGGCCACCCTGCCGATGAATGCCCCTGCCGCCAATGCCGTGCCGGCCAACCCCGCGCCCGTCAACGCGGCGCCCGTGAACATCTCGCCCGTGAGTGCCACGCCCCTGCTGTAGCCGCCCGCTTGCGGCGCCGCACCCGATCGGTCAGGATCGGACCCACGGCCTTGGGAAGCAGTGGCAGGGGACGGCAAGCGGATGATCAGCAAGGAAATGTGGGCGGCGCTCGGCCTCTATGTCGCCATCCTGTCGGCCGGACAATTGCTGTTCAAGAAGGCTTCCCTCAGTGTCGGCCCACTCGCGGCACTGATCGACCTGCGCCATCTCGCCTTAAACGTCTGGCTCTGGATCGCCTTCATCCTATATGGCGGGGCCACGGTTCTCTATGTCGCGATCCTGCAGCGCGTACCGGTTTCGACCGCGGTGCTGTTCAACGCCCTCTGTTTCGTCATGGTGCCCCTCGGCGCCGCCGCCATATTCGGCGAGACATTGGGCTGGCGTCATGCGGTCGGCATTGCCCTCATCGTCGCCGGGTTGATCGTCGTGGCGCGCTAACGCGGGCCTCAGACCAAGGCGTGGCCCTGCTGCATGGCAGCGAATTTCAGCGCATCGTCGGTGCCGCTGACGCCATAGACGGGAATCGCTGGCAGGCTGTTATAGACGAACGGCGTTGAGAAGTAATAGGCGCCGGTGTCGTGCAGCATGACGAAGTCGCCGGGTTCCAGCAGCGGCAACGGCCGGGCATGGGCGACGATGTCGCCGGCGAAGCAACAGGGGCCGGCCACGTCCTGTTCGATCCGTTCCCCCTTCTTGGGTCGCGCCCTGCCGTCGAGAGCGCTCACCCGGATTTTCCACAGATCGGGCATGAACACGGTGCGCGTCGCCACCTGGGCACCGGCATGGGTGATTGCGATCGGATGGCCGCCGGTTTCCTTGGTGTATTCCACCCGCGCCAGGATGAATCCCGCCTTGGCGAGCACCGACCGGCCGAACTCGGTCACCACGCGGAACTCGCCCGAGAACAGGCCGGGCACGCCGGCGCGCAGGGATTCGACATATTCCTTGAAGGTAGGGCTGACCCTGTCGCTTTCGAAATTGACCGGCAGGCCGCCACCGATATCGAGGGTGGTGATCTGTTTCCGGCCCAGGGTTTCGTTGATCTCCAGCGCCAGCTTGAAGGTTTTCGCGATGCCGGCGGCGATCAGTTCCAGCGGGCAGCCCTGGGAACCGACATGGGTGTGCAGGCAGGTTAGCCATGGCCGGCTGGCATAGGCGTCGATCACGCGCTGGCGGTTGTCCGCGTCCTCCAGCCCGATACCGAACTTCGACGTCCGCGTGGCCGTGCTCATGGCCGCGATGGCACCGATCCCGACCTGGGGATTGACCCGGATGCCGACGATCGAGGTTGAGCGCCCCTTCGCAAGCCAGGCGTCGACCCGCTCCAGTTCCTGCCAGTTGTCGACGTTGAGGGTGGCGCCGTGTTTCAGCGCCGCGTCGATCTCCCAGCGCGTCTTGGCCGGTGAATCGAACACGATCTCCTCGCCCTGGAAGCCGGCGGCGATGGCGGCCTCGAACTCGCCAGGGCTTGCCACCTCGCAACTCATGCCGCCGCGGCGCACGAGATCCAGCACCGCCGGCATCGAATTGGCCTTGGCGGCGAAGGCATGTCGGAAGAAATTGGGAAACGACGCACGCAAATCGTCGATGGTCGCCTTCAGCGCGTCCACGTCGATGACGCCG
>JAEUKV010000077.1 GCA_016794165.1 Rhodospirillaceae bacterium
GTGGGTTTTGTCGGCGCCGCGGAATCGAAGGACATGTTGGCGGCGGACAGCCGCGGCGTCCCCTATGTCATCGTGCGCGGCCGCCGCGGCGGCAGTGCCATGGCAGCCGCGGCCGTCAACGCCCTCGCCACGGAGAAAGAATGATGTCGCAGCCAGGACGCCTGTTCGGCTTGGGAGTCGGTCCGGGTGATCCGGAACTGATGACGGTGAAAGCCGTGCGCCTGCTGCAGCAATCGCCGATCGTCGCCTATCTGGCGGCAAAGGGGAAGAAGGGCAACGCGCTCACCATCATCGAATCCTATCTGCGACCGGAACAGACGACGATGCCACTGGTTTATCCGGTGACGACCGAGAAGCTGCCGGCACACCTCAACTACGAAACCCTGGTCAGCGATTTCTATGACCGCTCCGCCGAGGAAGTCGCCGGCCATCTCGATGCCGGGCGCGACGTGGCGGTGATCTGCGAGGGCGACCCGTTCTTCTACGGCTCGTTCATGTATCTCCACGACCGTCTCGCCACACGCTACCAGACCGAAGTCGTGCCCGGCGTCTGCTCGGTGCTTGGCGCGGCCTCGGTCCTGGGGGCGCCCCTGGTCTACCGCAATCAGAGCCTCTCCATTCTCTCCGGCGTGTTGCCGGAAGAGGAACTGAAACGGCGCCTGGCCGATGCCGACGCCGCCGCGATCATGAAGCTCGGCAGCAATTTCGAGAAGGTGCGCCGGGTCGTCAACGAACTTGGCCTCGGCGCCCGGGCGCTTTATGTCGAACGCGCCACCATGTCCAACCAGCGCATTCTGCCCTTGGCAGAGGTCGACGCCGCCACCTCGCCCTATTTCTCGATCGTTCTGGTGCCGGGCAGGAAATGGCACTCCTGATGAGCCAGGCTCCTGCCATTCTGATTCTGGGTGAAGCCAGCCTGCCGACGGCAAGGCGGATCCAGGCGGCGCTGCCGGGCGCCCTCATCCATGGCCTCAGAAGCCGCGTCGAGGGTGCCGACATCGCCTATGAGGAATTCGGCCAGACCTTGCGCGATCTCTACCTCGCCGACCACCCGATCGTGGCGCTCTGCGCCGCCGGGATCGTCATCCGGTCGCTGGCGCCACTGCTGCAGAGCAAGAACGCCGAGCCGCCGGTGCTGGCGGTGGCCGAGGATGGCAGTGCCGTCGTGCCGCTGCTGGGCGGGTTGCGAGGTGTCAACGATCTCGCCCGCGACATCGCGACGGCCCTGGATGTCAGGCCAGCCATCACCACGACCGGCGAGTTGCGATTCGGCACCTGCCTGCTCAACCCACCCGCCGGATACCGGCTGCGCAATGTCGGCGCCGGCAAGACCGTCATCGCCAATCTTCTGGCCGGTGCCCGGCTGCGGATCGAGGGCGAGGCACCCTGGCTCCAGGACGCCCGCCTGCCGCTCGATCCGGCAGGAACCATGACGGCGCGGGTGACGGCGCAAGACGTTGAACCCGCAGCCGGCGAGTTGGTGTTTCATCCCGCCAGTATCGTCATCGCGGTGACGCGATCGGGGCCCGATCTCCGCCAGCGCATCGAGAACGCCCTGCGCGATGCCGGCCTGTCGCCAATGGCGCTCGCATTGATGCTCGCCGGGGATGACTGGCTGCCGGATGCGACCCTGGCGGCGGTGGCGGATCAGTTCGGTATCCCGCTGTGCTTCCTGCCTGCAGGAAAGCCGATCGATGTCATGATGAGCGCAGCGATCACTGCCCCCATCGCGACCCATGGCGGCGACGGACTCTGCCTGGGCGTTGCCGCGCGACCGGCCGACATCCGTCCCGCCGGGCGCAGGCGCGGTCGCCTCACGGTGGTGGGGCTGGGACCGGGCGACCCCGACATGATGATCCCGGCCGCGCGCAAGGCGCTCGACGACGCCGAGGACATCGTCGGCTACGAGACCTATGTGAAGATGGCGGGACCCTTGCGACCCGATCAGAAGGTCCATGCCAGCGACAATCGCGAAGAGCTGTATCGCGCCCGGCAGGCGTTCGATCTCGCCGCCACCGGCCGCACCGTGGCCGTGGTCTCCTCGGGGGATCCCGGGGTCTTCGCCATGGCGGCGGCAGTACTCGAAGCCTTGGACAGTGCCACGGACGCGCGCTGGCGGGGCGTCGAGTTGGTCATTCTGCCCGGCGTCTCCGCGGCCCTCGCCGCAGCGGCCAGGATCGGCGCGCCGCTCGGCCACGATTTCTGCATCATTTCGCTGTCGGACAATCTCAAGCCCTGGCCCGTTATCCTCGACCGGCTGGAGCATGCCGCCGCCGGGGACTTTGCGATGGCCTTCTACAACCCCATTTCGAAGGCGCGGCCCTGGCAACTGGGCGAAGCCATCGCCCTGCTGCGACGTCATCGCGCTGCGGAAACGCCGGTCGTGCTCGGCCGCGATGTGGGGCGGCCGGCGGAATCGGTGCGGATCACGACCCTTGGCGACCTCACGCCCGACCAGGTGGACATGCGCACCGTCGTCATCGTCGGCTCGTCGACC
>JAEUKV010000085.1 GCA_016794165.1 Rhodospirillaceae bacterium
GAAGGGCGGCGGCGGTGCCGTCATCCTGCTCATCATCCTGGTGCTGTTCGCGATCCTGGCGCCGATCGCCGCCCAGGCGGTGCGCTTTGCCGTCTCGCGGCAGCGGGAATTCCTGGCCGATGCAACTTCGGTGCAGCTGACCCGGAACCCGCTGGGCCTGATCGGCGCCCTCCGGGTGCTGGGCGGCGGTGCTTCCAAGGCGCCGGAGATCGGCAACCGCGCCACCCAGCACATCTTCATCGTCAACCCGGTCAGGGACTTCGCCAGCGGCAGCGCGGCGCTCTTTGCCACCCATCCCTCGATCGAGGAACGGATCGAGCGCTTGAGCAATCTCGGGCAGGGTTAGAGCGGCACGGTCGAGAGCTGCACCGCAATTCGCACGCTGACCCCGACTGCTCTGCCGGCAATAATCTCACTCTGACCCCGATTCTTCCTCTCCGATTCTTCACTCTGACCCCGATTCTTCATACTGCCGGATATCTCGTCGAGGGCAAAAGGGGTCAGACGCCGATTCCTTCCAACTCCAAAAGTACAAGTCGTTTGTCGCAAGCCAACAGAACACTCACCGGACGGAGTAAACTTAGAACAAGGTTGTTAACGCCCTATCCCATCAACTCATCTATTAATAGCTTACACCTTGGATCGAAATGAACTTGTACCTCATGTGCCTCGCCCGGCTTCCAATCCTCAATCACATAAGCAAGAACTTCAAGATAAGTGCGCTGGGCTATTAGGTTTCCGGCTAAAGGCAAATTCTCATGAAAGACAACTATTTTCCTTTCATTGATCCATGATAGATCTCGCATGCACTCGTCAAATGCGTCCCAGTTTGCCCCAAAATAATCGGGGAATCGTAACGCGCTAGAATACCAAGCAAACAGCGACCTCTCATCGTTGAGCTCAGTCGGCACGACTATCAAAACAGTATCCTGGTCGCACTCAGCTGCAAGAGAATAAACAAAGGGCATACGTATCAAGATCCTAGTTGAGCGGAATGAAAGTCTTATAGTGATCTGCAGAGAAATTTGAGAGAAATTTGGGGTCAGACTCCGATTTCTACGGATTTCTATTGATTTGACATTACCCTGACAAGGCTCACGGCAAGCTTCTCTCCAATTCACTCTTCGTCATTCCTGGTTCGACAAAATCGGAGTAGAGAACCGTAATCAGATTGTAGAACCAAATATTGCGGCTGCTCACTTTGGATACTCCAAGGGATCTCACGGCAACCATCGAGATGCAGCTATCCCACAACTGACTCTCTGCGGGAAGCTGAAGCATGTAAGTTGCACCTATGATGCCGCCAAGGCCATCGAACTGCATACCATAGTCACAGCCTTGATCTCTGAGCTGAGTCGAAGAAAGAAGTCCGGTAGTTGCAAAGTCATTCTGATAGAAGTCGGTCTGATATCGGAACAATTGCTCGGCTATAGACTTGAGCTTCGGAGAAATGTCTTCATCAGTTGTAGCCGCTACAACAATGTCTGCCTTGCCCGGATTACACTCTTCCAAAATTGACAGAGCTTGAGTTGACTGGTCGGTTGGTTGATCGGCTTCGACATTTTCAAGGCACAAATCAATGCTCATCCCGCCAAGCCTGCCGGCATCCACTATCTCGTTTCGCATGAGGAGAATAACCTCTCTGGGGAGAGCACCAGAGACAGCCAGAGCTACATTGATTTTCTCTATCTTCCAACGAGCTGCATTTCCCTCTCTTCCACTTGCGACCCAAACGTCTGTCAGCGCTTGAACAACATCGCTCTTGGACAACTCATATTCTGAATAGAGAATCTGAAGCGTTCTAAGCGCCATATCACGCTGCGATGTAAGCGAATTGTCCTGCGCGCCGGAAGCGCCTGCAAAGCAAAGACAGAGAACGGCACCTGCGATGCCACACAAGTGTCTCGACACACAGATATTCAGGGTCAGACACCGATTGCTCTCCGCTTCCTGTTGATCCGTTGCCATCTTGTTTACTTCTTCTATAGCGCTCGGACTCTCCGCACTACTCATCATTGATAATCTCACTTTGACCACGATTCTTCGCACGATCACCATGAGCGGCTTCGCCGGCTCGACCACGCCGCCGATGGTGTCGAGCTGCAGCTGCTGCACGGTGCCGGCGACAGGGGCGGTGAGGCGCTCGCTGTCCGCCCCGGTCGCGGTGGAATTGCGTTCGATCAACAAATTGTCCGCCTTTGACGCTCCAAGTCCCCAGCGGATATCGCGGCGCACATTCAACTCCCCCAACCCAACCGCCGCATCCTCGCCGATCCCATCGCGCCCTTCAACCGGGCAGGGAAAAAACGTGCCACCCGATCGCAAAAGTATCCCCGGCAGACGAGGCCCCGCGCGCGGTCTTGCCTACGGTCCTGGATGAGGCCCCTGGGCCCGGCCGCGCCTTTGCGGCGGCTCCATCCGCCGGCTCGGCCGACGCCCCTGGATCAAACCGGGAACGTGGGCGGGGGCCGGGTTTACTATCGGGGGCCTACCTGCTAGAACCCGCCCGCTTTCCAGACACCCCCAAATTCAAGAGACTGACCAGGTCGCCATGAAGATCAACGGCAACGCCATTCGCCCCGGCAACATCATCGAGCACCAGGGGCGCCTCTGGCGCGCGGTGAAGACGCAGCATGTGAAGCCCGGCAAGGGCGGCGCGTTCCTGCAGGTGGAACTCAAGGACATCCGCGACGGCACCAAGCTCAACGAGCGCTTCCGCTCCTCCGACACGGTCGACCGTGTGCGCCTCGACGAGAAGGAATACCAGTTCCTGTTCTCGAGCGGCGAAGACTACACCTTCATGGATAACGAGACCTTCGAGCAGTTGACGCTCAGCGCCGATCTCATCGGCGAACCGGTGGTCTATCTCCAGGAAGGCATGACGGTCACGGTCGAGAGCTACGAGGATTCGCCCATTTCGGTCACCCTGCCCGAAACCGTGATCTGCCGGATCACCGAGGCCGACGCCGTGGTAAAGGGCCAGACCGCCTCCTCCTCCTACAAGCCGGCGGTGCTGGAGAACGGCGTTCGCGTGCTGGTGCCGCCCCATGTCGAAAGCGGGACCCGCATCGTCGTGCGCACGGCCGATTCCGAATACGTCGAACGTGCCAAAGATTGACCGAAAATGGCAACGCGCTCGGCCCTCATCAATGTCATGTGCAAGGCCGCCGACAAGGCGGCCCGCACCCTGCGCCGCGATTTCGGCGAGGTCGAGCAGTTGCAGGTATCGCAGAAAGGTCCGGCAGATTTCGTCAGCAATGCCGATCTGAAGGCCGACCGCACCATCAAGGAGGAGTTGAAGAAGGCACGCCCCGGCTTCAGCTTCCTGATGGAAGAGAGCGGCGCCGAAGCCGGTTCGGATGCCGACCATCGCTGGATCGTCGATCCCCTCGACGGCACCACCAACTTCCTCCATGGCATCCCCCATTTCTGCATCTCGATCGCGCTCGAAGCGAAGGGCGAGATCACGGCCGGCGTGGTGTTCGACCCGATCAAGGACGAGCTGTTCTGGGCCGAGAAGGGTGCCGGCTGCTTCCTCAACGACCGCCGCCTGCGCGTCTCGGGTCGCAAGAACCTCAACGAGAGTCTGCTGGCGACCGGGATCCCGTTCCGCGGCCATGGTCATTACGACCGCTTCCTCGGCCAGATGGACAAGGTGATGCGCGAGACCGCCGGGGTGCGACGCATGGGCGCCGCGGCGCTCGACCTCGCCTATGTCGCTGCCGGCCGCTACGAGGGGTTCTGGGAGGAGTTTCTCTCGCCCTGGGACATCGCCGCGGGGCTCATCCTGGTCAAGGAAGCCGGTGGCTATGTGAGCGACCTCAAGGGCGGGCAGAACATGCTCAAATCCGGCGAGGTCCTGGCGACCAACAACACCCTCCATGCGCCGATTCAGGCCCTGATCGGCCACCGCTGAGTCCCAGCCAGTCCTAACTATTTGCACCGGCTGGCGAAAGCGCCGGTTGTAGGGACAAAATCGGATCGGTTATAGTCCTCGCCAAATTGCGATCAAAATCATCAGGCAGTGGCAGGCGGAACATGACCCAGAAGGCACTTGCGGGGCGGCCACATTCTGGCAGCGATTGGGCCAGATTCTCCCTTTCCGGGGTGAAATCGCTCACCCGGCTAAAGGAGATCGGCGTCGCTGTCGCGGTGCTGGCACCACTGCTTCTGGCCGGCGCGGGTGATGCGGGCGCACAGCAAGCCTACTACTTCCCCCAGGCCGGCAACGGACCGGTGACGGTGAATTACGGCGCCTTGACGCCCTATGGCGGACCGGCGGCCCCCGGTTACCAGCCCTATGGCGGGCAAATGCCGGTGGCGCAGCCGCGCTCGGTCTTCACGCCGCAGGCACCTGTTCCGGGCTATGGCGTCCCCGCCTATGGCAACCCGGCCTATCTCAATCCGCAAAGCCAGATTCTGCCGGGGCAGATGCCCGCCTATCAATCCGTCTATGGCCGCCCCACCTACAGTCAGCCGGTCTATACCGCAGCACCCATCCAGGCGCCCTTCGTGGCACCCTATGGCAACCCGGCCTATCCGGCCGGCGCGCCCGCCGGCTACGCAACCACCGGCATGCCGCAGAGCTATCTCAACGTGCCGGGCCAGGCCCCGGTCGCCCTTTACGGCACGCCCCAGCCCGGAGCGAAGCCCTTCGACCCCGCCAGCATGGCGCCCAAGAAGACACGCAAGAAGGCCGCCGAACCGGCACCGAGCGCCGTCGAGGAAGCCGCCGCGGCCCAGGTGGCCGCGGTCGAGGCGCAGCTCGAATCCGGCCCGGCACCGGCCACTACCCCGCCAGAAGCACCGGCAGAGATTCCCGCCAGCGTGCCCTCGCCGGCCGACCAGGCCGCGCTCGTCGCGCCGTCAGCACCGACACCTGCATCGGCACCGGAAGCGCAGGCACCGGAAGCCCCTGCGCCCGAAAGCGCCGGTGCCGACAGTGCCGCGGTGATCGAGCCGCCGGCTGAAGGCACCGGGATGGAAGGCGCGACCGCGGCCATCGCAGAAGAAGCGGTGCCGGATGCAGCGGCGCCGGATGCAGCTGCGGCGGAAGAAGCGGCGCCGGAAGAGGCAACGGTGGAAGAAGCCACGACCGGCGGTGCCGCGCCCCTGCCCGCCGGCGGCGCGCGGATTGTTTTCGAAGGTGACGCCGACGACCTGCCCGCCGGCGCCGCCGGCGAGCTCGATGCCATCGCCCAGCGCATGCTGGGAGACGAGAGCATCAAGGTCC
>JAEUKV010000090.1 GCA_016794165.1 Rhodospirillaceae bacterium
CATCGCCCAGTCGAGCCAACCCGGCGGCAATACGCCGATACCGATGCCCAGGCCGAGGATGCCGAACACCACCGCCCGGTCGCTCTTGCCCATCGGCCCGTCATAGCGGCGGCTGGCGCCGATCACCTGGCCGAGGATGCCGGTCATCTCGCCGATGACGGCAAGAACCACCGCGACCACCACCAGACCCGGATTGACCCCGGGCAGCAGGGCGAAGGGCAGATAGAGCGCCGCGTCCGAGACGACGTCGCCCACTTCGTTGAGGATCGCACCCAGGCGCGACTTCATGCCGAATTCGCGGGCCAGGATGCCGTCGACCGCGTTGGCGGCCATGCGCAGGAACAGGAACAGGGGCAGGATCAGCCAGACCCAGTTCACCTCGGGCCAGATCGCAAGGATGGTGCCGACGATGAGCGAATCCGCCATCGCCGCCAGGGTCACGCCATTGGCGGTGATGCCGCCTTCCGCCAGACGCGCGGCAAGCGGTCGCAACAGGGCCACGAATCGCGGCTTGAGATCATAGACGGACGGCATGGCGCCACTATAACTGGCGCGCCAATCCCGCCAAGGCCTGAAACGGTGTCTCGCCTGTGAGGGCTGTCACGGAACCGGTATTTCCCGTCAGGCCCAGGCGACGCAGGCCTTCCCGCCCCCAGCGCTCCCTGATCGCCGCCAGAACCCAGGCACTGGCCTGCGCGGCCCGCTTCTTGGCGAGGCGGTCGCGGTCCCTAAGCCAGGCGTCATGCGACGCCACCATCTCCACCAGTTGTTCCACGCCCTCGGCCGTGTTGGCGGAAACGATCAGCACCGGCACGGCCCACTCACCCGGATCGTGACCGCCGCCCTCGCTCAGGCCCAGCGCCCCCTTCACATCCGCCCGCGCGCGTGTGGCGGCGCGGCCAAGATCGCCCTTGGTGACCGCGATGATGTCGGGAATCTCGACGATCCCGGCCTTCATGAACTGGAGCGAATCGCCCGAGCCGGGCTGGACGCAGAAGACGATTGTGTCGGCGGCGAGCGCGATATCGGTTTCCGACTGGCCGACCCCCACCGTCTCGATCAGCACCACATCGTAGAGCGCCCGCATCAGGATCATGGCGGCATAGGTGAGATCGGCAAGGCCGCCCAACTGGTCCCGCGCCGCCATGGAGCGGACGAAGATCCCGTCATCGTCGGGATCAGTGCGCAGCCGCGTCCGGTCGCCCAGCAGCGCACCGCCGGATCGCTTGGAGGAGGGATCGATGGCGATGACCGCGATTCGCTGGCCACGGCGGCGATAGGCCTGCACCAGCGCGCCGGCAAGGGTCGATTTGCCGACGCCGGGCGGCCCGGTCAATCCGACGACCTGCGCCCGGGGTGCCGCATAGGCCGCATCCAGCAGCGCCGCCATCTCGGGATCGTCGGGGTGCGATTCCAGCCGCGCCAGAACCCGGGCCAAGGCGGCCTTGCCGCCGGCACGAAGAGTGGAGAGGGCCGTTGCGCCCCTCACCCCTCGCCCTTGCGGCCGGATTGGTCGCCGGTCAGGGCCGCCTGGGCCGCCGCGAGCTTGGCGATCGGCACCCGGTAGGGCGAGCAGGAGACGTAGTCGAGCCCGACCTCGGCGCAGAAATGGATCGAGGCGGGATCGCCGCCATGCTCGCCGCAGATGCCGAGCTTGATATCGGCGCGGGTCTTGCGGCCGCGTTCGGTCGCGACCCTGACCAGTTCGCCCACCCCCTCGACGTCCAGGGTGATGAAGGGGTCGCGCTCGATAATACCCTGGCGCTCGTAGGACTGGATGAAGCGCGCGGCATCGTCGCGGCTAAGGCCGTAGGTCGTCTGGGTAAGATCGTTGGTGCCGAAGCTGAAGAAGGCGGCGTCCCTGGCGATCTCGCCCGCCAGCAGGGCCGCGCGCGGCAGTTCGATCATCGTCCCAACGGAATAGGCGATCTTGTGGCCGGACTCCTTGGCAACCTCGTCGGCGACGCGATCGATGATCGCCTTCATCAGCGTCAGTTCCTTCGGGATGCCGACCAGGGGCACCATGATCTCAGGCTCGGCGGTGTCGCCCTGCTTCGCCTTCACCTCGGCCGCGGCCTCGAAGATGGCGCGGGCCTGCATCTCGTAGATCTCGGGATAGGTGATGCCCAGACGGCAGCCGCGATGCCCCAGCATCGGGTTCGATTCCTGCAGCTGCGAGGCGCGATAGGCGACCGCGTCGACCGAGATCCCGGCCGCCGCCGCCACTTCCGCCATTTCCTCGCGGCTGTGGGGCAGGAACTCGTGCAGCGGCGGGTCCAGCAGGCGGATCGTCACCGGCAGGCCCTTCATGATGTGGAACAGCTCGACGAAATCCTGGCGTTGCATGGGCAGGATCTTGGCCAGCGCCTTCTTCCGGCCGGCCACGTCCTCCGCCATGATCATCTCGCGCATGGCGATGATGCGGCTGCCCTCGAAGAACATGTGCTCGGTGCGACAGAGGCCGATCCCTTCGGCGCCGAACTGCCGCGCGGTGCGCGCATCGAGGGGCGTTTCCGCATTGGTGCGGATCTTGAGCTTGCGGAACGAATCCGCCCAACCCATCAGGGTCGCAAAGTCGCCGGACAGCACCGGCTCGATGGTCGTCACCGCGCCCAGCATCACCTCGCCGGTACCCCCGTCGAGGGTGATGATGTCGCCCTCGACGATCTTCTGGCCGCGTACCGTGATGATCTTCTGCGCCGCATCGACGCGCAGATCGCCGGCGCCGGAGACGCAGGGCCGGCCCATGCCACGCGCCACCACGGCGGCGTGGCTGGTCATGCCGCCGCGGGTGGTGAGAATCCCCACCGCCGCATGCATGCCGTGGATGTCCTCCGGGCTGGTTTCCACGCGCGCCAGGATCACCTTCTCGCCCTTGGCAGCGCGATCCTCGGCCTCGTCGGCAGTGAACACCACCTTGCCCGAGGCGGCCCCGGGACTTGCCGGCAGGCCGGTGGCGATGACGTTCTTCTTCGCCTTGGGATCGAGGGTGGGATGCAGCAGCTGGTCGAGCGAGGTGGGATCGATCCGCGCCACCGCGGTCTTGCGGTCGATCACCCCGGCATTGCAGAGATCGACCGCGATCTTCAGTGCCGCCGGCGCCGTGCGCTTGCCGTTCCGCGTCTGCAGCATATAGAGCTTGCCCTGCTGCACCGTGAACTCGATATCCTGCATGTCGGTGTAGTGCTTTTCGAGCTGGTCGCGCACCTTCACCAACTGTCCGAACACCTCCGGCATGGTCTCTTCCATCGCCGGCAGGGTGGAATTGTTCGCCTTCTTGCCGGCCAGGGTCAGATGCTGCGGCGTGCGGATGCCGGCCACCACGTCCTCGCCCTGGGCGTTGATCAGGTATTCGCCGTAGAATTCGTCGGCGCCGGTCGAGGGATTGCGGGTGAAGGCGACGCCGGTGGCGCAATCCTCGCCCATATTGCCGAACACCATGGCCTGGACGTTGACCGCCGTGCCCCAGTCCTCGGGGATGCTGTTGATCTTGCGGTAGGTGACAGCGCGCGGGATGTTCCAGCTGCCGAACACGGCGCCGATGGCACCCCAGAGCTGTTCCTTGGGATCCTGCGGGAAGGGCTTGCCGATTTCCTCCTCCACCTTCGCCTTGTAGTCGGCAATTACCGCCTGCCAGTCTTCGGCGGTGAGGTCGGTGTCGAGGGTCGCGTTCCTGTCCTGCTTGTGGAAATCGAGGATGTCCTCGAAATTGTGATGCTCGACCCCAAGCACGACATTGCCGAACATCTGGATGAAGCGGCGGTAGGAATCATAGGCAAAGCGCGCATCGCCCGACATGGCGGCAAGGCCCTTCACCGTCTCGTCGCTCAAACCCAGATTGAGCACGGTGTCCATCATGCCCGGCATCGAGACACGGGCACCCGAGCGCACCGAGACCAGCAACGGCGCCTTGGCGTCGCCGAACTTCAATCCGACGATCTTCTCGACATGGGCGATGCCGGCCTCGACCTGGGCGGCGAGATCGGCCGGGTATTGCTTGCCGTTGGCATAAAAATGGGTGCAAAGCTCGGTGGTGATGGTGAAGCCCGGCGGCACCGGCAGGCCCAGCGACGACATCTCCGCGAGATTGGCGCCCTTGCCGCCCAGCAGATTGCGCATATCGGCCCGGCCCTCGGCCGCGCCACCCCCGAAATGATAGACCCATTTCGCCATGATGATGCTTACCCTTCGATCCTGGAAAAATCCGCGACCTGGTTGAATGAGGCGCGGATCGCGTTCAACAGTCGCAGGCGGTTGCCCCGCAGATCCGATTCATCGGCATTGACCGTCACCTTGTCAAAAAAGGCGTCGAGCGGTGCGCGCAAGCCAGCCAGTGCCGACATCGCCACGCCGAATTCCTCGCGGCCGACCGCCTCGGCCACCGCCTTTCCGGTTGCCTGCAGCGCCTGGAACAGCGCGGTCTCTTCATCCTGCCGCAGCCAGGTCGGATCCGGCGCCGCGTCATGGGCGACGCCGTCCTTCTTTTCCTCGATGCGCAGGATGTTGGCGGCGCGTTTATAGCCGGCCAGCAGGTTGGCGCCGTCGGCGCTGTCGATCAGGCCCTTCAGGGCCGCGACCCGTGCCAGCAGGCGCGTAAGGTCATCTTCGTCACCAAGCGCGAACACCGCCGTAATGAGATCATGGCGCACGCCCTGCTCCTTCAGCGCGACCTTCAACCGGTCTGCGAAGAACTCCATCAGATCGTCGATGACCGCTTTCGGCACGCTCTCGCTGAAGCCGGCCACGCCCTGATAACCGCGATAGCCATGCCCGAGAATATCCCGCAGCGGCAGCCGCAGGCGGTTCTCCAGGATGAGCCGGATGATGCCGAGGGCGGCGCGCCGCAGGGCGAAGGGGTCCTTCGAGCCGGTCGGTTTCTCGTCGATGGCGAAGAAGCCGGTGAGGGTATCGATCTTGTCCGCGAGGGCCACGGCGACGCTCACCGGCGCGCTCGGGCAGGAATCGTTCGGACCCAGGGGCTTGTAGTGATCGGCGATGGCATCGGCGACGTCATCCGGCAGGTTCTCGGCACGGGCATAATAACGCCCCATGATGCCCTGGAGTTCCGGGAACTCGCCCACCATGCCGGAAACGAGATCGGCCTTCGCCAGCGCCGCCGCCTGGTTGGCAAGGCCCGCCTCGCAGCCGGGAATGTACTTCGCCAGTTCCCGCGCCAGCGCCTTCGCGCGGCGCGACTTGTCGCCGACCGAGCCCAGTTTCGCATGATAGGTGATGGCATCGAGCTGCGGCACCCGCGCGGCAAGGCCGGTCTTCAAATCCTGGTCCCAGAAGAACTTGGCATCCGACAGGCGCGCCCGCAGGACACGTTCGTTGCCGTGGACGATCGCCGCACCGCCGTCGCTCGCTTCGATATTGGCCGTGACCAGGAAGCGCGGGGCCAGCTTGCCGTTCCCGTCCAGCAGCGCGAAGTATTTCTGGTTGACCCGCATCGAGGTGGTGAGCACCTCATGGGGCACCGACATGAACTCCGCGTCGATCCTGCCCATGAGCACGACCGGCCATTCCACGAGGCCGGTCACTTCGTCGAGCAGGCCCTCGTCCGGCTTCACGGTGAAACCGGCTTCGGCTGCAACTTTGTCCGCCTGCGCCTTGATGCTGGCGCGGCGTTCAGCCTGGTCGAGAATGACCTTGGCCGCTTTTAGCTTCGCCTGATAGTCGGCGAAGCTGGTAACGGTGATCTCGTCTGAAGAGAGGAAGCGGTGGCCGCGTGTCCTATCGGCAGCCGAGATTTTTTCACCTTTCTTCCCACGTAGATCGAAATCTACCGGCACCAGCGCGCCATCGAACAATGCAATAACTGACCTTAGCGGCCGAACCCAAAGAGTCCGACCATCTGCCCAGCGCATCGATTTCGGCCAAGGAAAGTGTTCAAGAATTGTTTCAATTTCCGTAGCCAGTACATGACTGGTTGGACCGCCCTTCGCTACGTCTTCGTAAAACCAATGGGTAGCCTTGCCGACTTCCTTCTTTACACATCGATCCAAGCCAATACCGTACTTACGAAGGAAGCCCTCGATCGCCTGGGTAGGCGCATCAATCTTTGGGCCCTTCTCCTCGATCTTTTGATCCGGCTGCATTTTCGGCAGACCAGTTACAACCAATGTCAAGCGCCGTGGCGTAACAAACGCCTTCATGAAATCAAATGAGACGCTGCGCGCCTTCAGCTTCTCGGTGACGAGGCGCTGCAGGTCATCCGCCGCACGCGCCTGCATGCGGGCGGGGATTTCTTCGCAGAAGAGTTCAAGGAGCAGTTCGGCCATGGCTCAGCGCTCCGCCTTCTGCTCGGGTCGCTGCGTGGCTTCCCACGCTTCGCAGCAGGCCTTGGCGAGGGTGCGGACGCGGCCGATATAAGCCTGCCGCTCGGTGACCGAGATGACTCCGCGCGCATCGAGGAGATTGAACAGGTGGCTCGCCTTCAGGGCCTGGTCATAGGCCGGCAGCGGCAGCGCTTTCTCCGAGAGCAGCGCGGCGCATTCCTTCTCGGCATCGGCGAAGTGGCGGAACAGGAGCTCGGTATCGGCGCGCTCAAAGTTGAAGGCCGAGTGCTCCTGCTCCGATTGCAGGAACACGTCGCCATAGGTCATGCCCCCCGGACCATCAACCCCGTTATAGTCGAGGTCATAGATGCTCTCGACCCCCTGCACATACATGGCGAGGCGCTCGAGCCCATAGGTTAGTTCGGTCGAGACCGGATCGCATTCGAGGCCGCCCACCTGCTGAAAATAGGTGAACTGGGAAACCTCCATGCCGTCGCACCAGACCTCCCAGCCGAGACCCCAGGCGCCCAGGGTCGGGCTTTCCCAATCGTCCTCGACGAAGCGGATATCGTGCTTGAGCGGATCGATGCCGATCGCCTTCAGGGAGCCGAGATAGAGGTCCTGGCTGTCGGCCGGCGATGGCTTCAGGATCACCTGGAACTGGTAATAGTGCTGCAGGCGGTTGGGGTTCTCGCCATAACGCCCGTCCTTCGGTCGGCGCGAGGCCTGGACGTAGGCGGCGCGCCAGGGCTTGGGGCCAAGTGCCCGCAAAGTGGTCGCCCAGTGGAAGGTGCCGGCGCCCACTTCCATGTCATAGGGCTGCAGGATCACGCAGCCCTGGTCCGCCCAATAGCCTTGCAGCTTCAGAATGAGCTTCTGGAAACAGGTCTCGGGATTGGGCCGCGCCGCCATGATCGGGTTTCCCCTGGAAAACGGTGATATCCCGGCTTGTTTTCGCCGGATTCTTGGTGCGGCGCAACATAAAGGCGCGGCCAGGGATAATCAAGCCACGCGACCAGCCGGGCGCCAGACCAAAGGCCCGGAAAACGGCTGAATTTGTGTAGGTTACCGGGAAAGTACCGGGCTGGCCGCGCTTATGACTTGCCGCAGCTGCACTTGGTTCCGGCCGGCACGTAGGCGCCGCAGGACGGGCATTGCACCATGTCCTCGACCGGCTTGGCGTTCTTCTGCGCCGGCGCCGCACCGCCGCCGCCGCGCACCTGCTCGTCGTTCTGGCGCTTGGTCACCTGGGTGCGCCGGAAAAAATACCAAACCGCCGCAATGACGACGACGATGAGGACCAGCTTGGGAAAGGCGGGCAATCCGAACATCGGTGAGATTTAGGGCGCTATCGGGATGCGGTCAAGGCACCATCGACCAACATCGGCAGCGCGACCCCGTCGCGGAGTACCGCGTCGACCGCGCCGGTGAAGGCGCCGCCCGCCTCATGCAGCACGAGAGGCGGCAACGTTTCCAGGGAATGGGGGGCGCCCATCACCCCCTGAACCAGCACCCGCTTGGGCGCAGCGCCCACCTTCGGCAGGAGGGGCAGCTGGGTGAGCCGCCCCAACCCCACGCCCATCAGGGCACACAGTTCATCCGCCCGGTCGGCCCGGTGGATGAAGGTGACCGAGCCGCCGTCACTCACCATGGCGACGGCTGCCCGAACCCAGTCCGACAGCACCGCCGCCCCCTCCACATTGGCCTGCGCCTTGATCGGGTTGGGCGAGATGCTCGCGCGCGCGCGCTCCAGATAGGGGGGGTTGGCAAGGACATGGTCGAAATTCCCCGCCGACTGGGCCAGCACGTCGCCGCGTTGAAACTCCACACGGTCGGCGAGATTGTTGTCGCGGGCGTTGCGTTGCGCCAGAACAATGAGGTCGTCCTGCAGATCGATGCCGGTCACACGGCTGCCAGCGACGCGCCAGGCGAGACACAAGGCGGCCGTGCCCACACCGCAGCCAAGGTCCAGCACCCGCTCGCCCGCCCGCGCCGGCACGCAAGCGGCCAGCAGAACGGGATCGATCGCGGCCCGATAGCCGTCACGCGGCTGTGCGATCGCGAGACGCCCGCCCAGGATCCGGTCGACGCTGATTTCAAAGGGAACCGACACGGTCATTTCCAATCGTGATCCGCAGGCACCTCGCCCGCCTCCACCAGCAGCGCGCGGGCGGCACCAAGATCGTCATTCGAGACCATCAGGCGCTGCGGCAGGATATCCAGGCTGCCCTGCATGACGCTGGTATGTGTATCCAGCAGCAGTGCCTCGATTCCGGCATCGGCCAGCAGGGCGGTCAGGAAGGACAGCCTAACCGGATTGGTGGTACGGATCAGCTCCTTCAACGGGCTTCCTCTTCGGTCGTGGCGGTGACGGCAACGCAATAAACCCTGAATTTCCGCGCGGAAATGTCGCAGATCCGGACCGGTCGCCGCCGCCAATGCTTGACCGAGCGGTCCCAGGGACTATGCTCGCCCGAGAGAGCGTTTCGCTCAAGAACTTATCTCAGGGATCGCTGCGTGGCCGTTATCTTCAATCTCGAATCCGAACGCGACAAGGGCGGCGATGCCCTCGATCGGCTGACCAAAATGGTCAGTGCCGATCTGGTGCGCGTCAACCAGCTCATCCTGCAGCACATGCAGAGCGACGTGCAGCTCATCCCGCAATTGGCCGGCCATATCATCGCCGCCGGCGGCAAGCGACTGCGCCCGCTGCTCACCCTCGCCAGCGCCCGGATGTGCGGCTACCACGGGCCACGGTCAGCGGGTCTCGCTGCCTGTGTCGAGTTCATCCACACAGCGACACTCCTCCATGACGACGTCGTCGACGAAAGCGCGCTGAGGCGCGGCGAGGCGTCGGCCAATGTCGTGTGGGGCAACAAGGCCTCGGTCCTGGTCGGCGATTTCCTGTTCAGCCGCGCCTTCCAGCTGATGGTGCAGGATGGCTCGCTGCGGGTGCTGGAGATCCTGTCCGGCGCTTCGGCCATCATCGCCGAGGGGGAAGTGCTGCAGCTGATGACCAGCAACGACACCACCACCACCGAGCAGGCCTATCTCGAGGTGATCAAGGGCAAGACCGCCGCGCTTTTCGCCGCCGCCTGCGAAGTGGGCGCGGTGGTGGCAGACCGGCCCAAGGTCGAGGAGCATGCCCTCAACACCTTTGGGCTCAATCTCGGCATCGCCTTCCAGCTGATCGACGACGCGCTCGACTATTCGGCCAAGCAGGAAGCGCTTGGCAAAACCGTGGGCGACGATTTCCGCGAGGGCAAGATCACCTTGCCGGTGATTCTCGCCTATCTGCGCGGTGACGCCACGGAACGCGCGTTCTGGCAGCGGACCCTGGAGAAAGTGGAACAGGACGATGCCGATCTCCGTCAGGCGATCCAGCTGATGGAACGGCACGGCACCCTGAAGGACACCGTCGCCCGGGCCGCCCATTACGGCGCCATCGCCCGCGACGCCCTCGGCATCTTCCCGGAAGGGCCGGAAAAGCGCGCCCTCATCGACGTGGTCGATTTCTGCATCGACCGCGGCTTCTGAGTCCGGCACCCCAACTCGCTCGAAAAACGCCGGATTGGCAAGGGTTTGGTGCCCAAGGGTAAAAGTAACGGCCGGCAGCAGGGCGTACTTGCACCGCGCCGGACCAACGGCTATAACGCAGCGCGTTTCTGCCGCCCGGGACGATCCAGGACCCCGGGCGAGACGGTCGGAGTGTAGCTCAGCCTGGTAGAGCACTACGTTCGGGACGTAGGGGCCGGAGGTTCGAATCCTCTCACTCCGACCAATTCACCCTTTACCCAGATCACCGATCCCGCTGGACTGCTCCCGCGTTGTTTTCACGTTGGAGCCATGCCCCAGGGCACCTGCCCCTCAGGGCTGCACCACCAGATCGTTGCGCACCCCACGCACGCCTTCGATGTCCTGGGCGATCTGGCCGGCCCGGACCTTGTCGTCATAGGTGGGGACAAAACCGCTCAACTGCACGACCTCGTCGAGGGTTTCGACGCTGACGCGGCTGAACATGGCGAGACCGCCATCATTGGCCAGCGCTGTCTTGACCTTGGCCGTAATCGCCGAGTTCTCGGCGTATTCCTCACCGGATTCCCGCCCGGAGGTAACCGAGCAGGCACTCAGCGCCAGGGCGCCGGCGGACATTGCTGCCAGCATCGGCAGCACGTAGCGCATCGTCTTTCGCATCTTTTCACTCCCATCAGGAATCTACTGGCGGCGCCGTCGGCACCGTCGTCGGAGTGAACAACACGTCAGAACAACAATCGTTCCGCTATCGGGGAAATGCCGCGGCGGTGGCGGCGTCAGTCGAGCGCAATGCCCTCCTGGGCGGCGACGGCCCGGTAGATCTCGCAGGCCTTGTCGAAATCACCGGCGGCCAGGGCTTCCCCGGCCTCGTTGACGCGCGCATTGGCCTGGGTAACCGCCAGGCTTTCCTCTTCGGTCTTGGCGGCGCCCGCCTTGGCACCGAGACCGGTCACGAGCTTGACCATCATGGCGACCGCTTCTTCCTGGTCGCAGGCAAGAGCGGGTTGTGCGCCGAGAATGGTCAGGGCGAACAACGCGGCGATGAAACGCTTCATGCCGCCAGTTGCTTCAGCTTCTTCATCAGGTATTCGAGGTTGTCGTTGCCGATGTCCTCGTACTGCGTCAGCACGCGTTCGATCACGCGCGCCGAAAACCGCTGGCGGTCATTGTCGCCACCGTCATACTGCGTCTCGCGCGCCACGTCGAAGGCGACGCGGAATGCCGGGAAGAGATTGGCCGGCAGCGGGGTTCGCTGATAGATCGACTGCAGGCCGAGCTTGCCTTCATCGTGAATCAGGACATAGGCGTTGACGATCGGCATGTTGGCCAGCACTGCGAGGCTCGCCTCGAAGAAGGTGACGTCGCCGGTGCACAAGGTCCGCAGGATGAGCGACGGCGTGAGTCGCTGGTTGTCGCGCAGCTGCTTCACCAGTTCCACCACGTCGGCCGACTTGACCCCTGGCGGCAGCAGGCCGGCGGTGGCGCGCTCGCGCGCCTGCAGCACCAGGTCCGCAGCCATTTCGGCCGAGATTTCGCGATGCGACAGCAGATGTTCGCGCAAGGCTTCGGAGACCCGCGCCACAATCTTTTCCGAGATCGTGAGCGGCAGGTTGCTGCGGCTCACCAGCGAATTGGAAACGTCCGGGTCGGTGCCGTGCTTGGCAAACGCCTTTTCGAGATCGATGTCCTTGAGGTCCGCCCCGGGATTGTTGACCAGCGTGGCGACGACCTTGCCGACACGGCCGTGATCGATGAGCGCATTGGCAAGTTCGTTGGAGACGTTGGCGCGACGTGCCACCGCCACCTGTTTCTCGGCGCTCGAAGAGCGCACGATTTCGACCAGATCGGCGTCGGAGAGGACGGTCGAGAATTCCAGCACCGGAAGGGCAACCGATTCCACATCCTTGGCGAGGTGAAGCGCCACATCCTTCGGCAGTTCCGGGCTGGATTTGAGATTGATCGAGAGTGCCTCGCGCACCCGCACTTCGGCGTCGCGCACCATGATGCGGAAGATCTCGGCTGCCAGTTCCCGCTCCGCCGCCGAGAGCTCGCCGCCGTAGAACGCGATCGACACCTTGGTGGCTGTCTCGACCCGCGCGTCGGGCGACGGGTCGGTCATCAGTTTGCGGACATCGGCTTCCGTCAGCATGCCTGCCATCGGCGCATTCTCCAAGCTCGGTCGGCTTCCATCAGCCAATCAATAAAGCGTTCATTAGTTAAGGTACTGATAACGCCTGGAGGCGTCGATATTTAAAATTCTCCACAATCACACACTTAGCCACCAGCTGCGGGGTCGCGGCCGGGGCCCTTACCCCACGGTCGCCCTGAGGGCGCGGCCGAGCTTGTCGACGATCTCGTCCAGTTGCCCGTCGCTGATATTGAAGGGCGGCGCCAGCAGGACATGATCGCCACGCCTGCCGTCGACGCAGCCGCCGGCGGGATAGCAGACCATTCCTTCCTGCATTGCCGCCTGACGCAGCTTCAGCCATTTTTTCTCGCCCGGATCAAAGGGTTGCTTGGTCTCTCGATCGGCCACCAATTCCAGCCCCAGGAACAGGCCACGACCGCGGATGTCCCCGATATGGGGATGCTGGCCAAAGGCGTCGTCGAGCCGCGCCCGCAGCTTTGTGCCGAGATCTCGCACCCGGGCAAGAAGATTTTCCTCCTCAAATGCCTCCTGGACGGCGAGGGCCGCGGCACAGGCCATGGTATGGCCGGCATAGGTGTGACCGTGCTTCAACTGGCCCGAGCCGGTCTCCAGTGCCTTGACGATCCTGTCATGGGCGAGGAAGGCACCGATCGGCTGGTAGCCCGCACCCAGTCCCTTGGCCATGGTGAGGATGTCGGGGGTCACGCCGTCCTCGGCGCAGGTATAGAGATGACCGGTGCGGCCCATGCCGCACATCACCTCGTCGAACACCAGCAGCACCCCGTAGCGATCGCAGATCTCGCGCAAGCGGGCGAGATAGCCCGGCACCGGCTCCGCGCAGCCGAGGGACGACCCGGCAACCGGCTCGGCAAAGAAGGCTGCCACGGTATCCGGGCCAAGGCGCAGGATCGCGGTCTCCAGTTCATCGGCGATGCGCCGGCCATACTGCTCCGCCGATTCATCGCTGCGCCGCTCGCGATATTCATAGCAGGGCGAAATATGCGTGACCGGCAGCAGCAGCGGCTCATAGACCTGGCGCCGGGCGACATCGTGCCCAAGCGACAGGGCGCCCAGCGTGTTGCCATGATAGCTGCGCTCGCGGGCGATGAAGTGGCGCCGCTGCGGCTGGCCGATCTCAAGGAAGTATTGCCGCGCCAGCTTGAGCGCCGCCTCGCTTGCCTCCGATCCGCCGGAGACGAAGAAGGCGCGGCTCAACCCGGCCGGCGCCTGCGCCACGAGTCGGTCCGCCAGAAGCTCCATCGCCTCATGGGCGAAGAAGGCGGAATAGGCGAAGGCGATCTCGCCCACCTGCCGGCGCACCGCCTCGATCACCCTGGGATGCGAGTGGCCTAGGCACGATACCGCAGGCCCACCTGAGGCATCGAGGTAGCGCTTGCCGGTATTGTCGATGATATAGGCGCCCTCCCCCTTGACGGCCCTGGGCAGGGCGTTGCGGAGGTCGCGATGCAGTACATGAGTCATGATGGAGAATTCACTCGGTTGGCGTTGATCAGCTCTGCACGGCGGTGAGAACACCGCCGATGAGTTCGGTAAAGACGTCGCCGAGGGCGGCTTCAAATGCGGTGACGATCCCGGGGAGGCCAGCGCCAGCGGCGGGCCGGCGCGCCACCGCCGAGATCGACCCCATGATGCGCCGTTCCGGCATCTTCACGAGGCGGGCGGCGATCCGCACCACCGCCTCGGCGCTGGATCCCGCATAAACCGCCTGGAAATCCCTGAGGTCGGATTGCAGGATGAAATCGGGCTTCAGGCCGGCGACGTCGCGACCAACGGCAAGCTGCGGCACCGCCATTTCAAAGGCCTCGATCAGCTTGGCCTGGATCAGGGCGGGCGCCACATCCGCCCAGACCCCCTCGGCGAAATACTCGATGCGGTTGGCAGCACGGCTCAGCGCGATTCGGTTGGTGCCGAGATCGGCACCGGCCTTTGGCTCGGCCACGACCAACTGCCAGTCGAGCGGAGGCGGATCCGCGATCGGCGCCACCTCAGGCGACAGGGAATAGAGGTTGAGTGGCGCATCGACTTCGGGAATGACCCCGCAGGCCGCCAGTGAGGCGGCACCCCCACCCAGTGCGATCAAGGCAAGCGCGCGGCGACGGCCGAAAGCGAGCGGCGATAAGAGCGAGAGATCTTCTGAGGTCATGGCGCAACGACACCCTTGCTGCGGTCGGAGAGGAAAAAGCGCGCCGGGTCCCGTTCGATCTCCTGAGCGATGCGCGACATCGAGGTCACCAACTCACGCATCTGGGCGAGGAGATCGGTGGCTTCATAGAGCGCCGTGCCGGTGAACTGGCGCAAAGGTTCGCGGTTTTCGGCCACCAGCGCATTCATCTCAGCCGAGGTCGCCTCGAAGGAACGCGCCATGCGATCGAAGGAGTCGACCGCCTTTTGCGCTTCGCTCGCCGCCGGACCCAACGTCTTCTGCAGATCCTCGGCGAGCTTGCGGAACTCGGCGCCGGCGGCTGCGATCTCCCTCACCGCCGCATCACTGTTGCCGAGAAAGGTGTCGATCTGCGGCGTACTTTCCTTCAGCCCCTGCGACAAATCCCGGAGGTTGCTCAACGTCTCGCTCAGCGCCAGCCGATTGGCCGGCGAGAGCATCTCATTGAGGTTGTTGGCGATGCCGTCGATCTTGGCGACAAGGTCCGGGGCCTGGCGGCTGAGCCGCTCCAGGGTCGAGGCGGCGGCCGGCACGGCGCTGCCCGGCGGCAGCAACTCGGCCACGGAACTGCCGCGGCTGATGTTGAGGCCGACCCCGCCGGCAATGCTCTGCAGTTCCAGCGTCGCCACCGAATCGACATGAATCGGCGTGCCGCCGCGCACTTCGAAATCCACCCTAGCCAGCGCACTGTCCTCCGGATCGATCCGCACATCGGTCACGCGACCAACGGGAATGCCGCCGAAGTTCACGGTACTGTTGACCCTGAGTTGGGAGACCGAGCCGCTGAAGCGCGCATGATAGGCCTCGTAGACCGCCTGGCCCTGGAACTTCGCGGCCCACAGCACAAAGACGAACAGGCCGGCCACGAGCACGAGGACGAAACTGCCCACCGCCAGATGTCGTGCCTGAGTTTCCATTAGCTGAGTTCCATAATTCTGGTTGCCTCGCAATCCGCCGATCGTCTCTACACTGGCATCAGGTTTCGATGCCAGCCGCTCTTGCCCGCTTGCCGTGGAAATATTCCCTGATCCATGGATGCTCGTCCTTGAGATGTTCGGCAAGGGTGCCGACCCGGATGCGGCGGTCGATGAGGACACCGATACGGTCGCAGATCGCCACCAGAGAGTCCAGATCGTGGGTGATCATGACCACGGTAAGGCCAAGACTGCGCTGCAGGTTGATGATGAGGTCGTCGAACTCCGCGGCGCCGATGGGATCCAGTCCGGCGGTCGGCTCGTCGAGAAAGAGGATCTCGGGATCGAGTGCCAGGGCGCGGGCGATGCCAGCCCGTTTCTTCATGCCGCCAGAGAGTTGCGAGGGGTACTTGGCCCCGGCCTCGGCCGGCAGTCCGGCCAGGCGGATCTTCAGTGCCGCCAATTCGTCCATCAGTTCCTTCGGCAGGTCGGTATGCTCGCGCATCGGCGCCTGCACGTTCTCCGCGACGGTGAGCGAGCTGAACAGCGCCCCGTTCTGGAACAGAACGCCCCAGCGCGCCTCGATCCGACTGCGCTCGGCATCGTTCAGCAGATCCATGCGCTGGCCCAGCACCGTGACGGTTCCCGCCGCCTGGCGGTTAAGGCCGATCACCGTGCGCATCAGCACCGATTTGCCGGAACCGGAGCCACCGACGATGCCGATCACCTCGCCCTTGCGGATGTCGAGATCGAGGCCGTCATGGACCACCTGCGCGCCGAAGCGGTTGACGATGCCGCGGAGCGAGATGGCAATTTCGGGAGTGCCGGCCATACCCCTCAGATCCCCAGATAGGAGAACAGGATCGAGAACAGCGCATCGACGATGATCACCAGAAAGATCGCCTCCACCACCGATCTCGTCGTCAGGCGGCCGACGCTCTCGGCGCTGCCCGAAACGCGCAACCCTTCGAAACAGCCGACCAGGGCGATCAGCACGGCAAAAACCGGCGCCTTCGACATGCCGACCCAGAAGTGATCGACCGTGATCGCCTGGTTGAGCAGGCTCATGTACTGGCCAAAGGTGATGTCGAGCAGCACGACGCACATCAGCCCGCCGCCCAGCAGTCCCATCATGTCGGCAAAGAAGGTCAGCAGCGGGAGCGCGATGACCAGCGCCAGCACGCGCGGCACCACCAGCACGTCCATCGGATCGAGCCCGATGGTGCGCAGCGCATCCACCTCTTCGTTGACCTGCATGGTGCCGATCTGCGCGGTGAAGGCGGACCCCGAGCGGCCGGCTACCACGATCGCGGTCAGCAGCACCGCCATCTCGCGCAGGATCGAGATGCCCAGCATGTTGATGGTGAAGGTCTGTGCGCCGAAACGGGCGAGCTGGTCGGCCCCCTGAAAGGCCAACACCACACCCACCAGGATATTGATCAGCCCGATGATCGGCAGTGCGTTGAGTCCGGTCTGTTCAAGATGGGCAAAAATCGCGTTCCAGCGCAGCTTCCACGGCGTCAGCAGCAAACGCGTCAGGGCAAGCGTCAAGGCACCCAGGAAGGCGACGAGGTCACGGGAATCCCTGATCACCTGCTCTACGCCCGCACCCAGCTCGGCGATCTTATCGCCGAGACTGCGCGGGCGCGGCTGCGCCGGCAGTACGTCCCGGGTTTCCGCCACCCGCCGCAGCAAAGCGGCAAGGTCGGGAT
Source organism: Rhodospirillaceae bacterium (assembly GCA_016794165.1). Taxonomy (GTDB): domain Bacteria; phylum Pseudomonadota; class Alphaproteobacteria; order Dongiales; family Dongiaceae; genus Dongia. Next base: position 16,770 of record JAEUKV010000090.1, read on the forward strand.
CGCCTTCGCGCGTCTCCACCTGCCAGCCGGCTGCGGTGAGCGCCCGACCGAGGCGCGCGATCAACCAGGCGCCCGAGGTGTCCATTTGAGCAAGTGCGGTGAGATCGAACACCGCAGCCCGGGCCCGCGCGGCCTCCGGCAAGGACAGCTCGCCGGCCAGCCGGGCGGCATGGTCAATGGTCCAGGCGCCGCCGAAGACCCAGGTCGCAAGCGTGTCGCCGAGGGTGATTTTGACCCAGCCGGGGTCGGACATGGAGACCTCAATGGAAAACGGGCTGCAGTCTAGCAGCCCGTTTCACCCCGGCAAGTTCACTGCGACGGGGTGGCGATCCGCTCAGACGAAATAGGCCTTGAGCGGGTCGAACCCATTGAAATTGATGGCCGAATAGGTGGTGGTGTAGGCTCCGGTCGAGTGCAGCCGCACCCGGTCGCCGGCCTTGAGGTCGAGCGGCAGGCGGTAATTGGCCTTGTCATAGAGAATGTCGGCGGAATCGCAGGTGGGACCGGCCAGGATCACCGGCCCGGTTGCCGCGGCCACGGCGTCGAGCGATTCCACCCGATAGCGGATCGCCTCGCCCTCGGTTTCGGCGAGACCGCCGAAGCGGCCGATATCGAGATAGACCCAGCGGCGTTCGTCATCGGCGGATTTGCGCGAGACCAGCAGCACCTCGGCCTCGATCACCCCGGCATCCGCCACCATGTAGCGGCCGGGCTCGATGATGAGACGCGGCCAGCTGGCGCCGAAATGCGCCCGCATCGCCGCAGCGATGGCGGCGCCATAGGCCTCGATCCCGGCCACACCCGGGGCATACTCCGCCGGAAAGCCGCCGCCCAGATCGATCATGCTGAGCGCGACACCGGCCGCGGCGCAGCGCGCAAAGACGCCCTTCGCCGCGGCGATGGCACGGTCCCATTGCGCGGTGTCGAGCTGTTGCGAACCCACATGGAACGAGACGCCGACCGGCTTGAGGCCGAGCGCCCGGGCCTCCACCAGCAGATCGACCGCCATCTCAGGCACGCAGCCGAACTTGCGGTTGAGCGGCCAGAGGGCCCCTTCGGCCTCCACCAGGATGCGGCAATAGACTTCGGCACCCGGGGCATGGGTGGCGATCTTCCGCAGCTCCTCGATGGCATCGAAGGCGAACAGATTGACCCCCATGCCATGGGCCCAGGCGATATCGCCGGCCTTCTTGATGGTATTGCCGAAGGATACGCGTGCGGGGGCGGCGCCGGTTGCCAGCGCCGCGCGGATTTCACCGGCGGAAGCCGTGTCGAAGGAGGAGCCGGCGGCGGCCAACCGCGCCAGGATCTCCGGCGCCGGATTGGCCTTCACGGCATAGAAGATCTCGGCCTGCGGCAGGGCCGCGTGCAGGGCTTCATATTTCCGCGCCACCATGTCGAGATCGACCACCAGGCAGGGCGTCGCCGGCCGCTCCTCGGCGAGGAACCGCAACGCCCGTTCCGGCCGCGGGCCGGCATCGTTGGCGATGGTCGCCTGCGGCGCCAGTTGGGCGCGGATCGGGCTCGCCTGCACATCGCGGCTGCGGCGCGGACGCCCCGACTTCACGTTGGCGGCCTTGGTGGTCGCGGCGGCAATCTTGGTCATCGGCTTCAACCTTCGGCGCTTAAAGGGGGCACGGGGCCCGGGACTGCGGATACCAAAATGAAAACCGCCGCGTGGGAGGACCCCGTCCCGGGGCGCTTCCGACGCGGCGGCAGCCTGTCTTGGCAAGCCAAGATATAGGCGTAAGTGTTAAGGATTTGTCATTTTTGAACCGGCCGGATGCAGAATATCTGCGCAGCGAGGGGGCCGTGGGCCGCAGAATTTTCTGCTCTGCCCGATCACCCGCCCCAGCTCTGCCCCTACTCCCCCCGGGGCTCCGCCGGCTCGATCAGCTCCTTGAGCGGATAGCCAGTGAACTTCTTGGTCTCGGACATGATGACGTTGGTGGTGACCGAGGCGATGTTAGGGTCCTGTTCGATGAGCTGGTGGTGGAGTTCGACATAGTCGCCCACCGAGCGGCAGACGAAATGGACGATGTAGTCGAAATTGCCGGAGATCTGGTAGCAGGCGATGGCCTGCGGCGTATCCTCGATCAGCTGCTCGAACGCCCCCTGCTGGGCGCGGCCATGCTTGTGCAGGGTGACGAAGCTCAGGATCTCGACATGCTCGGCCACCTTGGCAAGGTCGATATCGGCCCGGTAGCCGCGGATGATCTTCTGCTTCTCCATCTGCCGGTGCCGCGTGTGGCAGGGACTGGCGGAAAGACCCGCCTTGGCGGCAAGGTCGAGATTGCTGATGCGCCCGGCCCCTTGCAGGGCGGTGAGGATCTTGAGATCGATCCGGTCGATGCGTTGCGACTTGCGCATGTCGTTCTCTCCCCTTTTCCCGCCCATCCCGATGGCCTATACAGCCAGGGACCGCGCGGCCGCAAGCCGGCGGCCCGCAACACCCCACCCGATCGCAACCCACTCAACCGCCCGAGCATCATGGATCTCAAGAAGCACATCCGCCACGTTCCGGATTTTCCCAAGCCGGGCATCCTGTTCTACGATATCTCGACCTTGCTGGCACATGCCGCCGCCTGGCATGAGGCTCTTGACCGGCTGACCGAGGCGTTGCGGCCCTACCAGCCGGATCTGCTGGTCGGCATCGAATCCCGCGGCTTCCTGGTGGCGGCGCCCCTTGCCGACCGGCTCGGCACCGGCTTCATCATGGTCCGCAAGCGCGGCAAGCTGCCGGGCGAGGTGATCCGCCATGCCTATGATCTGGAATATGGCCAGGATGTGATCGAGATCCAGGCCGAAGCGATCCAGCCCGGCCAGCGCGTGGTGGTGCTGGACGATTTGCTGGCGACCGGCGGCACCATGGCGGCGGCGGTCACGCTGTTGCAGAAGGTAGGAGCCGAGGTGGCGGCGATCGGCTGCCTCATCGAACTCACCTTCCTGCGCGGCCGCGACCGCGTCGACATGCCGGTACACTCGCTCCTGAGCTACGACAGCTAGCCGGCAATGATCGGCGCAAGACGCTCGGCAAGGGCCAGCAGCGCTCGATCGCGGCCGTTCCGTGCGATCAGAGACAGTCCCACCGGCGCCCCCTGGACGCGCCCCGCCGGCAGCGTCACCTGCGGCAGGCGTGCCAGCCCCGCGATGCAGGTGAGGCTCAACGTCCGGTCGCGATAGCCGGCGGAATCAGCGGCACTCATGGTCTTCAGCGGCGCGATCTCGGCAGCCGTGGGAATAAGGAGGATACCGCCAGCCGCCAGCATATCGTCGAGCCGCGCGGCGATGCCTTCTCGCTGGGCGGACTCGTCGCCCATGGGCTTCGCCGCGGTTTCCCGCGAGAGAGCAAATCGCTCGGCGATTTCGGGGCCGAAGGTCGGCCGGGTCGTCATGACCCAATCGCCAAGCGCCGCCCAGATCTCGCGCATCTGCAGGAAGCGGAACGTCTGGCGCCAGGCGGCGAGGCCGCCGCAATCGGTGGCCAGAGTCACCGCGCGGGCCGGGCCGATCGCAGCCACCGCGCGATCCCGCGCCGGCGCCAGTGCCGCCGCCACCTCCGGCCCCGACAGCGCCCAGGCGTCGCTGGCGACGTAGACCTCGCCAAAGGGTGCCTCGGCCTCCCGGTCCGGCGGCAGCAGCACCTCACCCACCCGCCGCAGGAGGGAAGCGTCGCGCGCAAACCAGCCCACTGTGTCGAAACTCTCCGCCAGGGTCATGCAGCCCGCTTCATTGACCGCGTCGTGGCTCGGCCTGATGCCACAGATGCCGTTGAGCGCCGCCGGAATGCGGACCGAGCCGCCGGTATCGGTACCCAGCGCGAAATCACAGGCGCCGCCGCCGACGGCGGAAGCGGAGCCCGCCGACGATCCGCCCGGGATGCGCTCGGGCGCCGCCGCATTGCGCGGCGTGCCGTAGTGGAAGTTCTGCCCGTTGAGGCTGAAGGCCAGTTCGTCGGTGATGGTCTTGCCGATCGCCCTGGCTCCGGCCGCCAGCAGGCGTGCCACCACGGCGGCATGTTCTCTGGCCGGGCCATGGGTGCGACGCCAGTCCGGGTTGCCGCAGCCGGTCACCCTACCGGCGACATCGAACAGGTCCTTGATGGCAAAGCTAAGACCGTCGAGCGGCCCGCTGGCCGTGGGCGACAATTCGAAGTCCCCTTCCGGCGCGAGCGCGCCCAGTTCAGCAAGGCTCACCATCTCAGGTCCCGTCATTTCAAGTCTCCGTCCCGGAATCTGGATCGCCTTTCGGCGCGTCGGGTTCCAACTCTTCTTCTTCCTCGGGATGCAGGCGGCGGATGATGATGTCGCCATTGGGCATCACCTCGGGTGCCGCGTATTGCGGGATCGTCTTCATCAGCAGGTCGAGCGCCTGCAGGATCTTGGCAAGGCCCTCGGCAGCCAGGCGCTCGGCCTCGTCGGAAAGCTGCGAGTCCTGCGCTTTTGCCGGCTGCGCCGCTGCCGCGGCAAGGGCCACCGCCAGCAGGATTCCACCGATCCGCCGACGCCATCCGCCCCGGTCCTCGCTCCCTGCCCATTGAGCCATGGTCCCTCTCCTCGTTCGCGCGCCGCTGCTGCGTGCCACCGCTCTAGCGCAAGTTGATCCGGCTGGCAAAATCAAGACCGCGTCATCCCACCGGGCGACTGGACCCACGAGGCCTTGCGCCGCCGCTTGGCCCCTGCCCCGCAAGATGGTATAGAAATTCCATTGCACAACCACTGCTGGCCAACCATTTCCATAACGTCGAACCGGTGTTCCTTCCCACTCCCTGATGGAGCGACAGATGTCCACTGCGGCAAGCCCGAAGCCCGAAAAGAAAACCGACCTTTCCGATATCCTGACCGATGCCGTGCGGGCGCGGCAGACGACGGCGACGGCTAAGAAGGAAGCCCCGGTGGCCGACGCCCGCTTCGCAGAGATCTCCGCCAACCCGTTCTATCAGATCATGTTCTCGGAGGAGAACTCGCCGGAAGCAAAGCGCGAGACGATCGCCAGGACGCTGACCTTCGCCGGCACGAAGGAAGAGAACCGCGCCAGGATCAAGGAGTTCGAGCTGTTCAAGGAATACCTCCAGGCCCAGCGCGAGGAAATGGCGCAGGAGATCATCCGGCTCACCGATACCGAGACTTTCGCCGAATTGAAGTCGGTCTATGACGAACTCAACCAGTCGCTGATCGATTTCGACAACCGCATGAAGCCGCTCACCGACATCATCGACGCGGTCTACACCCTGCGCACCAACGGCCTTACCCTCGAAGCGTTCCAGGAAATCCTCAAGGACCGCAAGCTCGAGGAAGAGCAGGCCGCGCAGCGGCGCAAGCTGGAAGGTGAGTTCCAGCGCCTCAACAGCGACGTGCACCGGGTGAACGGCGACATCGCTGCGGCTGGCGAAAGGCGCAGCTTCTTCGGTTTCGGCGGCGTCACCGAGGAGGCGCGGCAGGAGATTGCCCGCAAGCAGCAGGAACTGACCGAGATCCAGAATAATCTTGGGCGCCTTGCCAAGGAGATCAAGGATCTCGAGAGCCGTGGACCGTCCGCGAGCGATCTTGGCGAGTTCGCCGAGCAGAAGGCGAAGCTGCGCGAACTGCTCGACATCAGCACCGACGAGCACAAGCAGCGCCAGCGCGACCTGGTCGATGCGGCGCTCAACTTCGTCAACACCGCCAAGGAAAGGGTGGGTTCGGTCCGCAATCATCTCGGCCAGATGAACGACCAGGTGGAGAACCTGTTCGATGCCAACAACCTCATGGGCACGGTGTATGCGATCATGAACGAGGGCATCAAGCAGGCTGCCGACGGCAACCAGAAGGTCCGCGAGGAACTGCAGCCGCCGGCCGGCACCGAGGAGGACATGATCACCAAGATGACCCGCGAGCAGAAGAAGATGGCGGTCGAGCAGCACATCACCATGCTCGATGCCTCCGCCGCCGATACCATGGCGACCTATGCCGACCTCACCTCCGGCGCCATCCGCATCAAGACCATGAAGGACGCGGTCGACCAGCAGTCGATCCGCGCCCGCACCATGCACAGCCAGGGCATCTCCGGCGTCGCCGACCGCTTGAGCGTGGTGCTGCAGGCGGTTTCCTCCGCCGCGCTCGGCGAAGCCTCCGCCATGGCCAAGGACACGCTGCAGCAGATGGCCGAGAACACCAACAAGGTGGCGCAGAAGGAGAGCATCCGCATCGCCATGGGCATCGAGGAGCAGAACAGCGACCTCAGCAAGGCGATCGACGATCTCGGCTCCTATGGCGAGGTCGTGCGCGCGGCCACCAGCATCACCCGCGAGGGCCTTTCCGAGATGCGCAGCAAGCTCGACGAGTTGAAGAAGCTCGCCGAGGATGTCCAGGGCGACGTCCACGACGCGATCGCGGTCAATGCCGACACCCAGCAGGGCGGCATCACCCCGCCGAAGCCGGCGGCCGGCGCCGCGAAGCCGTCGCCATTCAACCTGGGCGGTGGCTGAGGCGGGATCGGTCTCGCCGCCCGCAATTCGCGCCGCCACCAGCCATCTGGACCGAAGCATGAATTTCCTGATCCGCGGCGACGACTATCTCGCCAAAACACCCAATTTCCGCCTGGTCGGGCGCGAGAGCGAGCTCAACCGGCTGTCCGCGATCCTGATCCGCAGCCAGGCCAACTCGGTCCTGCTGGTGGGGCCCGGCGGCGTCGGCTGCAGCGCCCTGTGCATGGGCCTGCAGGCCAGCAAGCGCGACCCCGACGCCCCTTTCGACATCGTCAGCAAGCGACTGTTCTGGCTCGATACCGATGGACTTTTTTCGTCGGGCGATGCCGCCAGCATCAATGCGTCGATCCAGAAGATCATGAAGACGCTGAACCGGACGCCGGAATCGATTCTGATCATCGAGGACATGCGGGATTTCATCGAGGCGGCGCGCAACATCGGTTCGCTCCACTTCATCAACGCGCTGTCGCTGGCGATCAAGAACAACCGGACTCAGGTGATCATCGAGGCGCGCGACGAGGATCTCGACATCCTCCTGAAAAGCTATTCGGATCTGCGCGACCTTTTCACGCTGATCGATCTTGAGGAACCGACCGG
>JAEUKV010000122.1 GCA_016794165.1 Rhodospirillaceae bacterium
GGGGCCGGTGCCACGCCAGGCACGGCCGATTGCTGCGCCGGGGCCGGCTGCACGGGCGCCGGAGCGGCCGGGCGCGCAACGCTTTGCGAAGGTGCGACCAGGGTCTCGTCGGTATATTGCGCATTGGTACGGTCGGCGGCGAGGCCCGGCTGGACCCCCTCGAGATTCACGTCCTGCGGCACCGGCGCATTGGTCGGAACCGAGTTGATGTCCGGCATGGCGCCACTGGTGGCAGCGGCACTGGTGGCAGCGGCATTGGTCGTGGCCGCGCCGGCCGTTGCGGTTTCGGCGCCGGCACTCTTGGCGGCGGCGGCATCGGCCGAGGCTTGCGACGCCTGGCGCGACGGCTGCTGCACATCGCTGCCGAACCAGGAGGAACACCCGCTGATGGTGACAAAGGCGGCAACCGCCAGCCAGCGCCGCATGGCATGGGGTGAATGCGGCAAGAAGGGTCGCAGCGCGGTGCCGGAAGTGAGCGCCAGCCGCCCCACCGCCTCGGCAACGGCGACACTGCGCGACGCGGCCAAATCCGAGAAATCCATCATGCGATCCTCCCCAAAGTCCTAGCGATGAACCCGATCGTTCGCGCGCGGGGTCGTCTTGACACGGACATCAGTCCCAAACGGAACCGCTGCCCGGACCGATGCCCTGTGGAACCCGCCTCCGGCTCCTGCCGCGCCCTCTCCCGAAGGGTGCCATCCTACTGACGTAAAATAAAACTTCTGATTTCTTAGACTGCGCTACTATAACAAACAAGCGGGATCGTGGACGCGAAAAAGAAGCCCACACTAACCATCTGTTATTTCTGTCCTTTTTTAGGAATGCGCATGGCAAAGAAGGACTCCCAGCCAGCCGGGCAAAAGGATGCCGATCCCGGCAATCCGAACCCGGCGGCGATGACCGAATCCATGGCCCGCATCGCCGAGCAATCCCAGCGCCTGCTGCAGGATTTTCTGCAGCGCCACGCCGAGGATTTCAAGGTCGGCCCCAACAGCATGAGCCTGGGGCAGACCTTTCTCGAGCTGACCGCGCGCATGATGTCCGACCCGCAGAAGCTGATCGAGGCGCAGGTCTCGCTGTGGCAGGACTATATGAACCTGTGGCAGACCACCGCCGCGCGCATGATGGGCCAGGAAGCGCCGCCGGTGATCGCGCCGGGCAAGGACGACCGCCGCTTCAAGGATTCGGCGTGGCAGGAGAACCAGGTCTTCGACTACATCAAGCAATCCTACCTGCTGACTGCGCGCTGGCTGCAGAACACGGTGCGCGAGGTCGAGGGGCTGGACGACAAGACCGCCAAGAAGGTCGATTTCTACACCCGCCAGTTCGTCGATGCGATGGCGCCCAGCAATTTCGTTATGACCAATCCCGAGGTGCTGCGCACGACGCTGGAAAGCGGTGGCGAGAATCTGGTCAAGGGCCTCGAGAACCTGCTCGAGGATCTCGAGCGTGGCAATGGCAAGCTCAAGATTTCGATGACCGACAGGGAGGCCTTCGAGGTCGGCAGCAATATCGCGGTTCAACCTGGCAAGGTGGTGTTCCAGAACGAGTTGTTGCAGCTCATCCAGTACACGCCGACCACGGAGAAGGTGGCGAAGCGACCGCTCCTCATCATCCCGCCCTGGATCAACAAGTTCTACATCCTCGACCTCAAACCGCAGAACTCCTTTGTCAAATGGGCGGTCGATCAGGGCCAGACCGTATTCATGATCTCCTGGGTCAATCCCGACGAGAGGTTGGCGGAGAAGACCTTCGCCGACTACATGCTGGAGGGCCCGCTCGCCGCGATCGAGGCGATCTGCGGGGGGCTCGGCGAAAAAAGCGTCAACGTGATCGGCTATTGCCTCGGTGGAACCCTGCTCGCCTGCCTGCTCTCCTATCTCGAGACCAAGAAGAAAAGCCATCTGGTCGCCAGCGCCACCTTCCTCACCACCATGATCGACTTCGCCGAAGCGGGCGAGCTCTCGGTCTTCATCGACGAGGAACAGCTGTCGGCGCTCGAGCAGAAGATGAACGAACGGGGCTATCTCGAAGGCCACGAGATGGCAGCGACGTTCAACATGCTGCGCGCCAACGATCTCATATGGTCGTTCGTGATCAACAACTATCTGCTCGGCAAGGAACCGTTTCCCTTCGACCTGCTCTACTGGAACGCCGATTCCACCCGCATGCCCGCGGCGATGCACAGCTTCTATCTCCGCAACATGTATCAGAAGAACTTACTGATCCAGCCGGGCGGGATCGAGCTGGGCGGCGTCGCCATCGACCTTGCCAAGGTGGCACAGCCGAGCTTCGTCCTCGCCACGCGCGAAGATCACATTGCGCCCTGGCACGCCGCCTATGCCGCCACGCGAACCTATCGCGGGCCGGTTACCTTCGTCCTTGCCGCTTCCGGCCATATCGCGGGCGTGGTCAACCCGCCCGCCGCCAACAAGTACTGTCACTGGATCGGCAGCGGAAAGTATCCCAAGGACCCCGAGGATTGGCTGGCCGGCGCCCAACAGCGGCCTGGATCCTGGTGGCCGGAATGGCGGAAGTGGATCGCCGCCTTCGCCGATGGCGAGGTTGCGGCGCGCCAGCCCGGGACCGGCAAGTTGAAGGCGCTGGAAAATGCGCCCGGCTCCTACGTCAAGGTGATGGCGCAATAGGACGGAAAGCGACGCGCGCTTTCCGCCTTGTTGCCGGCAACCGGTCTGCTAGGTTTCCCGCGCAGGGACTCAACGGGGACTCATCCGGCGGGAGCCACGGCCATGAACGAACTCGCAGCGGAAATCATCGGCGCCTTGACGCTGGTCCCGTTCGCCAGCGGCGCCGCCGTGCTCGGCGGCGCGCATGTGGGGCAGCTCGGCATCGCCCGCGCCGGCGGCCAGGCATTGGTCCAGCTGTGGTTGTTCATCGCGGCGCCTGCGGCCGGTGCGGTGATCGGCGCGCTCCTGTTCCGCCGCGATGTCCTGAAGGTGTGCGGCGCGGAGTAGGGACGCGGGATGGAACCGATCCGCGGCGGCGCTCTCGCCCTGCTTCTGTTACTTGTCGCCGCTTTGTCGTCGACGGCATCGGCGCAGACCAATAACGGCCCCTATCCCATCGGCACCAGATGCCGCGATCTGCAGGAACCACACCGGTCTCGTTGCCGCGAGGCGCTGGATCCGCGGCCCAACCCGCAGGAACTCCTCAACCGCCGACATCCCGGTGCCATCCTGCCGGAGAAACCGTCGCGCCGTGGCGATCTCGACTTCACTCAGCCAGGATTGATCCTGCCGGCGCCCCTCATTCCGCTCAAGTGACCGCCCTGCCGTCCGGAACGGCCGGAGTCCGATTGACAAGCGTCATGTTATCTGAATAACAATACTGGCGACATGTTACTATGATGACATAAGTGACTGAACATGAGCCGGGACCTGGTGCTGGGAAAACTGCGGGCGGAAGCGGCTGAACGGACGCAATCGGAGGCGGTGCTCGCGCGCTACTTCGCGGCCCACCTTGATGATCTGCCGTTCGAAACCGCGGCCTCGATCGCCAAGCAGGTCGGCGTCAGCGCGGTGACGGTCGGCCGCTTCCTGCGCAGCCTCGGCTATCAGCGCCTGACCGATCTCACCCAGGAATTGCGCGGCCACGCGCCCTCATCCGCCTGGCAATTGAAGGGCGGCACCCAGGGCAACGGCGGCGGCATCCAGGCCAGGCAGTTGAAGGCCCATATCAACAACCTCACCCGCGTGTTCGACCACAGCACCGCGCCGGAATGGAAGACCGCGGTGAAACTGCTGAGCGACACGCCGCAGGTCTTCGTGGCCTCGTTCCAGAACCTGCGCGGCATCGGCCATTATTTCGCGGCCCAGCTTGACTATGCCCGCGCCGGTGTCCGCTTCGTCGACGGCCAGGACGGTACCTTTGTCGATATTTTCGACGGCACGCGCCGCAACGCCTGCCTGGTGATCATCGATTCGCGCCGTTACGCCCGCAAGGCGGGGCTGCTGGCGGAACGGGCCAAGGCCGCCGGCATCAAGCTGATCGCCGTCACGGACATCTACTGTCCCTGGCTGGCCGAGGCCGACGTCGCGCTGACCGATCCCGGCGAGGGCGAAGTGTTCTGGGACAGCGCCGTCAGCACCGTGGCCCTTCTCGAATTATTGCTGGAATCGGTGATCGAAAGGCTCGGGCCCAAGGTCACCGCACGGATGGAGTATCTGACCGATCTGCAGGATGGATTCGGCGATTTCGACGACACCTGAGGGATGCCGGCGAGCGTCCCGGTCAAGAAGGACGCCGCCGAGACCGAGTGGGAAGCAGGAGGACGTTATGGGATACGCGGCGCCGGCCATGACCGGGGAACGCCCCATCATTCGGATCGAACAGGCGAGCAAAACCTTCCGCACGCCGGAAGGCGGCCGGGTGGTGGCGCTCGACAGGGTCTCGCTCTCCATCCGCAGCAACGAGTTCCTGACCCTGCTCGGCCCGTCGGGCTGCGGCAAGACCACGCTGCTCCGCGCCATCGGCGGCTTCGAGGATTTCGATTCCGGCAACCTCTATCTGGACGGCGAATCGATCGCCGGCCTGCCGCCCTATCGCCGGCCGATCAACACCGTGTTCCAGAACTATGCCCTCTTTCCGCATCTCAGCGTCGCCGCCAATGTCGGCTATGGCCTTGAAGTGGCCGGTGTTGCCAAAGTGGAACGCGAGGCCAGGGTCACCGCGGCACTGGAGATGGTGGGCCTTGCCGGCATGGGCGGGCGCAACCCGCGCCAGCTGTCCGGCGGCCAGCAGCAGCGCGTGGCCCTCGCCCGGGCCATCATCAACCGGCCAAAGGTGCTGCTGCTCGACGAACCCCTTTCCGCCCTCGACCGGCAGCTGCGGCAATCGATGCAGATCGAACTGAAGACCCTGCAGCACGAGCTCGGCATCACCTTCGTCTTCGTCACCCATGACCAGGAAGAAGCGCTGACCATGTCGGACCGTATCGCGGTCCTCAACCAGGGTTCGGTGCACCAGCTGGGCACGCCGACCGAGATCTACGATCGGCCTGCCAACCGCTTCGTCGCCGGCTTCATCGGCATCAGTAACCTCTATGCGGGCCGCGTTGCGCGAACTGGGCAGGGCATCGCGCAGATCGTCACGGAACAGGGCCTGGTCTTGATGGCGCGGAGCGACCGACCAGTGGGCAGCACGGTCGACATCGTGCTGCGGCCGGAGCATCTGGCCCTCGGCGGCGCCATGCCCGACAGTTTTACCATCGCCGCCACCATCGAACAGCTGGTCTTTGTCGGCTCCGATCTCCATGTGCTCGCCCGCACAACGAACGGCGAGCCCATCCGGGCGCTGCACCGGCGCTCGCAGCAGGTGGGTCTCGACGGCCTGGCGCAGGGCCAGGAAATCACGCTGCACTGCCCGATCTCCGCCCCCCATGTCATGACGGCCGACATCCCGGCCGCTACGGCATCGACCATGGCGGGAGCCTGAGCGATGGCCACGATGGACGCCATCGCGAGCCCGCCGGCAACCGGCCAGCACGCCCGGCGACAACGCAACCTTGTCCTGATGCTGGCGCCGATCAGCCTGCTGCTGGCGGTCTTCTTCATCGTGCCGCTCGGCATCATGGCGCTCTACAGCGTGCTGACGCCGGGCCTCTATGGCGGGGTGGAGTGGAGTTTCTATCCCTACAGCTACGGCCGCGTGCTCGGCGCGCCCCTGGGCGCCGGAGAGGTCTTCGACCCGGTCTATCTCGACATCCTGCTGCGTTCGCTGCGCATGGCCGTGATGACCGTCCTCCTCACCCTGCTCATCGCCTATCCCGCCGCCTTCTGGGTGAGCGGTCTCACGCCGGCGCGGCGTAATCTGGCACTCTTCCTCATCACCCTGCCGTTCTTCGCCAACCTCCTCATCCGCATCTATGCCTGGATGCTGATCCTGCGGCCGTCAGGCGTGGTCAACTCGGTCCTCAAGGAACTCGGCTTCATCGACAAGCCGATGATGATGATCTTCAGCGAGGGCGCGGTGGTGATCGGCCTGGTCTATGTGCTGCTGCCCTTCATGTTCCTGCCCGTCTATGCCAGCGTGGAGCGACTCAATCGCTCGCTGGTCCACGCCTCGGCCGATCTCGGCGCCACACCGCTGCAGACCTTCCGCCGTATTGTCCTGCCGCTGACCCTGCCCGGCATCATCGGCGGCTCGATCATCGTGTTCATTCCGGCGCTCGGAAACTTCGTGGTGGCTTCCCTGCTGGGCGGCGCCAAGGTGCTGATGTTCGGCAATCTCATCACCCAGCAATTCCTGCAGGCCCGCAACTGGCCGTTCGGCGCGGCCCTTGCCATGATGGTGATGGCGACGGTCCTGGTGCTTCTGTTCATCTATGTCTTCAAGATCGCGCGCGCCGACGAACGCGCCGCGGGGGCAAGGTGAGCGCCATGCTGCGTGAGTTCCAGCGCCTCCTGCCCGGTGGTCGTCGTTTCGGCCCCCGTGTCCTCGGCCTCTACGGGCTCCTGTTCCTGCTCTTTCTCTACCTGCCGATCGCACTCATCGTCGTCTTCTCGTTCAACTCCAACGTCGTCAACATGATGAGCTGGAGCGGCTTCACCTTCGACTGGTATCGCTCGCTGTTCGGCCTGGAGACCGACCTCGCTGCCTCCTCGAACTATGTCGAGACGACCGATCAGCTGCTGGCGGCGGTCAAGAACAGTGTGCTCATCGCGCTGGTGACGGCGGCCATCTCGACTGTCATCGGCACGGTGACTGCCCTTGCCCTGCAGCGTCACGATTTCCGCGCCAAGCGCTTCTACCAGATGCTGATCTTCATGCCGATGATCATGCCCGACATCGTGCTCGGCATCGCGCTGCTGATCTTCTTCGTCGGCATCGGATTCGAGCTCGGCCTGATGACCATTATCGTCGGTCATTGCGTGTTCCTGTCGTCCTACGTCTTCATCATCGTGAGCGCGCGGCTGGCCGGCATGGACCAGGTGCTGGAGGAGGCCTCGGCCGATCTGGGGGCCAACCCCTGGGTGACCTTCCGGCGCGTAACGCTG
>JAEUKV010000150.1 GCA_016794165.1 Rhodospirillaceae bacterium
TTTGCCAGGATGTACCGGTCGCCATGCCGCCGCAGCCAGTCGCGGAAACCGGCGATGACGCGGATGCAATCCGCGAGCGGGTTGAAATCCATGCCGACATTGACCGAGACATAGGTGACCCCCGCCGCCAGATGCCGCCGGAGCGGCGTCATGTCGCCATTGGGGAGGAGCGGCAGGCAGGCATGGGCGTCCCAGACGATGCCGTCGCGATAGGGCGCCGGCCAGTCGGCACGCGGCAGCAGCGGCTCGGTCGGGTCGACGCCGCGCACCGGATGAAGGGCGGGTTTCGGCACCTGGGGGTGATTCATGCTGGCGGACTCCACTGTGATGTCGCCCATCCTAGCGGCGCCGGCGGCGCGGCGGAAGGCGAGCCTGGGGGAAACTCGGGTTGATGCCCCCTCACCCCACCCCCTCGCCCCACCCCCTCTCCCGCAAGGAGAGAGTGGGTGGGGGGGGTGCTTTTGACCGCCCCCCTACGCCGCTTCCGAATCCACCAGGCCCAGGACCTGGCGGTCGAAGAGGCGGCGGTAGATGCCATCGGGCTTTTCGATGAGGGTGGCGTGGTCGCCCTCCTCGACGATGCGCCCCTGATCGAAAATGAGGATGCGCTCCAGCGCGCGCACGGTGGAGAGGCGGTGCGCGATCACGATGGCGGTGCGGCCTTCGATCAGGCGCGCGGTCGCCTCCTGGATGAGCGCCTCCGATTCCGAATCGAGGCTGGAAGTGGCCTCGTCCAGGATCAGGATCGGCGCGTCGGCGAGGAAGGCGCGGGCCAATGCCACCCGCTGCCGCTCGCCGCCCGAGAGCTTCACCCCGCGTTCGCCCACCAGGGTCTGGTAGCCCTTGGGCAGGCGCGCGATGAAGTCATGGGCGTTGGCGAGGCGCGCCGCCGCCTCGATCTCGGCCATGGTGGCACCGGGCCGGCCATAGGCGATGTTCTCCGCGAGCGAGCGGTGGAACAGGATCGGTTCCTGCTGCACCAGGGCGATCTGCGACCGGAGGCTCGCCTGCCGGCAATTGGCCACGTTCTGCCCGTCGATGCGGATCTCGCCCGCGCCGATGTCGTGGAGCCGCTGGATCAGCTTGACGAAGGTGGTCTTGCCCGAGCCCGAGAGCCCCACCAGCCCCACCTTCTCCCCCGGCCGGATGGTGACCGAGAAATCCTGGTAGAGCGGCGTCGCATGGCCGCCGTAATGGAAGGTCACGCGGTCGAACACGATCTCGCCCTTGTCGATGACAATCGGCTTCGCCTCCGGCCGATCGGCGACGCCGAAGGGGGTGTCGTGGATCGCCACCAGTTCCTCCATGTCGTTGACCGCCCTTTGCACGTCGCGGATATAGGAGCCGATGTCGTAGAGATAGCCCTGGATCACCAGATAGGTGGTGAGCACATAGGCCACCTCGCCGGTGGTGGCCCGGCCCCGCCACCACAGCCAGATCGCCATGCCGATGATGAGGGCGCGCAAGGCCAGCAGCATCACCGCCTGGGCGGAGCCGTTGATGGTGGCGCGGTTCCAGGTGCGCGTGGTGCGGCGCTGCCATTTGGCGACGATGCGCGCAAGCAGCGCATCCTCGCGCCCCTCGGCGCCGAAGCTCTTCACCACCGCGTTGCAGCTGATGGCATCGGCGAGCGCGCCGCCGGTCCTGGTGTCCCACTGGTTGGAGAGGCTGGCCGCCGGGCCGACATAGCCCACGGTGAGGAACAGGGTCAGGGCGATATAGAGGATCGCCCCCACCAGCACCGCAACGCCCATCAGCGGCCAGTGCCAGCCAAGGAGCACGGTCGAGCCCAGCAGCACCACGCAGGCCGGCCACAGCGCCAGCAGCATGTTGTCATTGAGCGTATCGATCGCCCACATGCCGCGCGTCACCTTGCGCACGGTGGAACCCGCGAAGGTGTTGGCATGCCAGTCGGTGGCGAAGCGCTGCACCCGCCAGAAGGAATCGAGCGCCATCGCCGACATGATGCGGAGCGTGAGTCGCACCACGCCCAGATAGGCGACGTGGCGCAGGCAGACGGCACTGACGCCGAGCGCGATCATGCTGATGAGCGCCAGCACCGCCGCATCGAACGTGGCATCGTTGCGCACGCCGGTCACCGCGTCGATCAGGCGCCCGGAATAGAGCGGGATCAGCACATCCATCAGCGTGGCGGCGGTGGCCAGCACCAGCACACCGCCGAAGAGCGGCTTCTGCCGCGCCCAGTAGCGCGCGGAAAAGCCGAACACGGCGGCAAAGGCATTGCGGCGCCGCGGCTTCGCGCCGGACGCCTTGGCACCGGCGATTTCGTCGCGGTGCGGCGGCGTGGATTGGTGATGGACGATGCCCGCCGCCTGCGGCTGGGTGGTGGGGAGATGGGTCGCGTGGTTGTCGGTCATCTGGTGTTTCGGCCGCCTGCGAAAATCGCAGGTAAGGCCGCCTTCTGGCTTTTTCCGGGAGGGATACGGAACGCGGGAGAGGCGGAGTCAGGGCCGGCGCGGATAGGCGGCGATCCCGATGCTGTCTCCCGGTCGTTGGCCGACCCGGCTATGGCGTGAACAGGAAAGGTAAAGTGGACAAGGCCCCGATCGGGCCTGTCCGGCGTCGCTTCGACCTAAGAGTGGGCGAACGGCGCGGTCAGGCCGGGGTGATGAAATGCGAGCATGTAAATCATGCTGATCTCCCGGCTGCGTGAGCCAACAACTGTGTTGGCGATGGCGTGCACCTTATCCGAGCTGCGACATTTTGGCAAGTGGGGGCGCCAGCAGATCCGCCGCGAGTTCGATCACCAGCGGGTCGTGATCGGAGCCAAGCGCCGCCGACTCCACCCGTGCCGCGCGCAGCAGCGGGGCGAGATCGCGCGTCACGAAGGCATAGTCGATGCGCATCGGATTCGGCCAGTCGGCATGGGCGGGATAGGTGATGCCGTCCGCTTCCGGCAAGGCGAGGTGGCGCCAGGCATCGACGAACTCGGCCGCGAGATGCGCGTAATCGGCACCGTCGGCGACGAGGTTGAAATCGCCCAGCAGGATGGCGCTGGCGGTGGCGGGCGGTGGCGCCTCGCCGTTCGACCAGTCGGTGACCCCGCGCACCAGGGCAGGTCCGGTCCAGGCCCCGCCCTGGCCCGGCGCGCTGCGATGGCGTTCCAGGAGCGTGTCGATCTGCAGCAGCCGCTCGGCCAGTGTCAGCGGCGAGAGCTGCAGCGAGACAAGGCGGAGCGGCCCCGCGCTGCTGTTGAGCAGTCCCTCGACCGCGCCGAGATCCATGTTGAACGCGTCGCTTGCCGGCAGCTTGGGCAGCGGGATCGCACGGGCCGACCAGATCGGCTGGCGCGCCAGCAGCATGTTGCCGAACTGGCGCCGGCCCTGCGTGCCATGCAGGTCGAAGCCGGGCAGATAGAGCGAAAAATAGCCGGGGAGCCATGCCGCCAGCGCCGCCGGCTGGTCGACGCCGCCGCTGCGCTGCCAGCCCACTTCGACCTCCTGCAGCGCCAGCACATCGGCGTCGAGGGCGGCAAGCTCGGCGGCGATGCGCGCAAGATCGATGCGCCCGTCCTTCCCCCTGCCGTACTGGATGTTGTAGCAGACGAGCCGCATGGATGCCGGGTCAAAAGGAATCCGGGCCAAAGAAAATCCGGGACGGCCGCCCCCGCCGCCCTGGACGCAAGGATCGCGAACCGCTACGCGGCGGCGATCAGGCGAACCACCAGCGTTCGAACATGTAGCCGCCGTCATGGTCGTAATTGCTGTTGAGCTCGCCATGGGCCAGCGAGCTGGCATGGGCCGAGGTGAAGTTGTTGAACATCAGCACCATGATGCCGCCGTCGTCGTGCAGGATCTGTTGCATCTCGGCATAGAGGGCGGCGCGCGTGGCATCGTCGGTCTCGGCGCGGGCCTGGACCAGCAGCTCGTTGAAGCGGTCGTGCTTCCAGAAGGTATCGTTCCAGGCCGCCTCGGCGGCATAGGCGGTGGTGAACATCCAGTCGGCGGTCGGACGGCCGCTCCAGTAGGAGAAGCACCAGGGCTTCTTCATCCAGACCGCGTCCCAGTAGCCGTCATTGGCTTCCATGATCACATTGATGTCGATGCCGCAGGCCGCCGCCGATTCCCTCATCAGGACCGCCGCGTCGACGGCGCCGGCGAAGGCGGCGTCAGAGGCCGAGAGGTCGACCGCGAGGCTGGAAAGCCCGGCCTTCTTCAGGTGGAATTTCGCCTTGTCCGGATCGTAGGCATAGACCGGCTCCGGGTTGGTCGCAAACTTGATCGAGGGGGCAAGCGGATTGTCGTTGCCGGCGATGCCATGGCCCAGCAGCACTTTCTCCACGATCTCCTGCCGGTTCACCGCCCATTTGAGGGCCAGGCGGACGTCGACATTGTCGAACGGCGCCACGCGCACATCCATCGGCGCCACGTAGTGCGAGAAGCCGGTGATGTCGCTCACCACCAGGTCCGGGTTGCGCTTCAGCAGGTTGAGGGTCTTCAGGTCGCAGCGGTCCATGTAGTGGATGTCGCCGGTGACCAGAGCGTTCTGCCGTGCCGCCACGTCGACGATCGAGACCATCTCGATCTCGTCGAACCAGGGACCGTCCTTGTGATAGTTCGGGTTGCGCTTGGCGTTGAAGCGCACGCCCGGCTCATAGCGGTCGTGGATGAAGGGGCCGGTGCCGATGCCCTCCTCCCAGGCGATGCCGCCGCCATCCTTGGCCTGGTAGATCGGCAGGTGATAGTCCGAGGTGATATAGGGAAAATCGGCGCTGCCGGAAGCGAGGGTGAAGACCACCGTTTCGTCGCCGTCGGCCTTGATCTCTGCGATGTCGGCGAGGACCGATTTCGCGGCGGATTTCGAATTCTCGTCGCGGTGATAGTTGTAGGTGGCCACCACGTCGGCGGCGGTGAGGGTCTTGCCGTTGTGGAACTCGATGCCCTTCCGGAGCTTGAACACCCAGGTCTTGGCGTCGTCCGACGCCTCGATGCTCTCGGCCACATCCGGCACGGCGTTGTTCTTGGCATCGATCGCGGTCAGGCAATTGCCGGTGACGAAGCCGACATCGGCCGAGAAGGCGTTGGCCCAGGTGGCGGGATCGAGGCTGTCGGCGGTCTGGCCGTGGCCGATCCCGGCGATGAACTTGCCGCCGCGCTTGGGTTCGGCGCGGGCCGCCCTGGCGAACATCGTCTGCGCCGCACCCGCCGTGATGCCAGCCGCCATCGCCAGCTGGATGAAGTCGCGCCGGCCCATGCGGCCCTTCTGCGCCAGATGCTGCATCGTCGTCAGATCGAGACCCATGGCCCACCTCCGCTGTTACGCCTTTGTTGCCGCCATGGTTGGGCCGGACGCCGCGGGCCGCAATGTTTTTAATTCAAACCATTGTCTTGGTTTTGACATCGGGGCGGATCGCCGCCGGGAGGCCGCTTCCCGCCGGGGCGAACTCGCGCAGCAGCGCCGGCAGCATGAGCGGCAGGGAATCGGCCGGGCGTTCGCCGAGAAGCCGCAACACCTCGCCTTGCGGCAGTTCGACGAGCCACAGCACCGCCCCGGCATGGCGCCGGCGCAGCGCCGGGCGTTCCAGGGCGGCGAGATCGGCGATGGGCAGTTCCAGGATTGGCGCGCGGCCGGCCTCGGCCAGGGCCAGGCGCGCGATCGCCGCCAGATCGCCCGTGCCCACCAGGATCACCTTCCGCTCCGCCGCCGCGGCGAGCAGCTGCGCGAAATCCGCCTTCAGGGCCCGGAACAGGTGAAGCTCATGATCGACATAGGCGGCGAGCAGTTCGCGCAGGCGCGCGCGGCCAAGATCGGTCAGCACATAGCGGTAGCCGCGGCCGCGACCCGACGGGCGTTCCAGCTTCAGCAGCCAGCCGGCCCGCACACAGCGCGCGGTATAGGCATTGACGATGGCCAGCGAGACATCGAGCGCCTGGGCGAGGTGGCGTTGCGCCAGCAGCGGATGGCGCTGATAGGCGCTGAGCGTGCGCAGGGCAATCTCGCGCTCGACATGGCGCTTTTCCTGTCGGATGCGGGGAAAGGGATAGGGGGCGAGCAGATCCTCGCGCGGCAGCGGCGGCGTCATCGTGGCAAGGTCGGGGCCGAGCTGCGGCAGCAGATCGAGCGCCCAGCGCCTGGCCGCCGCCAGATCCACCTGGCCCGTGCTCTTGACCAGCGGTCGCGCCTTGCCGGGCAGGCGAAACGCCGCCTGCCAATAGCGCGATGGCCGATCGCTCCGCCGGAAGAGCCGGATGCGGCGGCCGGCCAGAAAGACGCTGCTGGTTCCTGCCGGTTTCATCCCGGGGCTCCATCAGGTGTGTGCAAAGTGTGTGTGGATATAGCAGTGAATCAGCGGCATCGGCAATCCGTCCGCGACAAGTCCGGCCGAGGATGGCAGCACCCCGCCGGATCGGCTAAAGAGGAAGACTGCATATCAGGGGGCAGGAACGCATGACCAAATCGCTATGGATCACCGCGGCCAGGGATTCGTCGGGGGCCGCGATCGACATCGAGATCGCCGGCGGGCGCATCGCCGCCATCCTGCCCACCGGCGGGAAAATTGCCGACGAAAAGCCGCACCTGGATGCCGCCGGCCGCCTGGTCCTCCCAGCTTTGGTCGAGGCCCATTGCCATTTCGACAAGACCCTGTGGGGCCAGCCCTGGCGGCCGAATTCGGCCGGTCCCACCTTGCGGGACTATATCGACAACGAACGCCGCATCCTGCGCGGGCTCGACGTGCCCATTGCAGCGCGGGCCGGGAAGCTGATCGAGCATTGCATCGCCCGGGGCTCGCTCCATTTCCGCTGCCATGTCGACGTCGATCCGGAGTTCGGCGTTTCCCATGTCGAGGCGATGCTGGCGCTGCGCGAGACCTATCGCGACATCATCACCATGGAATTCGTGGCCTTCCCGCAGACCGGCATGCTGATCCGCCCGGGCACGCTCGCGGTGATGGAAGCGGCGCTGAAACTCGGCGTGGAGCATGTCGGCGGGCTCGATCCCTGCGGCATCGACAACGATCCCGTCCGGCACCTGGAGGCGATCTTCGACCTTGCCGGGAAATACGGGCGCGGCATCGACATCCATCTGCACGACAAGGGCGAGCTCGGCCTGTGGCAGATCGAGCGCATCGCCGATTTCACTGAGGCACGCGGCATGGCGGGCCGGGTCGTCATCAGCCACGCCTATTGCCTGGGCGAGGCCCGCCCGGCAAGGCTGGAGCGGATCGCGCGGGCCCTCGCCGACAATGGCATCGGCATCATGACCACGGCGCCCGCCGACGGGCCGGCGCCGCCGGTGGCCGACCTGCGCGCGGCCGGCGTCACGGTCTGCATGGGCTCCGACGGCATTCGCGACGCCTGGTCGCCGCTCGGCACCGGCGACATGCTGGAACGCGCTCTCTTCCTCTGCCTGCGCTTCGACTGGGCCCGGGACGAGGACCTGGCCGCGGCCTTCGACTGTGTGAGTGCCGCGGGAGCCAGGATCCTCGGCCTCCGCAATTACGGCCTCGCCGTGGGCGCGCCGGCCAACCTGCTCGTGCTGCCCGCGGAAAACGTCGGCGATGCCATCGCAAGGCGGCCGCAGGAACGAACCGTCATCAGCCATGGCGTCGTGATTGCGCGAGACGGCCGATTTCTTTCCTGAGGCACCGTGCATCGGCAGCGCCACCTTGACAGAGCGAGGGCAAGGCGCGAACCATGGCGACGGCACCATGGAGGTCATTCTCGGAAATCATGGCGAACCGCAAGCTTGATCCGCAAGAGGCCTATGATTTCAGCGCGCTGAGCGTTCTCCTTGTGGATGACAGCGACCATATGCTGCATCTGGTGCAGCGCCTGCTGTTCGCCATGCGAATCAAGAATGTCCGTCTCGCTGCCGATGCCGCAGCCGCTTTCACCCTGATGAAGGCGGCGGTACCAGACATCATCATTCTCGACTGGAACATGATCCCGCTTGACGGCATCGATTTTATCCGGCTGGTCCGGCGCGGCAGCGACTCGCCCTGCCCGGAAGTCGCGATCCTGATGCTGACCGCGCATACCGAGGCGCACCGTGTGGTGGCGGCGCGCGATGCCGGCGTCAGCTGGCTGCTCGCCAAGCCGGTATCCTTCAAGAGCCTCTATGGCGCCCTCACCCGGGTGGTCGACGATGACCGACCCTTCGTCAATTCGGGACTCTATGTCGGGCCGGAGCGGCGCGGGAAGATGCGTACGACCCTCGCCAGCGAGCGTCCCGGATCGGAATCCGGGAAAGGGAGGTAGCCGGCAATGGGATCGCTCCGCGATAAGGTTGGCACAATGCCCGCATCGCAGGTGGAAGCGATGGCGGCGGCGGCCGAATTAGCGGTGACGGAACTGCGCGAACCTTTCATCCGCACCAGTCTGCGGAACCTGGACCGGCTGCGCCAGCTCTTTTCGGCAGCGATGTACCGTGCGGATGGATGGCGTGCCGAAGCCTACCGTCTGGCCCATGACCTCAAGGGCCAAGGCACCACCTTTGATTTTGAACTCGTTTCACGCATCGCGCATGCACTCTGCCTGCAACTGGCTGTCGAGCCAACGGAAGGAGACGCCGCGCGCGACAAGCGTGCCCTGGCGCATTGCGAGGCTCTGCGCGTGATCCTGACCAAGGATATTCGCGGCATGGGCGGCGAACATGGCGCGAGGCTGCTGAAGATACTTTCGATCGAGCCGTGACCGGCGGGCACGCGGCATTCCCGGCCAGTTGCGCCGGAATGCCGCGTGCGATCGTGCGTCTTGGCTCAGTTCAGATCGCGCACGTCGGCGAGGTGGCCGGTGATGGCCGCCGCCGCCGCCATGGCGGGGCTGACCAGATGGGTGCGGCCGCCGCGACCCTGGCGGCCCTCGAAATTGCGGTTCGAGGTCGAGGCGCAGCGTTCGCCCGGGGCGAGCTTGTCGGGATTCATGGCAAGGCACATGGAGCAACCCGGTTCGCGCCAGTCGAATCCCGCCGCGATGAAGATCTTGTCGAGGCCCTCTTCCTCGGCCTGGGCCTTCACGAGGCCGGAACCCGGCACCACCATGGCGTTGACATGGGCGGCCACCTTGCGGCCCTTGGCGAGTTTCGCCACTTCGCGGAGATCCTCGATGCGGCCGTTGGTGCAGGAGCCGATGAAGACGCGGTCGACCTTCACCTCCTTGAGCGGCGTGCCGGCGGTGAGGCCCATATAGTCGAGGGCGCGCTCCATGGCGCGGCGCTTGTCCTCGTCCGCCACATCGGCCGGATTGGGGACCTTGGCGGTGATGGGCAGCACATCCTCGGGGCTGGTGCCCCAGGTCACCTGTGGCACGATGTCGGCGGCCTTCAGCTCGATCTCGACGTCGTATTTTGCATCCGGATCCGACGGCAGGGTCTTCCAGAAGGCGACGGCCTGCTCCCAGGCCGCGCCCTTGGGCGCCATCGGCCGGCCCTTCACATACTCGAACGTGGTCTCGTCGGGCGCGATCAATCCGGCGCGCGCGCCCGCTTCGATGGTCATGTTGCAGACCGTCATGCGGCCTTCCATGGAAAGGCCGCGGATGACGGAACCGGCGAATTCGATCACATAGCCGGTGCCACCCGCCGTGCCGATCTTGCCGATGATGGCGAGGACCACGTCCTTCGCGGTGACGCCGGCGCCCAGCGTGCCGTCGACCGTGATGCGCATGTTCTTGGCCGGCTTCTGGATCAGCGTCTGGGTGGCCAGCACATGCTCGACCTCGGAGGTGCCGATGCCGAAGGCGAGCGCCCCGAAGGCGCCATGGGTCGAGGTGTGGGAATCGCCGCAGACGATGGTCATGCCCGGCTGGGTCATGCCCTGTTCCGGGCCGATGATGTGAACGATGCCCTGGCGGATGTCGTCCATGGAGAAATAGGGCACGCCGAAATCGCGGCAGTTCTGCTCGAGGGTCTCGACCTGAATGCGGCTTTCCGCCTCGACGATGCCCTTGGAGCGATCGGAGGTCGGCACGTTGTGATCGGCGACGGCGAGGGTTGCCTGCGGCCGGTGCACCTTGCGCCCGGCAAGGCGCAGACCCTCGAAGGCCTGCGGGCTGGTCACCTCGTGGACAAGGTGCCGGTCGATATAGATGAGGCAGGTGCCGTCATCCTGCCGATGCACCAGATGATTGTCCCAGATCTTGTCGAACAGCGTCTTCGCCATGGTCGTTCCCGAGATTGCTGCCGGGGTCCCGCCGAAAAGCCCGGATTCGGGAGCCCCTTGTTGCCGCCGTCCCACCGCTGCCCGCGCCGGCAAGGGCGCAGGCAGCGGCGAAAGGACGAGGTAGTGACATAAGCTCGCCGGCCGGGTTTGTCACCCGACCGGTTCGACATTTTATTACCGGACGCGCTTATTCGCTGGCGGCTTCCGGGGCGACATAGGCGCGCTCGGTGATGCGTGCCGCCTTGCCGCGCAGACCGCGCAGGTAATAGAGCTTGGCGCGGCGCACGTCGCCGTGGCGCACCACCTCGATCTTGACGAGGCGCGGCGAGAACAGCGGGAAGACGCGCTCGACGCCCTCGCCATAGGAAATCTTCCGGAGGGTGAAGGAGGAGTTCACGCCGGCATTCTTGCGGGCGATGCAGACACCTTCGAAGGCCTGAACGCGCTCGCGCTCGCCTTCCACCACCTTCACCGACACCTTCACCGAATCGCCGGGGCGGAAATCCGGCACATTGGTGTCGCCCTGCAGCTTCTTGAGCTGGGCGGCTTCGAAATCATGCAACATGGTCATGGTCGTCGTCCTTTCTTCTTTCAACACGGTGAAGAACCTAAGGTTCTTCATTTCTGTCCAGCGGTGCCGTCAGGCCCCGCGTTTCTGGTAGGCGTCCCAAAGATCGGGGCGCCGCAATCTGGTCGTCTCCTCGGCCTCGGCGTGACGCCACTGCCGGATCTTCTCGTGATGCCCGGACATCAAGACCTCGGGCACCTTTCGGCCGTTCCACTCCGCCGGCCGCGTGTAATGCGGATATTCCAGCAGACCGGTATTGAAACTCTCCTCCGCCAGCGTCTCCTCGGCGCCCATGACGCCGGGCAGCAGCCGCACACAGGCATCGATCAGCGCCAGGGCCGCCGGCTCGCCGCCCGAGAGCACGAAATCGCCGAGGCTGACCTCGAGCAACTGCCGCGCCTCGATCACGCGTTCGTCCAGCCCTTCGTAACGCCCGCACAGCACCACCACACCTGGACCCGTCGCCAGATCCCGCACCAGGTCCTGCTTGAGCAGGCGCCCGCGCGGGGTGAGGTAGATCGCAGGCCCGGCGTGATCCCGCATCGCCGCGGCCAGGGCCGCATCGATCACGTCGGGTCGCATCACCATGCCGGCGCCGCCGCCGAACGGGGTATCGTCGACTGTGCGATGTCTGTCCGTGGCAAAGTCGCGGATATCCATCGTCTCACAGCGCCAGATGCCCTTCTCCAAGGCCTTGCCCGCGAGGCTCTGACCCAAGGGCCCCGGAAACATGTCCGGGAACAAGGTCAGGATGCGGGCGGTCCAGCCCTTGGCGGCTATGGCGTCTTCCGTCACCTCCCTGATCCGTCAGTTCATGGCCGCGCCGGTTTCTTCCGGCTCGCCTTCCGGCTTGTCGAAGAAACCGTCGGGCAGATCGAGCTCAAGCCTGCCGCCCGCGACATCGACCACCGGCACCAGGGCGCGGGTGAAGGCGATATCGAAGGCACCCGGCGCCCCGCCCTCAAGCGAGAGCACGTCGCCGGCGCCGTAATTCTCGACCGCGACGACCTTGCCCATGGCATTGCCGTGCTGGTCGAAGGCGGCGAGGCCGATGAGGTCCGCGAGATAGAACTCGTCCTCGCTGGCAATCTGCGGCAGGCGATCGCGCGCCACGTAGAGCTCGACGCCCTTGAGCGCCTCGGCTGCGTTGCGGTCACCCACACCCTTGATCCGGGCGATGAGGACATCCTTGCCGCCGGGACCCTTGCCGGGACTATCTTTCCGAGGACTGGCCTGCCCCACCAGCGCAAGCTCGAAGGACCGGCCCCTGGCATCCTCAAGCGCGCCATAGGAAGCAATGGCCGCGGGCGTTCCGGCGAAGGATTTCACCTTCACCTCGCCCTTGATGCCATGCGCTCCGATGATCGCACCCATCAGAACCATTGTCGGTTTCCCTCCGCTCACGCCGGCCGGTCCGTTTTAGGCTTCGGCGGCCAGGGTTTGACCAACGGGCGCTTCGGCGGCCTTGGCAGCGGCTTCGGCATTCGCCTTGGCGCGCTCCTGGGCCTTCGCCTTGGGCTTGTCCTGCTTGGTCTGGTCGTGGCGCTTGGGCGCCTCCATCAGGCCCGCCTTGGCGAAGAACAGCTGCACGCGCTCGGTCGGCAGCGCACCCTGCGAGAGCCAATGCTTGGCCCGCTCGACCTCGAGGATGACGCGGTTGGGGTCGTCCTTGGTCAGCATCGGGTTGTAGGAGCCGATGCGCTCGACGAAACGGCCGTCGCGGGCAAAGCGGCTTTCGGCCACCACGATGCGATAGAACGGGCGCTTCTTGGCGCCGCCGCGGGCGAGACGAATTTTCAACGACATGAGGGTAGTTCTCCTTTCAGATTCAAACTCTGGCTAAACGTGTTCATTCGGGATGGTGACAGCACGCCTCGATCTTGTTGCCGTCGGGATCGAAGGCGAAGGCACCGTAGTAGTTCTCGTGATATTCGGGCCGCAGGCCGGGCGCGCCATTGTCCTTGCCGCCATGCTTCAGCGCCGCGGCATGAAAGGCGTCGACGTCCTTGCGCGACTTGGCGACGAAGGCGAGATGCGCGGCCCCCTCGCGGTTGAGGGCGGCATCGAGGCGGCCATAGGCGCCGATCCAGAATTCCGGCTTCTCCTTGGTGGCGCCGTAGCCGTGGGAGACCAGACCCTCGCCCGGGATGTCGACATCGTAGACGCGGGCATAGCCCAGCGTCGCCAGCACCGCGTCGTAATAGGCGCGACCCTTGGCCAGGTCGCTGACGCCGATGGAAACGTGATCGAGGATCATCGCATGCCTCCAAATCCGCCGCCGCCCATACCGCCGCCACCCATGCCACCGCCACCCATGGGGCCGCCCTTCATCAGCGCGGAAAGGCCGTGGCGCATCAGGCCCTTCTGCCCGAGCTTGGAGACCTGCTTCATCATGCGCGCCATTTCCTGGTGCTGCTTCAGGAGCTTGTTGACATCCTGCACCTGCACCCCGGCGCCCTTGGCGATGCGGTTCTTGCGCGAGGCCTTGATGAGGTCCGGCAGGCGGCGCTCCTTGGGCGTCATCGAGGAGATGATGGCGAGCGTCCGGCCGACCACCTTTTCGTCCATCTTGCCTTCGAGCTGCTTCTGCATCTTGCCGATGCCGGGCAGCATGCTCATGACACCGCCCAGACCGCCCATCTTCTGCAGCTGCTTCATCTGCTGGGCCATGTCATTGAGGTCGAACTGGCCCTTCTGCATCTTGCGGGCGAGTTTCTCGGCCTCTTCCTGCTCCGTGGTCTCCATCGCCTTTTCGACGAGGGAGACGATGTCGCCCATGCCGAGGATGCGGCCGGCGATTCGGTCGGCGTGGAAGTCTTCCAGCTGGTCGAGCTTTTCGCCGGTGCCCAGAAGCTTGATCGGCTTGCCGGTGACGGCGCGCATCGAGAGCGCGGCACCGCCGCGCGCATCGCCGTCGATGCGGGTCAGCATGATGCCGGTGATGCCGACCTTGTCCTGGAAGGCCTTCGCGGTATTCACCGCGTCCTGGCCGGTCATGGCATCGGCCACCAGCAGGCTTTCATGGGGCTTCACCGCATCGCGCACGGCAGCTACTTCGGCCATCAACTCGTCGTCGATGGCGAGGCGACCGGCGGTATCCAGCATGACCACGTCATAGCCTTCGAGGCGGCCCATGTTCATGGCGCGCTTGGCGATGGCGACCGGCGGTTCGCCCGGCACGATGGGCAGCGTCCTGATCCCGGTCTGCTCGCCGAGAATGGCGAGCTGCTGTTGGGCGGCCGGACGGCGCACGTCGAGCGAGGCCATCAGGACCTTCTTGCCTTGGCGTTCAGCGAGGCGCCGCGCGATCTTGGCGGTGGAGGTGGTCTTGCCCGAGCCCTGCAGGCCCAGCATCAGGATGGGGACGGGCGACGGGTGGTTGAAATCGAGCGCGGCCGCGTCGTCATTCGCCGGTTTGAGGACTTTCACCAGCTCGTCATGGACGATCTTGATGACCATCTGCCCGGGGGTGACCGATTTGACCACCTTCTCGCCCACGGCCTCGGCCCGGACGGCGGCGATGAAGTCCTTGACCACCGGCAGCGCCACGTCGGCCTCAAGCAAAGCGATACGGACCTCGCGCAGGGCCTCGTCGACATCGGCTTCGGCCAGCTGACCACGCTTGGTCAGCTTGTCGAGCACCCCGTTCAACCGTTCGCTAAGCTTCTCGAACATCGAGCTTCCGTCAATCTTTCCAATGACTTATCGGCAAAGCAAGAAAACGCCCGTGAGCGAAACTCGCCAACGGACGGGGCCCCTCGGGGCCAGAAGCTCTGCCAAAGCCGGTAAAGCGCGCGGAAACTAGGCGTTTTGAGCGGGGGAGTCAATCTCGTAGCCTCGCCAGGGCCGGCGCAAGTTAATATTCGTTAACCATGATATCCTTGCCGGGTCAAGCCGCCGCCCGCCCCGGTTCCATCCCCTGGATGATCACCCCCGGCCCGCACCCCTAGCGCGGCAGACGGTCGGTCACGTCGTCGTAGCTGTAGAGCGATTCGTCGTCACGATAGATGAAGTAGCGATCCGGCAGGGGCGGCAGATCGAGCGCGAAATAGTGCCGGAAGACCGTGCGGAAGACATTGACCGGCGAGACCGGCACCTGGTCGGCGGGCAGGGCCGCGCCCGCCCGGTCGGGGAAATACTGCGCCATCAGAATGCCGGTCTTGATGGCGAGCTGCCTGTCGGTCATCGCGGTCCAGTCGACCATCTCGGCACTGGCGAAGGTGGCTTTCTTCAGCACCTCGACACCGCCCGGCCAGGGGCCTTCGTCCGCGATCAGCAGGATGATGGCGGGGCGCTTCCCGGCCTGGATGACATCGATCAATCGCTCGAACGCGGCGTTGGTGACGGCGACGCTGTCGAGATACCGCTGGTCGTAATCGCGCTGCGCGGCTGCCGTGGTCGACTGACACCGGCCCTGTGCATCCATCACGAAGGGCGGATGCGTGATCAGCAGATGTGCCAGCACATATTTGCGTTCATCGCGTTGCGCAAGGTCGACGAGGCCGTCGAACTGCCGCTGCAGCCGCTGGCAGTGCGAGTACCAGCCGTCGATGGCGCCCCAGCCGGTGGCAAAGGCGAGCTGACCAGCCACCGAAACGCTGAGCAGCCGGAAGGCGAAGTCGGGGATGTCGAAGACGTTGTGATGCTCGTCGGCATAGGGATCGCGCCGTGTCGGCTCCCAATACGATCCGAAGCGGTGGATACGATAGCCCGCTTCCGACAGGAACCGGCTGACGCGGTTGTCTTCGAGCGCCCGGTAGATCGGTCGCCAGTCGCGGCTGTCGATCCCGGCCACATAAGGCAGGAAGGCATCGAGATAGTCGAGGTTGAGCATCGAGGCCATCGACACCGCGGTCCGCTGATAATTGGCAAAGGCATTGTCGCGGACGACGAAGCCTCGCTTGCGCAGCCCCTCGATGAAGGCGCTGTTGTCGAAGCGATAGTGATCTTCAAGAACGGCGGCGCTGGCATAGCGGTCGGGCACCAGCAGCCAAATGTCCGGCGCCGTCGCCGCGACCGAACCGGCCGGCGCCGGAAGATCGGGATAGACGCGCTCCGGTGTTGCCGCTTCCGTCCGGTCCGCCCGGATCCATGCAGCCAGAACCCAAAGGTCCGGCAGCGGCATCACCAGCACGACGACATTCAACACCAGGGTGAGGGCAGCGAGATGGGTTCGCATCCGCCGCAGCCGCAGCAGGACGAGCAGCAGCAGGATCGCAGCCATGGCAAAGACCGCGACGCTGCCGGCACTGTTCGGCTCCAGGGGCAGCAGCAGGCTGGGTTCGTAGAACAGGAAGAAGAGCAGCGCCGTGGCGGCGGCGGCGGCATGGCGCCAGCTCGGGAACAGGAGGCGCAGCGCCAGCAGCAGGAACATGGCGCCCAGCATGAGAACCAGCACGGTCACCAGCACGTCGGCGAATTCCGCCTCGAATCGGTTGCGCGCATAGACCGTGACGGCAAAGCACAGCGGCACCAGGAAAGGGTGATAGGGGATGCGCGACAGGAGGCCCTCGCGCGGCCGGACCGGTTGCGCCTGCGCCCCCGCATCCGGAGCACTCACGGCGTCGCTCCGGCTGTTTCTGACGGTTGGCCGTCGCGCTCATACCACAGCAGCAGCCGGCCGCCTTCCGCCACCGCATGCGCGCGCCGGATCCGCGCCCGGCGTTCGACCGCGGCGCGGAAGACCGCTTCGGTATAGTCGGCAAAGATGTCCGCGCGCAGGGAGAGCAGCTGGCGCACCATGGGGTCGGATTTCGGAACGAATTCGATGATCCCCTGGGGCGCGATGTCGATCAGCCAATCCACCACCTGCGCCAGGGGAATGTTGCGGCCGATCGCCAGATGATGCACCAGCGCAAGGGCCAGCAGGGCGTCGGCCCTGGCACGGGCGGCGAAGCCCTTTCGCTCGCCTTGCGCCCAGCCCTGATCCGAGCTGGGGTTGGCGGCGTCGAGCCAGAGCGGCAGGAAGTTGAGCCGCTCGCCCTGCGCCCGCGCGAAGGCCCGGTCGAGTGCGCCGAGATCAAAATCGAATCCGATGACGCTGGCGGCGCCCGCTTGCAGCGCCAGCTTTGAATAGTCGCCGGTGTTGCAGCCGAGATCGATCAGCTTTTCCGGCCGCACCGCCGCCACCATCTCGGCGACGAAACCCTGCTTGCGCGCGGTT
>JAEUKV010000214.1 GCA_016794165.1 Rhodospirillaceae bacterium
CCGTTTCCGCCCCTTCGAACAGACTACCGACCGAGAGTCCCAGGGCCGCGCAGATCGCCAGCAGGGACGCCACGGAGGGGGACGCGAGGTCGCGCTCGATGGCGCTCAGATGTCCCTTGGTCAGGCCGACCCTTGTCGCCAATTCTTCGATCGACTGGCCGAGCTGGCGCCGGCGCTCGCGCAACTGTGGCCCGATCTGCGGCTTTGGCTGTGGTTCGCTCAGCAGTTTGGGTTTGGTCATTCCCCCTCCCGCGATTGACATGTGTTCACTTTAATCAAACAAAGTTGACTTGCAAAGAACAACGCGGAATCATCCCCGCGCTCGCTTTCACCCGCCTTCGAGGTCGCCATGAACAAGCCCCCCTTGCCGCCCCTCTCCGAAGCCCAATACGCCCAGCGCGCCGCCGAGATGGAGCCCTGGTACTGGTGGGGCGTGCAGACCTATTTCAAATGCACCTACGATCCCGACCCCACGGCCTGCGACATCGCGCTGGTGGGTGTGCCGCATTCATCCGGCAACGGCTCGACGGAACGCGACCAACATCTCGCCCCCCGGGCGATCCGCAATGCCTCGGGCTGGTATCGCCGCGCACATCAGAAATTCCAGTTGCGCCCCTGGGATTCCTGCCGCATTCACGATATCGGTGACGTGCCGCTGCCTGAAGCCATGGTCAACGATGTCTGCGTCGACCATATCGAGGAGTTCTACAAGCGCCTCGACATCGCCGGCACCCGGCCGGTTTCGGTGGGTGGCGACCATTCCATCACCGGTCCGATCCTGCGCGCCCTGGGTGGCAAGCAAGGCAGGCTATCCGGCGGACAGAAGATCGCGTTGGTGCATTTCGACGCCCATCGCGACGATTACGAGCATCTCCCGCACTGGCTGGGCAGCCGCCGCTCGGCGGCGCATTGGGCCGCCTATACCATCGTCGAGGAAATCGTGGATCCAGCGCATTCGATCCAACTCGGCATGCGCGGCAACCCGATGAAGGCCAGGAAGGATCCGGCGCAGAGCGATATGGGCTATGAGATCATTCCGGCGGAACACATCTTCGAGCGCGGCCTGGAGGACGTCGGCGCGGCCATCCGCAAGCGTGTGGGCGACATGCCGGTCTACATTACCTTCGACCTCGACGCGCTCGACCCCTGTGACGCGCCGGGTGTTTCCAACCTCGAACCGGGCTATCGCGGCCTCCGATCCTATGAGGCAATCAAGCTGATCCAGTCCCTGCGCGGCACCAATATCATCGGTGGCGACATCGTCTGCATGATCCCCTCCAAGGACAACGAAACGCAGATCACGGCAATGAATTCGGTGGTGATCATGTTCGAAATGCTGAGCCTGATCGCGGACAAGCATTTCCGGAAGGATTGAGCAAGCATCCGCCAGCACAGGCCGACGCGCTTTGAAGCGCGATCCGGCCACAATGTCGCATTCCTTCAACAAATATCCCAACTTGGCGCTTCAAAGGAACGTGCCGACGCGTTAGCTTGGCCGCCGACACCCCGCCAGCCAGATGCCAGAGCCAGACATATGCCCACGCCCACACCACTGCTGTTCGAGCCCTTCGAGATCCGCGGCTGCCGCATCAAAAACCGCATTTTTTCGACCGGCCACGACACCACCATGCCGACAGATGGGACGCCCAACAAACGCCTTGCCGCCTATCACGAGGCGCGGGCGGCGGGGGGCGCCGGGCTGCTGGTGATGCAGGTCGCCGGCGTGCACGAGACTGCGCGCTATACGTCGCACCTGATCATGGCGACGACGGACGACTGTATTCCGGGCTACCGAGACATCGTCGCGGCGTGCAAGCCCCACGGCACAAAACTGTTCGGCCAGCTGTTCCACCCGGGCCGCGAGATTATGGAGAGCCAGGACGGCACCGCGCCGGTCGCCTATGCCCCCTCCGCCGTTCCCAATGAACGCTTTCACGTGATGCCGCGACCGATGTCGAAGGCGATGATCGCGGAGATCATCGAGGGTTACGCAGCGGCAGCCGAACGCCTGAAACGCGGTGGCCTCGACGGGGTCGAGATCGTGGCCAGTCACGGCTATCTGCCGGCCCAGTTCCTCAATGAGCGGGTCAACCGGCGCGAGGATGAATATGGCGGCTCGTTCGAGAATCGCCTGCGCTTCATCCGCGAGGTGACCCAGGCAATCCGCGCCCGGGTCGGCGACGAGATGGTGATCGGCCTGCGCATCAGCGGCGACGAGAAGGACCAGGAAGGGTTGCAGGAAAGCGAGACCCTCGCCGCCATGGTCGCACTCGATTCCGAGATGGACTTCTTCAACGTCATCGCCGGTTCCTCGGCCAGCCTGTCGGGCTCGGTCCATATCGTTCCGCCGATGGCCATCGCCAATGCCTATCTGGCCCCCTTCGCCGCCGCGGTGAAGGCCAGGGTAAAGGCCGCGGTTCTGGTCGCCGGCCGCATCAACCAGCCGCAGGACGCCGAGAAGATCCTCAGTTCCGGCGCCGCCGATCTTGTCGGCATGACCCGCGCCCTGATCTGCGATCCGGAGATGCCGAACAAGACGGCCACCGGCAAGCTCGACGACATTCGCGCCTGCATCGGCTGCAACCAGGCCTGCATCGGGCATTTCCACCTCGGCTATCCCATCTCCTGCATCCAGCACCCCGAAACCGGTCGCGAGTTGGTCTATGGCACCAGGAAGCCGATCCAGCGCCGGAAGAAGATTCTGGTGGCCGGCGGCGGTCCGGCCGGCATGAAGGCCGCGGCGGTCGCCAGCGAACGCGGCCATGAGGTCATCCTGTGCGAGGCCGGCGATCGCTTGGGCGGACAGGCCCTGCTGGCGCAATTGCTGCCGGGCCGCGCGGAGTTCGGCGGAATCGTCACCAATCTCGCACGCGAGGTGGAACTGGGTGGCGCTCAGCTGCGCACCCGTACCCCCGTCACCCGCGCCCTCGTCGAGGCGGAAAGGCCGGATGCCGTCATCATCGCCACCGGCGCACGGCCGCGCACGGCGCTGGATGCCGGCATTGAGGGCATGGATGGCGGCCATGTTGTCTCGGCCTGGGCGGCCATTCGCGACGAGGCCAATGTCGGCCGCTCGGTGGTGATCGCCGACTGGCGCTGCGACTGGATCGGCCTTGGCCTTGCCGAGAAACTCGCTCGCAACGGCTGCCATGTGCGTCTCTGCGTCGACGGCTACATGGCCGGCCAGCGCATCCACAGCTATGTCCGCGACCACTGGATCGGCGAGTTGCACAAGCTCAACGTCGAAATCGTCCCCTATGCGCGTCTCTATGGCATCGACGGCGACACGGTTTATTTCCAGCACGCGACCAGCGGCGAGCCGATCATCATCGAAGGCGTCGATACCCTGGTGGCTTCCCTCGGTCATGCCCGTGTCGCGACACTGGAGGAAGAACTCGCTGGCTGGACAGGCGAGATGCATGTCATCGGCGACTGCCTGACACCGCGCACGGCCGAGGAGGCGGTACTGGAAGGCCTGAAGGCCGCGGCGGAGATCTGAGCGCGGCATGCTGCCCACCATTTCCCTGCCCTCGCGCGCCCAAATCCTCTGCCTGATTCTGGGCGCGGGCGGCGGGTTCGCGTTCTATCTCCTCCACATGCCGCTGCCATGGATGTTGGGTGCGATGGCGTTCACAACCGTCGCCGCCGTGGCCGGTGTGCCCATCGCCCTGATGCCGCGGGTGCGCATGATCTTCGTAGCAGTGCTCGGGATCATGCTGGGCAGCCAGTTTTCGCCGGCGATCCTCGATCACCTGCAGCTCTGGGTGATCAGTTTCCTGTGGCTCGGTGTCTATGTGGCGGTTGCAACCTGGATCATTCGCTGGTATTACATCAGGATCGCCCGCTACGACCCGGTGACGGCCTATTTCGCCGCTGCACCGGGTGGATTGTCGGAAATGATCCTCGCCGGTGGCGCCTTCGGCGGCGACGAGGCCCGCATATCGCTGGCCCATGGCGCCCGCATCCTTATCGCCGTCTTCCTGCTGTCCTTCGGTTATCGCTGGTTCGGCGGCTATGCCCCACCGAGCAGCAATCCGCTCGCGAGTCATGCGCCGCTGGATATGATCGACGTCTTCTGGCTCGCCCTCGCCGGCGTCGCCGGCTATTTTGCCGCCCGCCTGGTGCGACTGCCGGCCTACGCCCTGGTCGGCCCGATGTTCCTGAGTGCCGCCCTGCACATGGCCGGCATCACCGCTTCAAAGCCGCCGCAGGAACTTGTCACCCTGGCCCAGATCGTGATCGGCTCCATGATCGGCGCCCGCTTTGCCGGGCTCGCCTTCGGCCTTGTCCTGCGCGGCATTCTGCTCGCCGCCGGCGCCACCGCGCTGCTGCTGGCGATCGCGGCCTTGTTCGGTCTGCTTGTCGCCTGGAGCGCCGCGCTGCCGTTCTCCTCGACGCTGCTCGCCTTCGCGCCCGGGGGTCTTGCCGAGATGAGCCTTATCGCCCTCGCCCTCGGGATCGATGCCGCCTATGTCTCCAGCCACCATGTGGTCCGGATCTTCATGATCATCGTCGCGGCACCACTGGTGTTCCGCCTATTGGGCGGCCGCCGCGGCACTTAGGGCCATCGCCTTCAGCCGCTTCAGATCCGTCTTGCCGGTGCCCAGCACCGGCAGTTCCTCGATCCGGTAGAGATCGCTTGCCTTCGGGATCCAGATCTTCGGCAGGCCGGAATCGTTGAGCGCCTGCGACACCAAAGGCGGCTCCAGCGGTTCCTCTGCAACATAGAAGCCGACCAGGCGTTCGCCCTTGGCCGGGTCAGGAATGCTGGTGACATTGGCACCGCTGATGCCGGGAATGCGCAGCATCGCCTCCTCCACCTTGAGGTGCGGCACCATTTCGCCACCGATCTTGGAGAAGCGCGACAGGCGATCGGTGATGCGGATGAATCCGTCGTCGTCCAGCACGGCGATGTCGCCGGTCACATACCAGCCGTCGCGCAGGACCTCCGCGGTCTTC
Source organism: Rhodospirillaceae bacterium (assembly GCA_016794165.1). Taxonomy (GTDB): domain Bacteria; phylum Pseudomonadota; class Alphaproteobacteria; order Dongiales; family Dongiaceae; genus Dongia. The sequence continues at coordinate 4,960 of JAEUKV010000214.1, forward strand.
TCCGGATTGTTGAGGTAGCCCAGCATCCGCGCCGGGCTCTTGAGCAGCAGCAGGCCCTCCTCGCCCGGCGCGCGCTCGGCATAGGTATCCGGATCGACAATGCGTGCGGCAACACCGGGAATGGGATGACCGACCGTGCCCGGCTTGTGGCCCTTCTGGCTGTCGTTCCCGTTGTTGTAATCGGGCACATTGACCGCCACCACCGGCCCCATCTCCGTGGTGCCGTAGCCCTCCAGCATGTCGAGGCCGTACTTCTCCTTGAACTGTGCTGCGAATTCGGGCCGCAGTTTCTCCGCACCCACCACGACGTAGCGCAGGCTGGCGAAATCCTCCGGCGGACAGACGCGGTAATAGGCCTGACAGAAGGTCGGCGTGGAGATCATGATCGAGGCCCTGTACTTCCTGACAAGACCACCGATGGTCTTGGCGTCAAGCGGATTGGGGTGATAGATGGCACCCAGCCCGACCACCAGCGGCAGGCACAGGGTCCCGGTAAAGCCGAAGGAGTGGAAGAAGGGCAGCACGCCGATGATGCGGTCCTCCTTCTGCGCCCAAAGAATCTGCGCCAACGCCTCCAGATTGGAGACGACGTTGTGCTGCGAGAGCATCACGCCCTTGGGCTCGCCGGTGGAGCCGGAACTGAACATCACCGTGCAGAGATCGTCGACTGTTTGTCCGCGGGGGCCAGCGATTTTCGTGAGCAGCGTGGTCGGTGTGAGGAGCGTCTTCAAATACATGACAGCGCGCGCCATTTTGCTGAAACCGCCCAGCAGGTCCTCGGCATAGATCATGCCGGGGCGTTCCTCCAGCTTGGCCTTGGCGAGGAACGGTCTTGCCGTCACGATGGTGGTGATGCCGCATTGCCGGATGGCCGATCCGAGGGCTTCCGCCCCGATGGTGAAATTGAGATTGACCGGCACCTTGCCGGCCAGCAGCAGGCCCATATTGATGAGGGCAGCGCCAACCGAGCCGGGCAACAGGACGCCCACCATCCTGTCCTCCGGCCGTTCGCGCCGGAACCAGTCGCTCAGGAGTCGGGCTCCGGTCAGCGTCTCGCCGAAGGTCGTCTCGCGTCCCAGCGAATCGGCAAGGGCGAAGCGGAACCAGTTGGCCTTCGCCGTGCGGATGAAGCGTGTTGCCACCAGATCGTCGGGCTTGCGTCGATGGCGGAACGAATCGCCGCTCATCTCGAGCAGCCTTTGCCTCACCTCGAAGGCACGCGCCGTCGACGGCATCGGCTTGCCGAAGGTGATCGTGACCGGATAGAAGAAGCGGCTCGGCAATTTCCAGAAAAAGCGGCCGTCCTTGAAACTGAAGATCGAGCCCCAGACCTGGTCGAGGTGAACCGGGATGACCGGCGCCTCGATGCCATTGCTGATCAGTTCGAAGCCGCGCTTGAACGGGAGCAGATTGCCGGTTCGCGTGATGGCGCCCTCGGCGAAGATGCACACCACATGGCCGCCTTCCAGTTCTGCCCGTGCCCGCCGGATAGGTTCCGAAACCTTGCCACCGCCGGTCGGAATCGCCCGCATTTTCTCGAGGAACGCGCCAAGGCCGGGAATCTGGAAGAACGGCGCATAGACCATGAAGCGCACGAAGCGTTGCACGCAGGAACCGACCAGCAACCCGTCGACGAAGGAGAGGTGATTGCAGACCAGCAGTGCCGGGCCGTCGATCGGCACGTTCTCCGCCCCGACGATCCGAATGCGGTAGATCGAATGCGTCATCAGCCAGAGCACGAAGCGGATGAAGAAATCCGGTAGCAGATAGAAGATGTAGCCAGTCACCAGGAAGCTGAGGATGCCGCCGGCGAAGATCACCTGATCGGGCGAAAAAGAAAGCAGGCTGCCGAACAGATAGTTCGCCACGGCGGCCAACAGAATGGCCACGAAATTGAGTACGTTGTTGGCGGCAATGATACGTCCGCGCGAAATTGCCGCCGACTTCTGCTGCAGCATGGCGTTGAGCGGTACCACATAGAAGCCGCCGAAGAATCCCAAGAGACTGAGACAGGCGATGGCGCCACCGGTGCTGTCGGCAGTCACCAGCAACATCGCGCAAAGTCCCATGCCGATCGAGCCGATCGGCACGAGGCCCAGTTCCACCTTGTGGCCGGAAAGCCGGCCGGCCGCCATGCTGCCGACGCCGATGCCGATTGCGACCGCCGCCCACAACGTCCCGGTCGCCCCCTCGCCGAGGCCCAGGACCCGCGTGCCGTACAGCGGTATCGAGATCTGCAGCAGAGCGCCGAGGAACCAGAACCAGGAGATCCCCATCACGGTCAGCCACAGCCGTCGGTTGGCGAACAGCTCCGCCATGCCCTTGTCGATCCCGGCCAGGGGATTGAGCCGGAACGGCGGCCGCACGGCCGGTTCGGGCGTGCGGCCGATTCCGAAGCTCGCAGCCGTGCCGATCACTGCGATGGCGAGCACGATGACGCCAATCGCTATGGGCGCGTCGCCCAGAGACTCGAACAGCTGCCCACCGGCCCAGGTACCGATGATGATAG
>JAEUKV010000218.1 GCA_016794165.1 Rhodospirillaceae bacterium
ACCAGGCCGACGCCGCCGCCATAGGCCGGGCCGTTGACCAGGGCGATGGTGGGGAGCGGCAGATGGGCGAGCTTCTCGAACAGGCCGGCCAGCCGTTCGGCATCGGCGCGGTTTTCCGCCGGATCGTAATCCGCCATGCGCCGCATCCAGCCGATATCGGCGCCGGCGCAGAAGCTGGGCCCTCGCCCGGCCAGTTGCAGCACGCGCAGGGTCTCGTCGGCGCGCAGTTCGTCAAGCGCGCCGTGCAACTCGTTGATCATCTCCGGATCGAGGGCGTTGTGGCGCTCCGGCCGGTTCAGCGTGATGCGGGCGATCGGGCCCAGGCGTTCGATCTCGATATCGGTCATGGTTGCTACATCCGGAAAAGACCGAACCGGGTTTCCGGAATCGGCTGTTGCAGGGTGGCCGTGAGTGCAAGGCCCAGCACGCGGCGGGTATCCGCGGGGTCGATGATGCCATCGTCCCAGAGCCGCGCCGAGGCGTAGAAGGGATGTCCCTGGGTTTCGTATTGCGCCCGGATCGGCGCCTTAAAGGCCGCCTCATCCGCCGCCGGCCAGTCTTCGCCGCGTGCCGCCAGACTGTCGCGCCGGACCTGGGCCAGGACCGAGGCTGCCTGCTCGCCGCCCATCACCGAGATGCGGGCATTGGGCCACATGAAAAGGAATCGCGGACCGAACGCGCGGCCGCACATGCCGTAATTGCCCGCACCGAAGGACCCGCCGATGATAACGGTGAGTTTCGGCACCGCGACGGTGGAAACAGCCGTCACCAGCTTGGCACCGTCCTTGGCGATGCCGCCGGCTTCGTATTTCTTTCCCACCATGAAGCCGGTGATGTTCTGCAGGAACAGCAGCGGGATGCGCCGCTGACCACACAGCTCGACGAAATGCGTGCCCTTGAGGGCCGATTCCGAAAAGAGGATGCCATTGCTGGCAAGGATGCCGATCGGATGGCCGTGAAGATGCGCGAAACCGCAGACCAGCGTCTCGCCGTAATGCTGCTTGAATTCGTCGAATTCGGAACCGTCGACCAGGCGCGCGATCACCTCGCGCACGTCATAGGATTGACGGGGATCCCGCGGCACCACGGCGCCGAGCTCGGCCGGGTCATGACGCGGTGGCATGGCTGGACGTTCCGGCTGAACGGCGCCTTGCACTGCCCCCAGCCGCGCCACGATGCGGCGGCAACGCTCCAGCGCATCGGAATCGTCCGCGGCCAGATGATCGACGACGCCGGAATGCCGGGCATGGAGGTCGCCGCCACCCAGTTCTTCGGCGCTCACTTCCTCCCCGGTCGCGGCCTTCACCAGCGGCGGACCGCCGAGGAAGATGGTGCCCTGGTTCCGCACGATGATGCTTTCGTCGGCCATGGCGGGCACGTAGGCGCCGCCGGCGGTGCAGGAGCCCATGACGACGGCGATCTGGGCGATGCCGCGGGCCGACATGTTGGCCTGGTTGAAGAAGATGCGTCCGAAATGATCGCGGTCGGGAAAGACCTCGTCCTGATGCGGCAGATGCGCCCCACCCGAATCCACCAAATAGAGACAGGGCAGCCCGTTCTCCGCGGCGATCTCCTGGGCGCGCAGGTGCTTCTTCACCGTGAGGGGATGATAGGTCCCGCCCTTCACCGTCGCGTCGTTGCAGACGATCACGCAAACCCGGCCGGCGACGCGACCGATACCAGTGATGAGGCCCGCCGCCGGCACCCGGTCCTCATAGACACCGTGCGCGGCGAGCGGCGACAGTTCAATAAATGGAGTGCCCGGGTCCAGCAGCCGGTCGATACGCGCGCGCGGCAGCAACTTGCCGCGCGCGACATGGCGCGACCGCGCCGCCTCGCCGCCCCCCAACGCGATCTCCGCCAGCAGCGCGCGGTGTTCGGCCACCAGCGTCGCCATTGCCGCCGCATTGGCCCGAGCGGCGTCGCTGTCGAGATCGAGCGCGGTCCCCAGCACCGACATGCGTTTCTCTCCCTGGCGGAGAGATTAGGTCAGGAGCGTTGATCCGGCTAGTGATCTTCTTGCGCGCGGGCCATCACGGCCATTACGGGCGCACATACTCGGCGCGCTTGTCGTCGCGTATCATGAGAAGGATACATGGCTGTTTGGCGCGGCTTTGGCATTGCTGCAGGGCCTTCTTCTGCGGCGCCCGGCGATCGCGGTTGTCCTGCAGGCTGCGGGGACCGGCAACACACTGCTCGATCAGCTGGCAGGTGAAGGAGCCGAAATGCTGGCCGTCGGGTGAGACGGCGAAGGCCGCATTGCGATGCTGAATTCCGCGCAGGTAGTTGTCCAACTGGCCGGCGACGGCTGCCGACAGAACGATGGTTCCGGCGGGTGCATCTACGCTGGCGGGCGGGGATTCCGGCTTCTGCTGCGATGGCTCGACCGCGGCCGGAACCGGGGTCGGCGCCACGATTGCCGGTGCTGGCGCAACCACTGAAGGAGCCGGTGCTGGTGCCGGTGCTGGTGCTGGTGCTGGCGCTGGCGCTGGAGCCGGAAGTGGCTCCGGACTGCGCTCGACGCTGGCCACATTGCCATTTGCCAGCCGCGCCAGCTTGGCCCGCGCGAGGTCGCTGAAAATGCCGTTGGGGTAGCGCGCCAGATAGGCATCGAACTCAGCCGGGTCGCTGCTGTCCTTGATCGACTGCCAGAAGATTTTCTCGGTCTCGCCCGCTTCGACGCCGTTGCCGGCGGGGGCGGCAGGAACCGCCGGGGTCGGTGTGACGGCCGGCGCGACGGAAACCACCTTGGCGCCCGGCTTGAAATAGAACGCGCCGGTCAGGGACGACGAATCCCAGGGCACCTGGCGCTCGGCGGTCGCTCCCATCACCCGGACGCGGACATTGCGAAAGGTCTCCTCCAGCGGCACGCCCGGCTGGTCGATTTCGGCGGCGAGCGCCGCGACATAGGGCGAGTTGCGTCCGTTGCCGTCGGCGGCCACTTCGCCCGGCGCCGTGGAATAGCCGATAAAGGTGCCGGTCGGCGCGTCCATGCGCGCCAGGCCGCGCGAAGAGGAGCGAAAGCCGCGCGAAAGCGGATTGTTGCGGCAGGCATCAAGGATCACGATGTTGACCCGGTTGCCGGCGTACTGCATCTGCTGCAGGACCCATTGGGCATTGACCGCCTCGATCTCCGCATCTGCTTCACGGGTGAGGTCGGCGCCGACCGGGATAAGATAGTTGTCGCCACCGATCTGAATGCCGTGACCGGCGTAGAAGAACAGCCCGACCGCGTCCGGTCCCGCTTGCAACAGCTGCTCGCCGAAGTCGGAGATGGCCCGCTTCATCGCCTTCTGATCGCCATTGACGAGCTTGATCACCCTGAAACCGAGGGCGCCGAGTTTCTCGGCCATGACGGCGGCGTCATTGGTGGGGTTGGCAAGTTCTCCGATGCTGGCATCGTATTGGCCATTGCCAATGACCAGGGCAACGCGCGGCTCCGCCGCAGTGGCCGATGCGGCAGCCAGCCAGAACAGCGCCAATCCGGCGATCGCGCCAAACAGCGGCGCCCATCGATGGGGTTCACTCCTATGCAAGATTTGCTGGTGCATAATTATTAAGTCTAGCCGGATCAGGTGGCGAGCGGGAGCCCTCTGTGGGAAGCTTTGCAAGGCAAGGCAAATCGACGCGAATCACACCGCATCTAGTCATGGGAGTGGATGCCTTGCATTGATCTTGTGGTTGAATAGAATTTTAGACAAAGAAATTCTCATATGAATCAGTTAAATAGCTATGAATCTTCTCACTTTGGATTGACTTTAACCATTAACAAAGCTTAGTTTTCTAGGAACGAGCGTAGGAGGGGATCTGCGGCGGATGCTGGGGAGGGGACCTACGGTGTAGGGCTTTCTGGAATCCGTCGTGGCTGGGATGATGGCTGACGACGGCATCGACAAGGAACAGTTGCTGGCTTTGGCGCGATCGCGATCCGACGCGTCGCGGGCCGAGTTGTTCGCCGTCATGGGCGATCTGTTCCATGGCCAGAACACCACCTTGAACGCGCAGGAACGCGCGTTGATGCTCGACATTCTCGAAAAGCTGCTGGGCGAAGTCGCCCGCGAGGTCCGCCACCGGCTGGCCGTCAAGCTGGCGGATGCACCGGGGGTGCCGCGCGAACTGGCCGTGCTGCTGGCCAATGACGAAATCGACGTGGCGACGCCGATCCTGATTTCCTGCCCGGCGCTCGAGGACATCGACCTCATCGAGATCATTCGCAATCGCTCGCGCCAGCATATTCTCTCGGTCGCCATGCGCCGCGACCTCTCCACCCAGGTAAGCGACGCCCTGGTGGAAACCGGCGACAAGGATGTGATCCGCTCCCTGCTCGAAAACCAGGACGCGCATATCTCGCGCGCGACCCTCGCCTATCTGGTCGAACAGTCAAAGAGCGTCGACGAGTTCCAGGAGCCGCTGGTGCGGCGCCACGATCTGCCGGCGGATCTGGCGCGGCGCATGGTCTACTGGGTCGGCGCCGCCATTCGCCAGACCCTGATCGAGCGCTTCGACATTGATGAGGAGGCGCTCGACGACCGGCTGGAGCCGCTGATCCGGGACGAAGCCGAGACCGCCGCGGCCCTGGCCCACGAGGCGAGCGCCGCCGACCTGCTGTCGCGCGCATTGGGCAATGCACGGCAGCTGACGCCGCGCCTGTTGCTACAGACATTGCGCCGGGGCGAGGTGCAGCTGTTCGAGGCGATGTTCGCCGAGATGGGCGGGTTGCGCCTGCGCCTGGTCAATCGCCTGGCCTATGAACCGGGTGGCCAGGGCCTTGCGGTGGCGGCGCGCGGCATCGGACTCAATCGCGAGGAATTTGCCACCATCTTCCTGCTGACGCGCCGCGCCCATCGCGGCAAGGACGGCTCGAGCCATGGCGGCTTCGCGCCGGCCGATCTCGGTCGTGCCCTGGAATTCTTCGACCGTTTGTCCCACGCCGCGGCGGAAACGGTACTGCACCGTTGGCGGCGCGATCCCGATTATCTTTTCGCCATCCGCTCGATTGAAGAAGGGCAGGAGAAGAGGCGCGCATGAACAAGGTCACTCCGTTTTCGCCCCCCACCCTCACCGTTGCCGCGACAGCGCAGCCGCGCCAGAACGGCGTTCAATCGGGGCCGGTGCAATCCCTGCGCAGCGGCGTCGAAGCCGCCAATGAAGGCGGTCCCTCGCCCGACAAACTGCGCGATCTCTTCCGCCAGGAATTGCTGGATTTCGGTCCGGCGCTGATGATGTGCGACGCCAGGGGCGAGATTTCCTGGGCCAATGCCGCCTTCCGCCGTATCGCCGAAACCCGGGTCGATGGCGGCACGGTGGGGGAGCGACTGCGCCTCGGCGAAGTTGCCGAGGAGATCGATTTCCGCCGCACCACCGTCTTTCGCGATTGGGATTTCGCCGCCAGCGGGTCGGTCCAACGGCTGCGCGCCCGCTTTGCGCCGATCATGGAGCCCAGCGGAAACCTGACCGGCTTCGGCGGCATGCTGACGCTGCTGCGTGACGGTGGCGGCTTTGATGCAGAGGAAGCGACAGCATCCCTCGAGCGGCATATGGATTTTATCCGCCTCTCCGCCGACTGGATGTGGGAGACGGACGCCAAGCTCAACATTCGCCTGGTGACCCACAGGGTGGTGGGCGCGCTCGGCATGGTCCCGCAGCAGCTGATCGGCCGGAACCTGCTCGACCTCATCGCCTCGGAACCGCTGCGCGAGAACTTCCGCCGCCGCCTCGGCAAGCTGACGCCCTTCCGCGATCTGCCGGTCGACGCCGAGGATGCCACCGGCAAGCGCAAGCTGTTCCTGATGAGCGCACTTCCGGTCTTCGATCAGGCCGACGGGGCGCTGATCGGCTATCGCGGCGCCGCCAACGACATCACCGAGTTGACCCGGCGCCAGGAAAACCTGCGCGCAGCCAAGGAGGCAGCGGAAACCGCGGCACGCTCGAAAACCCAGTTCCTCGCCAATATGAGCCATGAGCTGATGACGCCGCTCAATGCCATCATCGGCTTTGCCGACGTCATGCGGATGGGCTTGCTGGGTCCGGTCGACAATGCCGAATACCGCGCCTATATCCGTGACATCCACGGCAGCGCCGTTGGCTTGATGAGCACCATCACCGATATCCTGGACGTCTCGCGCATCGAGACCGGCGATGCGGAACTGAACGAGAGCGCCTGCAACATCGAGGAACTGTTCGATTCGGTGGCGCGCCTCATCCAGCAGCGCCTGCAAGCGCAGGGCCTCAGCCTCAGCCTCGATCTGCCGGCGCGCCTGCCGCGACTCAATGCCGACAAGCGCAAGCTGAAGCAGATCCTCGCCAATCTTCTCGCCAACGCGGTGAAGTTCACTCCCGCCGGCGGCCGCATCATCCTTGGCGCCGCCCTCACCGGTGACGGCCAGCTGGAGCTCAGCGTGACCGATACCGGCATCGGCATCAGCCCGGAGGATATTGAGCGGGTGCTGCAGCCCTTCGCCCAGGTCGATAGCGGTCTCAACCGCAAATACGAGGGTACCGGACTCGGCCTCACCCTGTCGCGCGGCCTTGCCCAGCTGCATGGCGGGGACCTGCAACTCGAAAGCCGGGTCGGCGAAGGCACCCGCGCCATTGTCACCCTGCCCGCCAGCCGACTGATCGACGGCTCGCATCTCACGCCGGTGAAATAGCGCCACCCCGCCGCTTTACCTCCCGGTCCGCTCGGTTTACCTAGAAACGCATGTCTCCGGAAGCGACGGGTCTGGGCGGGTGCGAGTGGTGAACCAGGGATTCGATCTGCAGGAATTTGCCAAGGCGGCGCGGGACAAGTCCCCGACCGGCCGCTCGGCGATGTTCGCGCAGCTCGCCCGCCTGTTCTGGCGCCGTGGGTCGCTGATGCGGCCCAAGGAAAAGGCCATGCTGGCGGAGATCCTGCGCCTGTTGCGACCGAAGACCCGCGCCGAGACGCGGCTTGAGCTCGCCTATGAGATCGCGGGCTCGACCTTGGCGGAGCCTGAGCTGCTGCGCATCTTCGCCGAAGACACGCTGGAAGTGGCGTCGCCGGTGCTGTTCGCCGGCAACCGGCTGACCCTCGAAGACCTGGTGGCGATCGTCGCGGAGAAGGGTGCCGGGCACGGCGCCGTGATTGCGCGGCGCAAATGGCCGGAAATGGCGACACCCAATGTGGCACTGATCGACGCCCTGGCCGCGCTCGAGGATCCGGAAATCCTGCGCGGGTTGCTGGCGGACCAGGCGCTGCCCTTCTCGATCCCCGCTCTTGCCCATGCCGCCGAATGCGCGCGCACCGATATCGAGCTGCAGGAATTGCTGGCGGCACGGCGCGAACTGGCCGAGAGCCTGGCCGAAGAAATGATGGAGTGGGCCGATCCGCGTGTGCGCGAAACCCTCAATGCACGCTTCCTGTTCGATGCCCAGGTGGCATCGGCCAAGTCGCCCCTCTACGGCCAGAAGGTACCGCCGCCCGAGGCGGTGCTGCCGGTGACGCCGGGTGTCGATGCGACGCCGGCGCTGGAGCCGATTGAGCTGGCACCGGCCACCCTCATACAGTGCCTGCGTGACGGGCAGCTGGCACTATTCCAGGCCCAGCTCGCCCAGCTGGCGGGATTGCGCATCGGCCTGGTGCGGAAGCTGATGGGTGAAAACGGCGGCGACAGTCTCGCTCTCATTGCCCGGGCAATCGATCTCAGGCGCGACGAGTTTGCCCAGATCCATCTGCTGGCGCGCAAGCTGAAGACCAAGGCAAGCGGGATCGGCGCCGCCGATCTCGGCCAGGCGCTGGACTTCTTCGACCGCACGGATGCCGGCCAGGCGCGGCAGATCCTCGCTCGCTGGCGCCACGACTCCGCCAAGGAAGCCCTCGCCGAAAGCGAAGACCTCGCACCGACGATCGCCACCACGCCGCCGGACGACTCCTGAAAATACCGCTGATCGCGGCAATTGACGCCACAGCGGCGAGACATTCGCGCAACTTCCGCCGGAGCGCCGGTCACGCCCGGCGGAATCGCGCCAAATTCCGGAACAAACCAAGTCCACAGCGCTCCGGCAACCAGGCCGGTGCATCGGTTTCACCATGAAAATTCGTTGAATGCCGACCGGCGTTGCAGAAAGATGACGGCAGCTGAGGGCGGTACGCGGCTTCAACGCGTCCTCGAGACTCTCATGCGATATCCAGGTGAGGGAGGCATTCATGAAACTTGATCTGCGGAAGCTCCTGCTTCCGGTCGTTACCGCTTGCGCGCTGATGGCAAGCTCGTCGCTGGTGCAGGCCGAGACGGTGTTCCATCGCGGCAACGGGACCGAACCCGAAACCATCAACCCGCACAAATCCACCGGTGTCACCGAAGCCAATATCGAGGCCGATCTGTTCGAAGGGCTGACCTCCTACGGCGTCAACGGCGAACTGATCCCGGGTGCCGCCGAGAGCTGGGAAATCAGCGACGACGGCCTGGTCTATACCTTCAAGCTGCGCCAGAACGCCAAGTGGTCGAACGGGGATCCGGTCACCGCCGCCGATTTCGTCTTCGGCCTGCAGGATGCCGTCAACCCGGCCACCGCCGCCGACTACGCGCCGATCCTCGATGTCATCGTCAACGCCGCCGCCATCCGCAACGAGGAGGAAAAGGACCTCTCCAAGCTTGGCGTCGCCGCGCTCGACGATCATACGCTGCAGATCACCCTGGCAACGCCGACGCCCTATTTCCTCGGCCTGCTGCGCCACAACATCTCCTATCCCGTCCACAAGGCGACGGTCGAGAAGTTCGGTGACGACTGGACCAAGCCCGGCAACATGGTCAGCAACGGCGCCTATATGCTGAGCGAATGGACGCCGCAGGCCTCGCTCACCTATGTCAAGAACCCGCACTACTGGGGCGCCGCCGACGTCAAGGTCGACAAGGTGGTGATGTACCCGACCGAGGATCTCGCCGAGGAATTGAAGAGCTTCAAGGCTGGCGAACTGCATGTCACCTACGACGTGCCTTCGGAGCAGATTCCCTCGCTCGAGAAGGAGTATCCCGACGAGTTCAAGAACACGCCCTATCTCGGCACTTATTACTACGTGATCAACCTGACGCGCGAGCCGCTGGGTGCCCAGCCCGATCTCCGGAAGGCCCTGTCGCTTGCCGTCAACCGCGAGATCCTCACTGAGAAGATCACCCAGGGTGGCGAAGCGCCGGCCTATTCCTGGGTCCCGCCGATGACCGACTACACCCAGGCCTTCGTCAGCTTCAAGGACATGCCGCAGGCCGATCGCACCGCGATGGCCAAGGAACTCCTCGCGAAGCACGGCTATGGTCCCGACAATCCGCTCAAGATCGAGCTGCTCTACAACACCAGCGAGAACCACAAGAAGATCGCGGTTGCCGTGCAGAGCATGTGGAAGCAGATCGGCGTCGAAGCCACGCTGCGCAACGAGGAGTGGAAGGTCTATCTCGAGACCCGCGACGGCAAGCAGTTCGATGTCGCGCGTGCCGCCTGGATCGCCGACTACGACGATCCCAGCAACTTCCTCGACATGTTCCTCAGCAACGCCGGCGAGCGCAACGATGCCGGCTACAACAACAAGACCTATGACGAGCTGTTCCAGAAGACCACCGTGGAAACGGATCCGGCCACGCGCATGAAGCTGTTCAATGAAATGGAACAGGCCTTCCTCAACGACGACCCCATGATCCCGATCTATCACTATACGTCGCAGCACATGGTGTCGAAGAAGGTGGCTGGCTGGGAGTACAACATTCTCGACTTCCATCTCGCCCGCTACATCTCGATCACGGAGTAAGCGAGTTCGCAGTTCGGCCCGATGGCAGCAGCCATCGGGCCGATCTTCTTTTCCCTTCGCCCTGGCGCAACGATCCGGCGCCAATGGGAGGCGAGCTACATGCTCAACTATTTCATTCGTCGCCTGCTGGGCGCGATCCCGACCCTGTTCACGATCATTGCCGTCTCGTTCATGCTTGTGCATGCGGCGCCGGGCGGGCCATTCGACAAGGAACGCAAGGTACCGGCCTCGGTCGAGGCCAAGCTGATCGAGAAATATCATCTCGATGAACCGCTGCCACAGCAGTTCGCCCGCTATATCGGCGATCTGATGCAGGGCGATTTCGGCCCCTCCTTCAAGTATCCCGACCGTTCGGTCTCGGAGCTGATCGCTGCCGGCTTCCCGACCTCTCTGCTGCTCGGCTCCTGTGCCATATCGCTGGCACTGCTGCTCGGTGTGTTCTTGGGAATCTGGGCGGCCCTGCGTCAGAACTCCTGGATCGACTATCTCTGCGTCGGCAGTGCAATGCTCGGCATCGCCATACCCAACTACGTCTTTGCCCCGCTGATGACCCTGGTGTTCGGTCTGCTGCTGGGCTGGCTGCCGGTCAATGGCTGGGGTGAGCCCCGGCACATGGTGCTGCCGATCCTGGCGCTCGCCATCCCGCAGGTGGCCGCGATCACGCGCCTCACACGCGCCAGCATGCTGGAAGTCCTGGGCAGCAATTTCGTCCGCACCGCCCGTGCCAAGGGCCTGCCGGAAGCCGTCACCCTCACCCGGCACGCCATCCGCGCGGCCATGCTGCCGGTCGTCTCCTATCTCGGCCCGGCCGTCGCCTATGTGGTCACCGGATCGGTGATCATCGAGGAAATCTTCCGCATTCCCGGCATCGGCCGCTATTTCGTTCTGGGCGCCATCAACCGCGACTATACGATGGTGCTGGGCGTCACAGTGGTGTTCGGGGCGCTCATCATCCTGTGCAACCTCATCGCCGATCTCTGCTACGGACTGCTCGACCCGAAGGTGCGCTATGACTGATGTCTCTCTCCTGGCACCACAGGCCGAGGTCAAGGGGCGCAGCCTGTGGGCCGACGCCAGAAGGCGGTTCCTCGGCAACACCGCGGCGGTCGTCGGTCTTGTTGTCCTGATTGCCATCACGCTGCTGAGCTTCGGCCAACCCTATCTCGGGCTGCGCGACCCCGCCGATATCAACTGGGACATGATCAGCGCGCCGCCGGATTTCGCCCAAGGCTACTACTTCGGCACCGACCAGAACGGGCGCGACCTCTTCGTACGCACGCTGCAGGGCGGTCAGGTCTCGCTGACGGTAGGCTTCATCGCCACCATGGTCAGCCTGGTGATCGGGACCCTTTGGGGTGCCAGCGCCGGCTATCTGGGCGGTCGTGTCGATGCCGTCATGATGCGGATTGTCGATATCCTCTACTCCATCCCCTTCGTGTTCCTGGTGATCCTGCTCACCGTGGTTTTCGGTCGCAATATCGAGTTGATGTACCTCGCCATCGGTGCCGTGAGCTGGCTCGACATGGCGCGCATCGTACGCGGCCAGACGGTGAGTATCCGACGGAAGGAATTCATCGAGGCCGCCCATGCCAGCGGTGTCTCCAACTGGCGCATCATCACCCGGCACATCATTCCCAACTGTCTCGGACCGGTCGTCGTCTACATGACCCTGACGGTGCCGGCAGTGATCCTGACTGAAAGCTTCATATCCTATCTCGGCATGGGCGTGCAGGAGCCGGATTCCTCCTGGGGTACCCTCATCAGCGAGGGCGTGAAGGCGATGGAGGTAGCGCCGTGGGCGGTACTCTATCCCAGCCTCGTGATGGTGGTGACCCTGCTGGCACTCAATTTCGTCGGCGACGGGCTGCGCGACGCCCTCGATCCCAAGGACCGGTGAGACGATCATGACCACGCCCGTTCTCCAGGTCAGCGACCTCACCACCACCTTCTGGACGCCCGAGGGCGACGTTCACGCCGTCAGCGATGTCAGCTTTCATATCGACCGTGGCGAGACCCTCGGCATTGTCGGTGAATCGGGCTCCGGCAAGAGCCAGATCTTCATGTCGGTCATGGGCCTGCTGGCCAGGAACGGCCGCGCCAGCGGCTCGGTCAGGGTGACCGGCGAGGAGATCCTGGGCGTGCCGCTCAACCGGCTCAATCAGGTGCGCGGCGCGCGCATGTCGATGATCTTCCAGGACCCGATGACCTCGCTCAATCCCTACCTCACGGTGCGGCGCCAGATGACCGAGGTGCTGATGACGCATAGGGGAATGAACGAATCCGCGGCGGCGAAGGCCGCCATCGACATGCTGGACCGGGTACAGATTCCGGAGGCCGGTCGCCGCATCGGCATGTATCCGCACGAGTTCTCCGGCGGCATGCGCCAGCGGGTCATGATCGCGATGGCGCTGCTGTGCGGGCCGGAGCTGCTGATCGCCGACGAACCGACCACCGCGCTCGACGTTACCGTGCAGGCGCAGATTCTCGATCTGCTAATGCAGCTGAAGCGCGATACCGGCATGGCGATCGCGCTCATCACCCACGATCTTGGCGTCATTGCCGGCCTCGCCGACCGGGTCATGGTGATGTATGGCGGTCGCGTGGTCGAAGAGGCGTCGGCCAGGGACACCTTCAAGCGGCCGCAGCACCCCTATACCGAGGGCCTGCTGAAATCCATGCCGCGCCTGGACGAACATGGCGTGAAGCGGCTGGAGACGATCGGCGGCCAGCCGCCCAACCTGCAGGATCTGCCCGGGGGCTGCACCTTTCATCCACGCTGCCGTTACGCCGTTGCCCGCTGCGCGGTCGAGCGGCCGCTGCTGCGCCAAACCGATACCGGGCGGGCCAAGGCCTGCCACCTCGATCATTTGGGAGACGTGGCATGAGTCCGGCCCCACTGCTGTCCGTCCACGATCTCAAGGTGCATTTCGACATCGGCAGGCACGGCCTGCTGGGCGGTCACCGGCATGTGCTCAAGGCGGTGGACGGCATCTCCTTCGACCTCAGACCGGGCGAGACTTTGGGACTGGTGGGCGAATCCGGTTGCGGGAAATCGACCCTCGGCCGCGCCATCCTGCGCCTGCTACCGCTGCGGGGCGGGCGCACCATGTGGCTGGGCCAGGATCTCGCCAGGCTCGACGCCGAGCGGATGCGCGGCCTCCGGCGCGAGATGCAGATCATCTTCCAGGATCCGCTCGCCAGCCTCAACCCAAGGATGACCGTGGGCCAGATCATCGCCGAACCGTTGATCACCCATCAACCCAACCTCAAGACAGCTGAGGTCAAGAACCGGGTCAAGGCGATGATGGCCAAGGTCGGCCTGCTGCCCAACCAGATCAACCGCTATCCGCACGAATTCTCCGGCGGGCAATGCCAGCGCATCGGCATCGCGCGGGCGATCATCAACGAGCCAAAGTTGATCGTGTGCGACGAACCGGTCTCGGCCCTCGACGTCTCGATCCAGGCGCAGATCGTCAATCTGCTGATGGATTTGCAGGCGGAAATGGGCCTGTCGCTGATCTTCATCTCGCACAATTTGGCGGTCGTGCGGCATATCAGCCACCGGGTGATGGTGCTCTATCTCGGCAAGGTGATGGAGATCGCCGACCGGGATTCGCTCTATGCCAATCCGCTGCACCCCTATACCCAGGCACTGAATTCCGCCGTGCCCGTGCCCGACCCGGATATTGAGCGTGCCAAGCAGCGCCTGGTGCTGACGGGGGACCTGCCCTCGCCGCTCAACCCGCCCTCGGGCTGCCCGTTCCGCACACGCTGCCCGAAGGCAACCGGGATCTGCGCTGACGTGATGCCGCCGCTGGAGTCGGTCGGCCGCGATCACATGGTGGCCTGCCATCACGCCGGGCCAATCAGCGGCTAGACTCCCCTCGCAACAGGAGCGGTGCCTAAGCCACCATGCCGACGGCGCGCATGTAGATGTCGAGCAATTCTTCCTGCTCCTGGCGGTCATTGGGCTCCATTTTCCGGAGCCGGATGATCTGGCGCATGATCTTGGTGTCGAAGCCGGTGCCCTTGGCCTCGGCATAGACTTCCTTGATATCGTTGGCGATGGCAGCCTTTTCCTCTTCCAGGCGCTCGATGCGCTCGATGAAGGATTTGAGGTGGTCCGCGGCAATGCCGCCGGCATCGGCCATGTGAAGTCTCCGTGACTGGACGAGAGTCCCGGATCAGGGCGATTCGGGAGGCGGACTCTAGCCCCCGGCCCACCCCGGAACAAGCCGCCCTCGCCTGTGGATAACGGGGATTACGGGTTCATCTTCGCCCTGCGCCAGCCGCCATAACGCAACTTGCGGCCACACCGCATTCGGGGCAGAGTGCCGCCGACGCTTCCTGGCCGGCCCAATCCCGCGGGCCCGGCACTCGCAGAGACCTCGATGCCCCTCGCCCATATCGCCCTCGCCGTCTCCATCCAGATTTTCTGGGGGCCGATCTATACGCTGGCAAAGCCCGCGGTCGCGGCCTGGTTTTCGCCGGTGATCCTGGTGACGTTGATCTATCTCATCGTGAGCCTGGTACTCTCGCCCCTGGTGCCGCGCGCCAGGACCGGGGGCAAGACGCTGTTCCTGCTGGCCCTGTTCGGCTGCACCATCCAGAGCACCATGGTCTATTATTCGCTGATGCTGCTGCCGGCTTCCACGGCGGTACTGCTGATGCAGCTGCAATTGCCGGTGGCGGTGGTGGCCTCCTGGGTCATGGGTCGCGACAAGCCCAGCCTGAAGAATGGACTTGGCTCGCTCATCTGCCTCATCGGCGTGGCCATCGTGATCGGCAAGCCGGAAGGCACGGCGGATTTGCTGGGCGTGGGCGCGATGGTTCTTTGCGTCTGCTCCTGGGCGATCACACAGGCGGTCATCCCCGTCGTCGCCAAGGATCACGGCATGACACTTTATGCCGCCATGGCCCGCCATGCGGCACCGCAGATGATCGTGGTGGCGCTGCTGGTGGAAGGAAGCGGTCTCGCCGCGCTCGGCACCATTCCCTTGACGGGCTGGGCGGCGGTGGGCGGCATCGCGCTGCTCGGCTTCGCCCTGCCCTATTCGATCTGGTACTGGCTGCTGATGCGGCATCGGATCGACGAACTGACCCCCTTCCTCCTGCTGATGCCGGTATTCGGCGTCGCCACCGCCGCCTGGCAGTTGGGCGAGCGCCTGCCGCCGGCCCTGCTCCTCGGCGGCGCCGTCATCCTGGCCGGGCTCGGCCTGGTGGTCTGGCGCGGGCCGCGGGCCGCCCGGATCAAGCCGACGGCAGTATGATGGGATGTTCATCCTAGATTACTGATCAACGTCATTAACATTCTCTTGGTATTGAACGGCTAATCTGTCGGCACATCACCCGTGTCGTGACGGGGATGGAGCGAGGCAACATCATGCATCCTGGTTCCTGGACCTCCTATCTGCCCGCGCTTTTTCTGGCGGTCGCAGGCGTCGGCACGTTGGGGGCGATCAGCTTGGCCCCGGATGACGCTGCGGGCGCTCCGGTCGCCGTCTTCGCCTGGGACGATGCCGCAGTCGGCATCGTCGCGGCGGCGGGTGGGCGCATTGTCAGTCCGGGCGGCTGGCCCGGCTCGATCATTGCCGTTTCCGAGGATCCGCTGCTGGCGGACCGACTCTACGCGGCGGGAGCCGCGCTGGTTCTGCGCGCCGACGAGACCATCGGCTGCGCCAACAACAAACGCCCAGGAGAAAGTTCGTGAGTGCAATCGATTCGCTGCGCACCAAGGTGGCGCGCCTGTTGGTGCTCTACCTCTTCTTGCATGTGCCGCTGGTAGCGGGACTGGACTGGCTTATCCAGGGTGGTATCGGCCTGTTGTCCGGACTGGCCATCGCTCTTGCCATTCTGTCCGGGATTGCGGTCGCGACCAGCAAGGGCTTGGCTGCCCGGCTGTTCCTGTCCGTTGCCATGATGCTGATGATCGGCGTACTTGTTGCTGTGATGAGCGGCCATCCCTTCCAGATCGACGTTCACATGTATTTCTTCGCAGCACTTGCCATGCTGACCGCGTTCTGCGACTGGCGCGCCATCCTGGTGGCGACGGTCACCATCGCGCTCCATCACCTGATTCTCAATTTCGCCCTGCCGCTGGCCGTGTTTCCCGACGGCGGCAACTTCATTCGCGTCGTCCTGCATGCGGTAGTTGTGGTGATCGAAGCGGCGGTTCTGATCTGGGTGTCTCACTATCTCGCCATGTCGCTCGCCCGCAGCGCGGTGGCTCTGGGCGAGGCCGATCAGGCCCGCCAGGCGGCCGAGGCGGCGGCGATCCAGGAGCGCGAGACAGAGCGCAAGGCCAAGCTGGCGCAAGGCGAACTGCTCTCGCGCATTGCCCGTGAATTCGAGCAGGCGGTGCAGTCCGTGATCGATCAGGTAACGGCGGGAACCGGAAAGGCGGCATCTTTGGCCGATGACCTGGCCAGAGTCGCTGGCAGCAGCGCCGACAAGGCATCCGCCGCCGCGGAGGCCTCGGCGGCGAGTTCCGGCGATGCGCAGGCCATCGCCGCGGCGGCGGAGGAACTGACGGCGTCAGTTTCCGAAATCCATCGCCAGGCGCAGCGCTCGAACGATATCTCGGCGCGGGCGGTGGAACAAGCCAGTGTCACCACCCATTCGGTGGCGGAACTGACCGAAGCGGCCAACAAGATCGGTGACATCATCCATCTGATCAACGACATTGCCAGCCAGACCAATCTCCTCGCCCTCAACGCCACGATCGAGGCGGCGCGAGCGGGG
>JAEUKV010000222.1 GCA_016794165.1 Rhodospirillaceae bacterium
TTTCGGCATGCGGTGGACCAGCCCGCCATAGCGCGCGATCTCGCGCGTATGCAGCCGGTCGTAGATCACGCCGACGCAGAGGAAGAGCGCCCCTGAAACGATACCGTGGGAGAGCATCTGGAACAGCGCCCCTTCAAGACCTTGCTGGGTCATCGAGAAGATGCCGGCGGTAACGAAGCCCATATGCGCCACCGAGGAATAGGCGATCAGCTTCTTCATGTCCTCCTGGGCAAGCGCGATGAGCGAGGTATAGATCACCGCCACGACGCTGAGGCCGTAGACCAGGGGCGTGAAATAGGCCGAGGCTTCGGGCAGCATCGGAATGGAAAAACGCAGGAACCCGTAAGCACCCATCTTCAGGAGCACGCCGGCCAAGATCACCGAGCCCGCCGTCGGCGCCTCGACATGGGCGTCGGGCAGCCAGGTGTGGACCGGCCACATCGGCACCTTGACCGCGAAGGAGGCGAACAGCGCCAGCCACAGCCAGAACTGCACGTCCGGGTCGAAGGTGAAGGCCATCAGCGTGGGAATGTCCGTGGTCCCGGCGAGATGATACATGGCGAGGATCGCCAGCAGCATCAGCACCGAACCGGCGAGGGTGAAGAGGAAAAACTTGATCGCCGAATAGACCCGGCGCGCGCCGCCCCAGATGCCGATGATG
The DNA here is from genome assembly GCA_016794165.1 of Rhodospirillaceae bacterium. Lineage (GTDB taxonomy): Bacteria > Pseudomonadota > Alphaproteobacteria > Dongiales > Dongiaceae > Dongia. The sequence continues at coordinate 662 of JAEUKV010000222.1, forward strand.
AGGTACATCGGAATGAGGACGCATTCGAAGAACACATAGAACGTGATGAAATCGAGCGCGCAGAAAGTGCCGACCATCAGGGCCTCGAGCCCCAGGAAGGCGATCATGTATTCCTTCACCCGCTTCTCGATCGCCTCCCAGGAGGCCAGGATGCAGATCGGCGTCAGCAGGGTGGAGAGCAGCACGAAGGTCATCGAAATGCCGTCGATGCCCATGTGATAGTTGATGCCGAGCGAAGGCAGCCATTCCGTCTTCTCGACGAACTGGAAACCGGTCATCGAGCGGTCGAACTCGAACCAGATCACGAGCGACACGGCGAAAGTCAGAAGCGAGGTCCAGAGCGCCACATAGCGGGCGTTGCGGGCGACCGCCGCCTCGTCGCCTCGGAGGATGAGGACGAGCGCCGCGCCGACGAGCGGCAGGAAGGTGGTCAGGCTGAGGATGGGCATGCTGCCGCTCATCTGGGTCTCACTTGGCGAAGGCGAAGATGTACCATGAGACCAGCGCGACAATGCCGATCAGCATGACGAAGGCGTAGTGATAGACATAGCCGGTCTGCAGGCGCCCGGCGCGCCTGGCGAGGAAACTGCCGGTCAGCCAGGCAAGGCCGTTGATGGCGCCGTCGACCACCGCGCCGTCGCCGCCTTTCCACAGGAAGCGACCCAGGGCCTTGGCCGGGTTGACGAAGAGCGCGTCGTAGAGTTCGTCGAAATACCACTTGTTGTAGGAAAGGAGGTAGAGCGGCCGCAGCGCGCCGGCGATTTTCGCCGGCAGTTCCGTGCGCATGACATAGGCATAGGTCGCGAACAGGATGCCGCTGAGACCGGCCGCCAAAGGCAGCAGTTTCACCCAGAGCGGTACCTCATGTGCCGCGTGCGGGACGTGATTGGTGGCGGCAAAATGCAGCGACGCGCCCCAGAACTGCTCCATGTAGTGACCGACGAAGCTCTCGTACCAGATAATCCCGGTCGCCAGGGCTCCCGCCGCCAGCACGAAGAGCGGGGCCAGCATGACCCAGGGGCTTTCATGGACGTGGTGCATCACGTCATGGGAGGCGCGCGGCTTGTTGTGGAAGGTGAGATAGATGAGGCGCCAGGAATAGAACGCCGTCATCACCGCGCCGACGATGCCGAGCCAGAAGGCGTATTGCCCCACACCGCTATGGGCGGCAAAGGCGGATTCGAGAATGCTGTCCTTGGAGTAGAAGCCGGCAAAACCATAGACGCCCGGGATACCAACACCGGCCAGGGCCAGGTTGCCGATCCACATCAATCCATAGGTGATGGGAATGAGCTTGTAGATGCCGCCCATCTTGCGCATGTCCTGCTCGCCCGACATGGCGTGGATCACCGAACCGGCGCAGAGGAACAGCAGCGCTTTGAAGAAGGCATGGGTGAAGAGGTGGAACATGGCGGCGCCATAGGCCCCGACGCCTGCTGCGAAGAACATGTAGGCGAGCTGCGAGCAGGTCGAATAGGCGATCACGCGCTTGATATCGTTCTGGGTGAGCCCGATGGTGGCCGCGAAGAACGCGGTCGAGGCCCCGACGATGGTCACCACGTCCTTGGCATAGGGTGCATATTCGAACATCGGCGACAGGCGGCAGACCATGAAGACACCGGCGGTCACCATGGTCGCGGCGTGAATGAGGGCCGAGACCGGGGTTGGGCCCTCCATCGCGTCGGGGAGCCAAGTGTGGAGGAAAAGCTGCGCCGACTTGCCCATGGCGCCCACGAACAGCAGCAGGCAAAGCGCCGTCAGCGTCTCGACCTGATAGCCGAGGAAGTCGAATGTGGCCGGGAAATTGCCGGTGAGCACGGCATCGAAGACCGGCTTGAACTCGACCGTGCCGAAGACCAGGAACACGCCCATGATACCCAGCGCGAAGCCAAAATCTCCCACCCGGTTCACCAGGAACGCCTTGATCGCCGCGGCATTGGCGGTCGGCCGGTCGAACCAGAATCCGATCAGCAGATAGGAACTGAGCCCGACGCCCTCCCAGCCGAAGAACATCTGGATGAAGTTGTCGGCTGTCACCAGCATCAGCATGCAGAAGGTGAACAGCGACAGATAGGCCATGAAACGCGGCACCGACTTGTCGTGGTGCATGTAGCCGATAGAATAGACATGCACCATGGCGGAGACGGTCGTCACCACGATCAGCATCACCGACGAGAGCTGGTCGACGCGGACCGCCCAGGCGGCACGGAAAGTACCAGTCTCGAACCAGGTGAAGATCTCGGTCGTGCGCGCCACGCCGCTACCGGTCACATCGAAGAACACCAACCAGGCCAGCACCATGGCAAGCAGCATCAGGCCCGACGTGATCCATTGCGCGGCATGGTCGCCAAGCCGGCGGTTGCCGATGCCGACGATGAGAGCGCCCAGCAGCGGAAGGGCGACGATGGCGACGTCGATATTCATGTCAGCCCTTCATCATGTTGACGTCCTCGACGGCGATCGAGCCGCGAGTCCGGAAGAAGACGACCAAGATGGCAAGACCGATCGCGGCCTCGGCCGCGGCGACGGTCAGGATCAGCATGGCGAAAACCTGCCCCACCATGTCACCCAGGAAATGCGAGAAGGCGACCATGTTGACGTTGACGGCCAACAGCATCAGTTCGACCGACATCAGGATGATGATGACGTTCTTGCGATTGAGAAAGATGCCGAAGATCCCGATCGTGAACAGGATTGCCGAGAGAGTCAGGTAGTGCTCGATGCCGATGCTCATGGCGTCACACTCCCTCCCCTGACTGGACTTTCTTGAGTTCGACCGAATCGCGGCCGCGCTCCACCTGGGTGGCGATGCGCTGGCGGCGCACACCCCCGCGGTCGCGATGGGTGAGCACGATGGCCCCGATCATCGCCACCAGCAACACCAGGCCCGCCACCTGGAACAAGTAGAAATACTGGGTGTACATGATGTTGCCGAGTGCTTCGGTATTGGTGAACTCGGTCAGCGCCGGGGTCGGCGCAGCCGCCGGTGCGGTGCCGAGACCTGTTCCGACCATCACGAAGATCAGCTCCGCCGCCAGAATGACGCCGACGACGGCGCCGATCGGCAGGTATTTGACGAAGCCCTGGCGCAACTCGACGAAGTTGATGTCGAGCATCATCACCACGAACAGGAACAGTACGGCGACGGCGCCGACATAGACGACCACCAGCATCATCGCCAGGAACTCGGCGCCGATCAGGACGAAAAGGGCCGCCACATTGAAGAAGGTCAGAATCAGGAACAGCACCGAATAGACCGGATTGCGGTTGCCGACCACCAGCAGCGCCGAAACGACGGCGACTGCGGCAAAAACGTAAAAGGCGATGGTCTCAACGATCATCTGGCTGTTCTCCCCCACCCGGCGCGGTTCTGGGTTTGGGCGCGTCGGCGGCGATGTTCGCCGCGTGTTCGGCTTCCGAGCGCTCGCAGTTCTGCAACAGCTTGTCGTTGTTGTAGATCAGTTCCTCGCGGGTCTCGGTGGCAAACTCGTAATTGGGCCGC
>JAEUKV010000320.1 GCA_016794165.1 Rhodospirillaceae bacterium
TGCTGCGCTAGAAAATCGGATAGCCAACCACGAAGCCACCGGAAACAGCCCCATGATCGTCGTCATCCCGGACATTTTGACCGAACCGGAACAGCAGGAACTGCGGACTCTTGCCAGCGCCATCACCTTTGTCGACGGCAAAGTGACAGCCGGCTTCCGTGCCAAACGGGTGAAGAACAACGAGCAGGTCGGAAAGGAAGCGGACGGCAAGCAGAAGATGCAGGAAATCGTGGTGCAGGCGCTGGCGCGCTCCCCGCTTTTCCGTCGCGGCGCCATCCCGCACCGAATCCGGCCGCCCCTCATCAGCCGCTACCGACCAGGCATGAGCTATGGCCGTCACATCGACGACGCCCTGATGGGCAACGCCTTTCAGCGCGAGCGCTCAGATGTGTCGGTCACTGTCTTCATCAATGACGCCACCGAGTATGACGGCGGTGAATTGCGGATCCATTCGCCCTTCGGTCCGCAGGAAGTAAAGCTGCCGGCGCGCTACGCGGTCATCTACCCCTCAAGCACGCTGCACGAGGTGGCCGAGGTGACTAAAGGCGAGCGGCTGGTAGCGGTGACCTGGGTACAGTCCTATGTGCGCGACGAGCGCCAGCGGCAGATCCTGAGCGACATTCTGCAGATTCGTGACCGGTTGCACGCCACCATGCCCGACGCCCCCGAGACCAATCTCGCCTTCGGCGTCCATGCCAATCTGCTGCGGATGTGGAGCGAGACTTGAACACGTAGGCGGACGGAACAGGTCAGGCGAAGGCGCGGGCAAAAAACTCCGCCAGGCGCCGGAACAATATCCGCTGGTTTTCCGGCCGCACGATGCCGTGACCTTCATCGGCAAAGGTGAGCAGTTCGAAATCGATCCCGGCGGCCTTCAATCGGTTGACCACGTCGGTCACGTTCTGCGGCGTCACATTGGGATCGTTCTCGCCCTGGACGATCAGCAGCCTGCCCTTGATCCGGTCGACAAAGTGGATCGGCGAGCGATCGCGATAACGCTCCGGCACACTCGCCGGCGAACCACCCATCATCTCCTCGGAATAGGGCCGCAGATCCGGCCGGGTGGTCTCATAGTCGACCACCAGATCGGTCATGCCACAGATCGGCGCGGCCGCGGCGATGGTCTCGACCGGGAAATGGGTGATCGCCCACCAGGAGGAGTATCCACCATAGGAGGTGCCGGTGATGCCGATCCTGCCCGGCTGCGCGATCCCGTCGCGGATCAGCGCCTCGGCAGCGGCGCGGATGTCTTCCTGCTCCAGACCGCCCCAGCCGTCCTTCTTGATCGATTCCTCGAAGGCGAGACTGAAGCCGGTCGAGCCGCGGTAGTTGGGCGCCAGCACGTTGAAGCCGCAGGCGAGATAGTACTGGATTTCGGGATCAAAGCGGTCCTCGTCATGGTGAGTTGGGCCGCCATGGACAAGCAGGATGGTGCCGCGCGATGCGGTCGCGGTCCGGTACAGCCAGCCCTGAATCTCGAGGCCGTCGGCCGAGCGCCAGCGATAATCCTCGGCTGCCCGCAGGAATTGCGGTACCGTGTCCCTTCCGCCCGGATGCCGCGCCACCGGACCGAGTTCGGCGAAGGGTGCGGCGGCGGCGAGCCGCAGGATCCGGTCCGGCACCTGCGCGGCGTAGTGCCAGGCGAGCCATTCTCCGGCGGCGTTGATTCCGATGGGCGCGTAGGAACCGGGGCCCGGCTGAAAGGGGGTCTCGATCCCGGTCCCGGGGTCGAGCAGGCGGTTGGCCAGCCGCGCCGCGCGCACCTCCTCGATTACGATGTGGGTCGACCGCCTGAGCCAGTCGGCATCCTCGGGATTGCGGGCGGGATCGTCGATCAGCCAGTCGATGACCTCGCTGTCACGGTACCAGAGTCCAATGCGACGCCCTTCCTTTCCGTCGCCGGCCAGCACGACCGATGCACCGTCCGGCGACCAGGCACCGTCGACCTTGAGATCGTCGCCGAGATTGACGATCTCGCGGTCGAAAGAGCCGTCAATCGCGGCGAGCCAGAGCTGATAGCCCGCCGGATGCCGGTCCTTGCGCTCATAGAGCACCAGCCTGTCGTCGGGTGAGACCAGT
>JAEUKV010000053.1 GCA_016794165.1 Rhodospirillaceae bacterium
GCCGGTGTCATCGGCCTCGCCATCGCCCGGCGCCTCGCGCGTGCCGGGCGAGAGATCGTCATCGTCGAGGCCGGTGCTGCCATCGGCAGCGAGACCAGTGCCCGCAACAGCGAAGTTATCCACGCCGGCATCTACTATCCAGCCGGGAGCATCAAGGCGCGGTTATGCGTCGCCGGCCGTGCCGCGCTCTATCGGTACTGCGAAATGCGCGGTGTCCCATACCGACGCTGCGGCAAGCTGATTGTGGCAGCGGATGAGCCGCATCTGCCGAGACTGGACACCCTCCTGGCAAAGGCCCGCGCCAATGGTGTTGGCGATCTCAAGCTTTTGACACGCAGCGAGGCCCTCTCGTTGGAATCTGCCCTATCCTGCGCAGGCGCCCTGCTCTCGCCCAGCACCGGCATCGTCGACAGCCATCAACTGATGCTGAGCTATCTGGGCGAGGCCGAAGCGGCCGGGGCGGTCCTCGCCCTTCATGCGCCGGTTCTGGGCGGGACGCGACGCGACGATCACTGGCGGATCCGCACCGGCGGGCCTGACCCCGACGAGCTTGCGACGCGCACGGTTGTCAATGCCGCTGGCCTCGGCGCCAGCGCAGTTGCAAACTCGCTCGGACTGGCGCCCGCCGCCGTCCCGACAACCTATTTCGCCAAGGGCAATTACTTCACCCTCACTGGCGGGCGACCGCCCTTCTCCCGCCTGATCTATCCCCTGCCGGAGCCGGGCGGCCTCGGCGTCCATGTGACGCTCGATCTCGGCGGCCGGGTCAGGTTCGGGCCGGATGTGGAATGGGTCGACCGCATCAACTACGACGTCGATCCGGCGCGCGGCGAACATTTTTATGCGGCCATCCGGCGGTATTTTCCAGCGCTGCGCGACGGCGCACTCGCCGCTGGCTATAGCGGGATCCGGCCCAAACTGGCACGTCAGGACGAAGCCGATGCCGATTTCCGCATCGACGGGCCTGCCGCGCATGGCGCACCCGGCTTGGTCAGTCTCTTCGGGATCGAATCGCCCGGCCTGACAGCAAGCCTCGCCATTGCCGAATTGGCGGCGACGGCCCTGGGCGTGGATCCCGACCCGAACGATTCCGATCTATGGCCGTCGGCCGAATTGGCGCCGGGCTGAGGGACTATCCTTCCAGCGACTTCAACACCAGCGAATGAAAGTGATGCAGGGCATGCTCGCTCTGGTCCGAACGCTCGGCGTCGACGACATAGCGGCTCTGGTTGTAGCCGCGCGAGTTGAGGCCGCGCTGCACGCTCTCCACCAGGTCGATATCCTCGGGCTGCAGCACATCGTCGAGGTATTTGATGGCTGCCATTTCCTCTTCGGTCGGGGTCTTCTGCGGCAGCAGGAAGTCGAGATATTCGTGGGTCGTCTGGGGTCCCGTCGGCATCATGTTGTAGATGGTGACGTTGGGACAGCCGGGGAAGACGTTGAAGGTCACATTGGGATAGACGAACCAGCCGACGAAATACTTCGCGGCGAAGATGTTCAGCGGGGACTGATGGAACTTGCCCGATCCGATGGCGCGCGCGGAAATGGCGAGATGACGCGGGGGAAATGGTGCCCAGGGACGGAGTTGAACCGCCGACACGCGGATTTTCAATCCGCTGCTCTACCAACTGAGCTACCTGGGCGCCCGGTGGACGGGCGGATATTTAATGGCTTTGGCGGGCCTTGTCCAGCCGCAAATAAAACCTGGCCGAGAGCCAATTTCGGCTGATTCGTCAATCGCTTGACTTGTCGTCATCCTCGCTTGGCGGGGTCTCGGCGGGAACCCGGTAGACCTCGCTCAGCCAGCGGTTGAGGTCGATCTGTTTGCAGCGCGCCGAGCAGAACGGCCGGTGCGCCGGGGAGGCGGGCTTGCCGCAGATCGGACACTTAGCCATGGTGCCCGCTCCCTGAACCCGCCGCGCGCCACATCTCGGCAAGGCTGGGGCCGCTGCGCCGTCGCAGGAGTTCCACCAGGCCGAGGCGCGACATGTTGCCGACCCATTCAATGGCCGGGTCGATTGCGACCGCCTCGCGCAGGGCCGCGATCACCTGGTCCCGCTTGTTGCGGTTCTCGAGGTCGATAAAATCCACCACCACGATACCACCGATATTTCGCAGTGCCAGCTGCCGCGGGATCTCCCGCGCCGCCGCCAGGTTGACCGAGAGGGCGGTGCGCTCGATCCCCTTCTCGGCCGTGGCCGCGGCGGAATTGACGTCGATGGCGGTAAGCGTGCGGACCGGTTCGATCAGCAACTGGCCGCCACCCGGCAGCGGCACGGTTTCCTCCAGCGCCTCGGCCACCGCCTCGTCGATGTCGCGGCGCGACGGCACCCAGTCCCGCTCCGCCTGAAAAACCACCTTCCCTTCCATGCCCGGACGATGTCGCCGGCACCAGTCGCTCACCGGCGCCACGTCCACTCGCCGGTCGCAAACGATGCGCGCAACCTGTTCCGGCGCCAGAGCTTCCAGCGCCACCTGCCACAAGGCGGGCGGCGGCAGCAGCAAAGCGGGCGGCTGCTTGCCCCTGGCGAGGGCCACGACATCGACCAAGGCGCGAACGCTGGCGGTAAGCCGAACGCCCTTTTCCTCGCGCCCTCCCCGTCGCACCTGCACGATGACCGCATCGCCCTCGCTCGGGCCGGTACCCTGTTTCTTCAAGGGCAGCAGGCCCGGCCGTTCCAGACCGATCTCGACGAAGGCGGCATTGAGGCTGGGCTCGACCCGCAGCACGCGGCCGAGATGGACGCCGCCAACCGGGGAACCCTCGCCCTTGCGTTCGATCGCCACCTGCGCGAGGCGGCCCCCCGACCAGCGATAAAGTTCGCTGCGTTCGTCATTGATGCTGAGGAAGATGTCGTCGGCCATCAGGACCACCGATAGCCGAGGCCGCCCAGCATGGCATAGGTGTCGGCGAGGCTGAGACCGACCACATTGCTGTAGGAACCGGAAATCGACGGGATGAAAGCGGCCGCGCCCCCCTGCACGGCGTAGCCGCCGGCCTTGCCGTGCCATTCGCCGCCAGCGAGATAGCGCGCGATCTCATCCGCGCTCAGCCGCTTGAAGGCGACCGCGGTCGTCGCCACGCGCACGGCCCGGCGACCGTCAGGCGCCTGGATCGCGATGCCGCCCAGGACCCGGTGGCGGCGACCGGAGAGCAATTCGAGGCACGACCTGGCGGTTGCCACATCCTCGGCTTTTGGCAGGATGCGGCGGCCGCAGGCAACCACCGTATCGGCGCCGAGCACAAAGGCGCCGGGATGGCGGGCGCCTACTTCCGAGAGCTTGGCCAGCGCCATGCGCCGGGCATAGGCGACGGGGATTTCACGCGGTGCCACCGCTTCGTCGATCCGCGGCGCATCGATCGCGTCCGGCACGATACCGATCTGCCGCAGCAGGTCGAGCCGGCGCGGTGAAGCCGACGCCAGGATGAAGGGGGCCATATGGGATTCGCCTTTGCTCATGCCGCCAGGATCATGCCGCCAGGATCATACGACTGGCGTGGGCCCGGCGGTCGTCACTTGAACCGGAAGGTAATGCGACCCTTGGTGAGATCATAGGGAGTCATTTCGACATTCACCTTGTCGCCCGCCAGAACGCGGATGCGGTTCTTGCGCATCTTTCCCGAGGTATGCGCCAGGACCTCGTGATCGTTGTCGAGCTTCACCCGAAACATGGCATTCGGCAGCAGTTCCAGCACCGTGCCCGGAAACTCGATCAAATCCTCTTTTGCCATTCAACTCCTCGTCCATGGCGAAGCCGGCACCCTTCATACGGGTCTCCGACCGCATTCGGCGCGGATGATACTGAAATCGGCGGAAAGCTCAATTGTCCGCCCGTCACCCAAGCTACTCCATTGATAATATTCGGTTTTAACCAGAATCAGATCTGCGGGGCACCCTGCATCGGGAACCGTTCGCGGATTCGGCGCATGAGGCCGTCGCGCACCGTGCGATAGGCCTCCAGGCGTTCCTCACGGCTGCCCTCAACGATGGTGGGGTCGAGCGTGTTCCAGAACTCGACATCGCAGGCCATGGTCCGGGTCATGTCGACGGCCTTGTGCTGCGCCTCGGGCGAGAGCGAGATGATGAGGTCGAAGGACTCGTCCTCCAGATCGTCGAAGGTCTTGGGGCGATGCCGGCCGACATCGATGCCGATTTCGTCCATCACGGTAATCATGAAGCCGTCCGGCTCCTCCGCGCGCACGCCGACCGAATCCACGAAGATATGCGAGCCGTGCAGATGCTTCAGGATCGCTTCCGCCATCGGCGAGCGCACGGCGTTGAAGGTACAGCAGAAGAGGACACTGCCGGGAAGGCCCTGCGGCATGCATCCTCACATCTTGACGTGGAGCGCGCAGATCAGCGTGAACAGCCGTCGCGCGGTATTGAAGTCGACGTCGACCTTGCCGGCCAGCCGGTCGCGCAGGATTTCGGACCCTTCATTGTGGAGGCCACGCCGGCCCATATCGATTGCCTCGATCTGCGACGGCGAGGCGGACTTGATCGCCTGATAGTAACTTTCGCAGATGTCGAAGTATTCCTTGACGATGCGGCGAAACGGCGAGAGCGAGAGGATGAACTTGTAGAGGTCCTGATCGTCAGTGTTCTTGATGTCGAAGACCAGACGGTTCTCCTCGATCGAGAGGCCGAGATGATAGGGCCCGAGATGCTCGATCGCCGGGCGGAACTCGTTCTCCTCCAGAAGGTCGAAGATGGCGACGGCGCGCTCGCGCTCCACTTCCGGCGAGCGTCGCGCCGTCGATTGTTCGTCTAGGTCGATCCGAACCAGACGCCCGCCGTCAGCACCGCCGGCATCGCCCTGTTTGCCGCTGTCCTCGGTCATCTCCCCCTCACCGGCCGGGCGTCAGGCCGCGGCGCGGCGCAGGCGCTCGACCCAATCGCCGATTTCGCGCGGATAGGTTTTCATCGCGGTGCGGTTGACGATCAGCCGCGACGTCACCTCGGCGATGCGCTCGATCTCGACCAGGTTGTTGGCGCGCAGGGTGGCGCCGCTGGAGACCAGATCGACGATGCGGCGACAAAGACCCAGCGTCGGTGCCAGTTCCATGGCACCCGAGAGCTTGATGCACTCCGCCTGCACACCACGGGCGGCGAAATGCGCCTGCGTCACGTTGGGATATTTCGTGGCCACGCGGATATGCGACCAGCGGGTGGGATCGTCCGTCGCCGACATTTCCGCGGGCTCCGCCACCGACAGGCGGCAATGACCTATATTGAGATCGACCGGCGCGTAGATTTCAGGATAGTCGAACTCCAGCAACACGTCGTTGCCGGCGACCCCAAGCTGAGCCGCGCCAAAGGCGACGAAGGTCGCGACGTCAAAGCTGCGCACCCGGATGATCTCAAGCTTCGGATCGTTGGTCTTGAAACGCAGCGCGCGAGAGTTATCGTCGGCAAAGGCCGCCTCCGGCTCGATACCCGCCCTGTTCAGGACCGGCAGGACTTCCCTCAGGATGCGCCCCTTCGGCAAGGCAAGGACAAAAACCTCGCTCATCGCCGCACCGTGCCGGGCGCGGTCTCGTCCAGTCGATGCTCCGGGCGCCACTGCGTCGGCCAGCCCTCGCCCATGTCGCGCATGAAGACGCTCAGCTCCGTGATCGACAGCTGCACGACGCCGCCGCCGGAAAAGACCAGATTGAGATTCGCGCCATCATGCTGCAGGGTCAGCAGCGACAGGAAGGCGCCACGCTTCTTGAGGTCGATCCCGCGGCTCCGCACCGCCGCCACCTTGTCGATGCACAGGCCGCAGTGAATCCGCTGCTCGGTGTCGAAGTAGTCGTCGGCATCGTGGAAGCTGGCATCGCCCGCTTCGGCGCTGCCCTGCCCGGCACGACCGGCCGGCCGACGTTCCCAGCGGAACCGGTTGAGTAGCATGATGAAGCGCTGCTCATCAGGGAGGAATTGAATCTCGGAGACCGGCACCAGGGCATCCTGCAGGCAGGCGGCGACGATCGCCAGATCGTCGGCATCCTTGGCCATGATACGCAGATCGTTGCCAGCACCGGATTTGTCCATCAGCCTACTCCGCTGCCCCGTCCGACAGGCGCTCGATTTCGGCGCCGCAATTAGACAGCTTCGCCGTCAGTTTCTCGTAGCCACGATCGAGATGATAGACGCGGTTGAGATAAGTGTCTCCCTCCGCCGCGAGGCCGGCCAGGACCAGCGACACGCTGGCACGGAGATCGGTCGCCATCACCGGCGCGCCGGTCAGTTTCTTCACGCCGCGCACCATGGCGGACGAGCCGTGCACATTGATGCTGGCCCCCATGCGGGTCAGTTCCGGCACATGCATGAAGCGGTTCTCGAAGATCGTTTCGGTGATCATCGAGGCACCCTCGGCCGTGGTCATCAGCGCCATCATCTGGGCCTGGAGATCGGTGGGGAAACCGGGGAAAGGCTCGGTCATGACATCGACCCCGCTCACCACGCCATTGGCGCGCCTAACCAGCAGCCCATCGGGCGTTTCGATCAGCGAGACGCCGGCCTGCGCCAGGGTCGCCGCAGCAGCACCGATGAGGTCGTGATGCAAACCCACCAGTTCGACCTCACCGCCGGTGATCGCCGCCGCCATGGCATAGGTCCCGGCCTCGATGCGGTCGGCGACGACCCGGTGGGTGCAGCCATGCAGGCGTTCGACGCCAACGATATGCAGATGATCGCTGCCGATGCCCTCGATTTTGGCACCCATCGCATTGAGGCAGTTGGCGAGGTCCGCGATTTCCGGTTCGCGCGCCGCATTGATGAGGTCGGTCTCACCCTTGGCCAGGGTCGCCGCCATCAGCAGGTTTTCCGTGGCGCCGACGGAAACCTTGGGAAACGTCACCTCGCCACCGGTGAGGCCGCCCGGCGCCCGCGCCAGGATATAGCCGGAATCGAGGTCGATCTCGGCGCCCAGCTGCTGCAAGCCCTTGATGTGGAGGTCGACCGGTCGCGTGCCGATGGCGCAGCCGCCCGGCAGCGATACCTTGGCGACACCATGGCGCGCCACCAGCGGGCCCAGCACCAGGACGCTGGCGCGCATCTTGCGCACCAGATCGTAGGGCGCCGTGGTCTCGCTCAATCCCCTGGCGGAGAAGATGACCGAGCGATCCTTGAGCGACTGCCGCGTCGTCACCTCAACGCCGAGATGGGTGAGCAGGTTGGTCATGGTCGTGATGTCGGCAAGATCCGGCACGTTCTCCAGACGCACCTCGTCATCGGTCAGCAGGCAGGTCGCCATCAGCGGCAGGGCCGCGTTCTTGGCGCCGCTGATCTTGATCTGGCCGGTGAGCGGGCGCCCACCTCGAATGCGGATGCGATCCATCTTGACTGTTCCGATCCGTCAGAGCCGCGGCAGCGTCACGCCGCGCTGGCCCATATATTTGCCGGCGCGATCCTTGTAGGAGGTCTCGCAGG
>JAEUKV010000054.1 GCA_016794165.1 Rhodospirillaceae bacterium
GGATTTCGCTGAGCAGCGTCCGATCGACTGCGTCGACGCCTTCGCGATTCATCTGCTTCAACGCCGCGACCAGGCTCGGATAATCGGCGATCGCGTGAATGCGCGCGGCATCGAGATGGTGCATCAGAGCGACAGCCCCAGCTTGCGGCCTTCATAGATGGCGGCCGCCGCGTGGCGTGGAGCGAGGCAGTCGCCGATGGCCTGATGGGCGATGCCGGCAGCGGCGAGATCGTCCTGCAACGCCGTATCGGGGATATTGGTGGCAGCGAGCACTAGCGAATCGAAATCCTGCCGCGCCTCCCTGCCGGTGGCGAGATCGCGGATCGTGGCGGCGTCGCCATGCCATGCCATCACCACGGCATCGGTGACGAAACTGACGCCCAACTGCTTGAGCCGCGCGCGCATCGGGAAATCGGCCGCGGTGCGGGCAAGGTCGCGGCCGACATAGGCGTCGGCGGTGAGCAGGGTGACGACGTGACCCTTCTCGGCCAGATGCCAGGCAGTGCCGGGACCGCGCCAATTGCCGCCATCGTCCAGCACCAGCACGCGGCTACCCAACCGGGCCTCGCGCCGCATCACATCCTCGACCGACCAGACATTGGGCGCGTCGATGCCAGGCAGCGTATCGCGATGCGCCAGCGCCCGCTGCCAGCCGGTCATGCCGGGCTGCGAGCCGGTGGCGAGGATCACGCTGCTGGCGCCGATCGCTTGGATCTCGTCCCGCTCCAGATAGGTATTGAGCCGGATATCCACCTGGAGCTTGCCCAATTGCCGCTCATACCAGTCAATGAGATCGGTGATCTGGCCGCGTCGTGGCTGCAGGCCGGCGAGGCGGAACTGGCCGCCGAGGCGCTCGGTGGCCTCTGCCAGGATCACGCGATGACCCCGCTCGGCGGCGACACGGGCGGCCTCCAGTCCCGCGGGTCCACCGCCCACCACCAGAACAGTCTTTGGCGCAGCCGTCGGCTCAAAGGTATCGCCGCCCCACTCGAACTCGCGTCCGGCGCTGGGATTGATGAGACAGGAAATCCAGTAGTCCCGCGAGCGCCTGCCCCAGCACATCTGGTTGCAGGAGATGCAGCCGCGCACATCTTCCGGCCGGCCTTCCCTGGCCTTGTTGGCAAGATGCGGATCGGCAATCTGGCCGCGCACGATGCTGACCGTGTCCGCCTGGCCCGAAGCGATCACATAATCGGCGTTCTCCGGCGTCCGGATATGACTTTCCGCCTGCACCTTCACCGTGCGGAGCGCCGCCTTCATCGCCTCTGCAAAGGGCGCCCCCATCTTGTCCTCATAGACGAAGGGCGGGATGATCTTGGTGAAGTCGAAATAGGAACCGGTGCCGAGCGTCGTATAGTCGTAGAGTCCCAGCTTCTCGTGCCACAGCGCGATCTCGACCTGCTGCTCGATGGTGAGGGCGGCCGGGCTGCCGGGATCGAGGCTGATCGCCATGCCGATGATGAAATCCTCGCCTACCCTGCGCCGGATCGCGGCGAGGAGATCGTGGGAGAAACGCATCCGTTTCTCGAAACTGCCGCCATATTTGTCGTCGCGGCGATTGGCCAGGGGCGACCAGAACTGCTCGATGATGGCGTTATAGGCGGCCATCAGTTCGACCCCGTCATAGCCGGCCGCCAGGGCGCGGCCGGCGGCAGCGGCGAAGGCCTCGATCGTGGCCTCGATCTCCGTCGCGCTCATGCGGTGGCTGCCGTCGCTGTCATGCATCGAGGGGGCGCCGGAGGGCGAATGGTTGGCGGCGAAGGAGTTGTCCCAGTCGCCATGGGCGCCCACATGATAGAGCTGCTGGATCATCACCGCGCCGTGTTCGTGGCAGGCGTCAGTGATGCGGCGGAAATGCGGAATGACGGCGTTGTCGCCGTGGCGGAAATTGCCGCGCGTCAGCACAGCATGCGCATTCACCGGCACCGGCTCCACCACGATCATGGCGGCGCCACCCCGGGCGCGCTCGCGGTAATAGCCGAGATGCCGCTCGCCCGGCAGGCCGCCCTCGCTCATGTTGGCGGTATGGGCGCCGAAGACGATCCGGTTGCGGAGCGTCTTGTGGCGAAGCTCAAGCGGCTGGAAGAGATGCGGAAAGGCTTGCGACATGGTGCTGAGGACCCCCCAAGGCTGGCTGGCGCCAGAGTGGAAGGCGGCTTGCACCAGTGTCAAGCGGCCGGATCAGGCGGCCGGATCAGGTGGCCGGGTCAGACTGCCGAATGCGCTCAGTCGATGAAGGGCGACTGCTTCGGCATTTCGCCGTCCATCTCCTTCACCGCGCGGGCATAGGCGCGGGGCGATTTGTAGGGCCCGTGCCTGACCATGTCCCGGGGTCCCGCCGGCTTGATCTCGCCGCCGCGCGGCATCGCCTTCAGAAAGCCGCCGTTGCGGCCGATGATCAGGATCGGCTGGTTGTTGCGGGTGGCGACGCGGCGGTGGCTGGCGGACTGCCGGCGCATGGCGTCCTTTTCCTCCGGGTCGCGGTCGAAGACGTATTCATAGGCGGCGATGAACTCGCGGATGAATTTGCGCTCCACCACCTGCATGTTGGAGATGAGCCAGCAGCGGTCGGCAAAGATCCAGTAGGTGGCGAGGCCGACGAGTTCATTGGCCTTGGTGAAGTAGGGATAGAACGGAAAGGCGCGGCAGGCGAGGGTGCGGTTGTCACGCTCGCAGAACCTGGCTCCCTTGCACTCGATCGCCATGCAGCCCTTGTGCAGGTCGGCGACGATCTGCCGTGAATTGGCGTCGACTGGCTTGTAGCGGTGCCACAGGTCGGTGCGGCCCTTGAGCAGCTCGAACTCCGGCTTGTCGACCACGGGAATGGCGTGGGACGTATCGCAGCAGACCGGCTGGCCGTTGTTGAGGGGCGCGCAGAAACGGCCGCAATCGAAGCGCGAGACGCTGGCCTGGAAGCGGTCATAGACCGTCTTGAAATCTTCCGGTCGCATGTCTCCGGTCATTGCTGTCTCCGCCTGAATTTGGGTGGCAATTGACTCGAAATGCGAGTCGCCGCTGCCTGCAAGTGCGATTTATGCTTTGCCGTCGACTCGAAATCCAGTTAAGAATGCGCCTGATAACACGGTTTTCGGCGGCCACCGGCAACAATCCGGCCCGCATGCCGAATGAGGGAACCGAAGAAACATCATGGCCCGCTTCTGGGTAATCGGCGGCACCTACGCCGACACGAACTTCAACCGCATTTCAGGTGGCGGCAAGGAGGAGCGCATTGGGCCCTTCGCCAGCTACGATGACGCCAAGGCAGCATGGCAGAAGCGTGCTTGGGAGACGGTTGATCAGGCCAATGCCCGCTACCGGATCGAGGAAGAGGGCGGCGACATCTGCTTCTGGGTGGTGGGCGGACCCTATTGCGACACCACCTTCTCGGAACCGGCGCCGGGTGGTGGCGAGCAATGGTCGGGTCCGTTCGAGACCTATGAGGACGCCAAGACGGAGTGGTCGCGGCTATCCTGGTCGACCGTGGACGACGCCATGTGCCGCTATCGGATCGAGAAGCTCGCCAAGGGCGACCACCCGACCAGCGGCCATGTGACGCCGTCGCGTCCGGCCAAGAGTGCCTGAGCGGCCAGCTTGGCAAGCCCGGGCCAGTTCTGGGTCGAGGTGATCGGCATCGCCGCCGCGCTCCTGACCACCACCAGCTTCCTGCCGCAGGCGCTGCGCATCTGGCGCAATCGATCGGCCCGCGATGTTTCGCTGACCATGTATCTGATGATGTTCGCGGGCCAGATCCTGTGGCTCGCCTATGGCGTTGTCATCGGCTCGGTCTCGCTCATATTGGCCAACTCGACGGCGCTGATGCTTGTGGGATCGGTCCTGCTGCTGAAGCTGCGCGACCGCGCCCCTAGCGCGGCGCTCTAGCCGCCAGCGCCTGGATCACCGCCGCGCGCGGGTGCCGGACAGTCCCGCTGAAATAGCCAAGAACCGTGAGCCCGGATGCCGCGGCGAAATCCAATAATTCGCCGGGGGCGAGCAGAACGGCGGGATTGCTGGGCTTGCCGAAGCGCTCATTCCCCTGCTGGAAGGTTTCGTAGAGCAGGATGCCGCCGGGGGCGAGAGCGGTCGCCAGATTGGGCAGGATCGCCCGGTGAAGATAATTGGTCACGACAATGGCGGCGAAGTGGCGACCGGCGAGGGGCCAGGGCGATCCGTCTTCCAGATCGGCCGCGATAACCTCGAATCCCGCCGTGGCTTCCGGCAGCCGGCTCACATCCCGGTCGAGTGCCACCACCGGATGGCCGCGCGCCGTCAGGAACCTGCTGTGGCGGCCGGACCCGGCGGCGAGGTCGAGCACGGCGCCACCCTTGGCGATCAGCCCGGCGTAGCGCTGAATCCAGGCGGCGGGGGATGGGGCCGGGAGCTGTTCAGGCACATCACACACTTTTGTCGACATGGCGGCGGATATCGGTTTGGGACAGTAGCATTTTTTGCGCCCAAGCTTATATTTCTTAAGATTCCCCAGTCACCATGCCCCAGTCATCATGGTTGTCGCGGGCGACCGGGATTGTCCAACAGGTATCGCTGAAAATGATCCTATTCGAGCTCAATTGCAGCCAGGGCCACAATTTCGAGATCTGGTTTAAGGACGGCAACACGGCCGACCGGCAGCTGTCGCGCAAGCTGGTGGAATGCCCGACCTGCGGCGACCACAAGGTTGGCAAGGCGCTGATGGCGCCCCGGATCGGCAAGAAGGGCGAGGCGGCGGCCGCCAACATGACGGTCATGGCCAAGAACATGCGCGAGCAGCTGGCGGAAGTGCGGCGCAAGGTCGAAGAGAACTGCGACTATGTCGGCGACCGCTTTGCCGACGAGGCGCGCAAGATTCATTATGGCGAGACCGATGCGCGCGGCATCTATGGCGAGGCCAGCGAAGAACAGCATCGCGAACTCAACGACGAAGGTATCGAGGTGGCCCGAATCCCTTGGCTGCCGAACGAGGATGCGTGAGCGTCCTCAGCTGATCCAGTCGACGATGTGATCCTCGGGATCGCCGGCGGCCCTTTCGGAAACGATGCGTCGACGCACCGAGATGCCCGCCTGATGCACCGTTCGGGGGTCGCCCGAGACGAGCGGGTGCCACCATGGCAAATCCTCGCCCCGATGCACCAGCTTGTAGGCGCAGGTTTCCGGCAGCCAGTCGATGCGGCCGAGATTGCGGGGCGACAGCTGTACGCAATCCGGCACGATCTGCTTGCGGTTGGCGTAATCCTTGCAGCGGCAGGAACGAAGATCGAGCTGTTTACAGGCGATGTTGGTGAACAGCACCTGATCGGTATCGGCGTCGCGCAGCTTGACCAGGCAGCACTTGCCGCAACCGTCGCACAGACTCTCCCATTGCGACGGCGTCATCTTGGATAGGGGCGTCGTCTGCCAGAATGGCCGCTGATCCGCGGCCTTTTTCATCTGGGATCTGTGTTGCGAATGAAGTCGCGGATCGCCGGGCAGATACGCTCTCGCCAGGAGCGGCCGCTGAACAGACCGTAATGGCCGACCTTGGCTTCCGTCACTTCCAACCGCAGGCGATCGGGAATGCGGCTGCAGATCGTATGCGCCGCATGGCACTGGCCGGTGCCGGTAATGTCGTCGCGCCCGCCCTCGATGGTCATCAACCCGATTTTCTGCAGATTGGCCGGCATCACGCGCTGGCCGTGATGGCTGAGGGTCCCGCGCGTCAGGGCATGTTCCTGGAACACGATGCGCACAGTGTCGAGATAGAATTTGGCGTCGAGGTCCATCACCGCCAGATACTCCTCGTAGAAGCGGCGATGGGCGGTTGCGAAGCGATTGTCGCCCTTGGCATGGGCCCAGAGAAAATCGAGATGGGCGCGGAAATGCCGGTCCGGGTTGAGCGACATGAAACCGGTCAGCTGCAGGAGTCCCGGATAGACCTTCCGGCCGGCACCCGGGTGCATCGGCGGCACATGATGGACCGCCGCTGCCTCGAAGGTTGCCAGGGATTGCGATTTCGCGAGTTTGGTGACCTCCGTCGGCCCCCGTTCCGTGTCGACCGGGCCGCCCAGCAGGATCAGGTGACGGGGCGCGGCTGGATCCTTTGCCTCGGTCATCATGGTGGCCGCGACCAGCGCCGCCGGCGCCGGCTGGCAGATCGCCATCAGGGAAACACCCGGACCGATCCGGCGCAGGCAGCGGATGAGCGTGTCGACATAGTCCGAAAAGCCGAACAGACCATCGCTCAGCGGCACTTCGCGCGCGTCCTGCCAGTCGGTCACATAGACCTCGTGCTCGGCCAGCAGGCTTTCGATCGTGTCGCGCACCAGGGTGGCGAAATGGCCGGACAGGGGCGCCACCAGGAGGATCTTGGGGTCCTTGCGGGGCTTCTCCAGATCACGCTGGAATTGAATCAGGCGGCAGAAGGGCTCACCCATGACCAGTCGTTCCGATACCGCGACCCTTTTGCCAGCAACCTCGATTTCGGTGATCCCGAATTCGGGACGGCCATGTCGCCGTGTGGCGCGCCCCATGATCTCCCAGGCGGCGGCACCCGCGCGGTGGAGGGTTGTCTCGGCCAGGGGATTGTGAGGATGTGCGAGCAGATCACGCCAAGCGTCGGCGGCGATCCGGAACGGCGTCAGCGCCAGATACTGCGCCTCAATGGCATGATAAAGCATATTAATTCTTTACGCTGCACCGCAGAATTAATCAAGACTAACGCCCGATCCCCCTGTTGCCGCCCTGTGGCGCGGCGGCAACTGGCTCAAGACGTCAGCAGGACACCGGCTTCCACCGGCCAAGTTAACCATAGTTCCGAATCCGGCCCCGGGATGCCGATCCCGCTCGAACCATCGCCCGACAGGGACTTGCGATTTTGCAACGAGACCGAGACCGGCGCGGCGCCGTTACGCCAATCCGCGAGAATCAGGCTGCGATCGCCCAAATAGGAACTGGCTCGTGCCCGCGCGCGGATCGCATTGGTCCCGGGCTGTGGCGCGGTCGCGGACCCGTGGGCATCGATCTTCTCCGGTCGGATTGCCAGGATGGCGTTGCCGCCGGCAGCCGCCTGGCCATTGGCCGGGACCTTCACCACCTGACCATCGCCGATCTCGATCGCGGCGAGGCCGCCCTCGACGCCGGCAATGCGCCCCTCCAGGAAGTTCATGTTGCCGATGAAGCCTGCCACTTCGCGGCAATTCGGATGCTCGTAGAGTGCCGTCGCGGTATCGATCTGCAGTACCTTGCCACGCGCCATCACGGCGATGCGGTCGGAGAGCGACAGCGCCTCTTCCTGATCGTGGGTGACGAAGATGAAGGTGATGCCGAGCGACTTCTGCAACTGCCTGAGTTCGATCTGCATTTCCTCACGCAGCTTCTTGTCGAGCGCCCCCAGCGGCTCATCCAGCAGCAGCACCTTGGGCTCGCAGACGATGGCACGCGCCAAGGCCACGCGCTGGCGCTGGCCGCCGGAAAGCTGATTGGTGCGCCGGTTGCCCAATCCGTCGAGGCGCATCATCTCCAGCGCCGCCGCAACCTTGCGCGCGATCGTCGCCTTGTCGACCGGCCGGTTAGCGAGGCCGTAGGCGATGTTCTCCGCCACATCGAGATGCGGAAAGATGGCGTAGCTCTGGAACACCATGTTGGTCGGGCGCTGGTTGGGAGCACGCGTTCCCATTGGTTCGCCGTCGATCAGGATTTCGCCGGTGCTCTGCCGCTCGAAGCCGCCGATCATACGCAACAAGGTGGTCTTGCCGCAGCCCGAGGGGCCCAGCAACGAGAAAAACTCGCCTGCGGCGATGTCGAAGGTGGCCGCATCCACGGCGGTGAAATTGCCAAACCGCTTGGTGACCGCGCGGAGAGAGATCATCGAATTGGTGTTTGCTGCCGCCATGTCGCCCTCAGATAACCGATGAATCGCTGCCGGAAACCCCGCGCCGGCGCAGCCATTCGGCGAACACGACGAGCACGATCGAGACCATCAGGATGAGACTGCCCAGCGCCAGCACGTCCGGAATCTTGTTCGGGAAGCGCAGGCTGCTGAAGATGAAGATGGGAAGGGTGGCGTCGCTGCCGGCAAGGAAGAACGCCAGCAGATATTCGTCGAACGAGGTGATGAAGCAGAGCAGGAAGCTGGAGACGATGCCCGGCATCACCAGCGGCAGCGTCACCCGGCGAAAGCTCTTCCAGGCAGAATCGCCGAGATCGCGCGAGGCTTCTTCGAGGCTGCGATCAAAACCTTCCATGCGCGCCATCAGCACCAGCATCGAAAGCGGCACCGTGATCAGCACATGCGAGGCGCCCACCGTCCACAGGGTCAGGTCAACGTCCAGCATGCGGCGCAGGATCACCAGGGTCGAGACACCGATCACCATATAGGGAATGACCAGCGGCAGCAGGATCAGGCCATAAATGCCGCGGCGACCGGGCAGGCGGTAGCGCGTCATCGCGCGGGCCGCCATCAGGCCAAGCAGGGTGCTGACCAGGGAAACACCGATGCCGACCTGCACGCTCGACCAGAGCGCCGAGAGCAGGCTCGTGTTGTTCATCAGGTTCTTGTACCACTGCAGCGTGAAGCCGGTGAGCGGCAGGCGCACATAGATATCGTCGTTGAACGAGAACAGCGGCAGCAGCAATACCGGCACATAGAGGAACAGCAGGTAGCTGACCGCAAAAAACGACAACGGATTGAGATGGCGGCGAAGGAACTGCATGGCTAGATATCCGCCCCTTTCAGCCGCTTCTTGCCGATCGCCATCAGGAACAGGCAGACGGCCACGGTGATGGCCAGCATCATCACACAGGATAGTGCCGCTCCCAGCGGCGCATTGTTCGACTTGATGAACTGGTTGGCAATCGAATTGCCGATCATGATGCCGGAAGGACCACCCACCAGCGTCGGCGTGATGTAGTCGCCGACTGTCGGAATGAACACCAGCAGGATCGCGGCAATGGTGCCGGGCAGGGAAAGCGGAAAGGTGACGCGCCAGAACCGCTTCCATTTGGAATCGCCGAGATCGGTGGCCGCCTCCAGATAGGAGCGGTCGATCTTCTCCAGGCTGACATAGATCGGCAGAACCGCATAGGCCGCCCAGGCATGGGCCAGGGTGATCGTGACGGAGGCTGGATTGTAGAGCAAAAATTCCAGCGGCTTCTCGAAGAGGCCGTCAGGTCCGATGATGCCCACCGCCTTCAGGCCGGAATTGATGACGCCGTTAAAACCGAGGATCACCTTCCACGCGAAAACGCGCAGCAGATAGCTGGTCCAGAACGGCACGGTCAGCAGGATGATCCAGATCAGCTTTCCGCGCTGAATGCGGAAGGCCATGAAATACGCCATGGGATAGGCCAGCACGACCACGGCGGTGGTGGCGACCAGCGATACCCACAGAGATTTGACGATCAGGATGCGGTAGAGCTTGCCCTCCGGCTGGAACAGCAGGGCATAATTCTCCAGGGTCCAGGTGGCTTCGAGGTCAAAGCCGGTCTGGGTCCAGAAACTGACGATGATGATCGCCAGCAGCGGGACCAGCATCATGCCGACAACGATGGCGAGCGTCGGCGCGATTAGCCACAGGCCGTCGACCCATTCCGGCCGTCTCGTGGCCGGTTGGTCATACTGATCGCTGGCTGCTTCCGAAATTGCCGTCATCCTGCTTCCACCGCCGCCGCAACGCCACGGGACCGGAGGCGTACCCCCGGTCCCGTGTACCTTTTATGCCAGTGCCGATTCAACCCGCTTGCGTTCGGGTCGTTGGAGATCAGGCGCCGGCCTTCACTTCCTCGAACATCTTGTGGAGACGGTCGGCATCCATCGTCGGACGCTGGAAGATGCCGTTGGCGAAGAACTCGTTGGGGTCCTTCGGCAGGTTGCGCTCGGCCAGCATGGCATCCTCGACCATTTCGAAGGACTTCTTGTTGGAGTGGCCGTAACCGTAGGATTCGATCAGCCACTTGCCGGCCTCGGGCGCGATCATGGCGTCGATCAGGTCATAGGCCTTGTCGAGATGCGGGGCATCCTTCATCAGGACGAGGCCGCAGCAATAGCTCATGATGCCTTCCTTCGGATTGGCGAACTTGATTGGAACGCCCTGGCCCTGCAGGGTCACGACCGAACTGTTCCAGCCGGTCGAGGCCACCAGCTCTCCCGAGGCAAGAGCCTGTTCCACCGTCGAGTTGCTGTCCCAATAGAAGCGCAGCAGCGACTTCTGCTTGACCAGCAGATCCTTCGCTTTGGACAACTCGTCATCGGTGAGATTGAACGGGTCCGCAGCGCCGAGCAGGATGCCGGCAATGGCGACCGCTTCGGTCGCGTCGGCCGACATCGAGAGCTGGCCCGAATAGCGCTCGTCCCACAGCAAGTTCCAGGATTCTTCCTCGATCTCAACCAGATCGGGGCGATAGAGCACCGAGGTATTGCCCCAATCGACCGGAATGAAATACTGCTCGCCACCATCGCCTTGGGCGTAGGCGAGCTTTGTCAGACCCTCGAACAGATTGCCGAAATTGCTCAGGCGGCTGGTATCGATCGGCTGCATGACGTCGGCATCGCGCCAGTTCTTGAGGTCGAGATTGCAGGGGTGGACCACGTCCACCTTGAAGCCACTCCTGACCTTGGCCAGGGCCTCACCGACATCGGCGAAATAGGGGCCCTCCGGCGAGGCGCCGTGCTTTTCGATATAGCCGGGGTGAAACCCGGGCTCGTTGTAACCTTCCCAGGTGAAATTGATCGCCTCGTCCGCCGCCTTGGCGCGGCTGACCGGCAGCACGGCCATAGTGATGCCGGCCGCGGACATCATCTTCATCATGTCGCGCCGCGTCATCCGTCCCGCGCTGATGGCGCCCAAAAGTTCCCGCTTGTTCATTTCCAGACATCCTCCTGTTGAACGCCTTCGGCATGGCACCGAGGGCGGCTGGCTGCGATGGCCAGATGGATTCCGGCATCGCTTATTATTCCTGTGTACAGCTAATCTTGCCATCCTGGCCCGATGGGCGCAACAGCCCATCTGACACGATCCGGTGAGCCCATGCGACAAGGCGACCGTGACGCCGGCCTTGTTGAAGCGGCCGTCGGCGCGCGATAGTGGCGCCCACTTCATGAACTCAGCCCGAGTCGACCCTCCCTGCGGGGGTATCGGGCCTGTCCGTCTGGTCAAATCGACCCACCCGTCCAATCAGCGGGGGGACTCGCGATCTTCGCCACGGGGGCGACGCAAAAGACAATGCTGCTCGACTGGATGCCGTTCGACTGGATTCTGGTTGCGATCCTGGCTCTCTTCGCCCTGGGGCCGCTTGCGGTCACGCTGCGGCGATGGCCGAATTTTGCGCGTGTGCTGGTCTATGGCGGGGCGGGAATTGCCAGTGCCCTCATCTGCCTGGCTGCCCTGCTGCTTTTACTGCGGCAGGGCAATGCGGTTGCCATGTGGCTGCCGATCGGCCTGCCCGCGACGGCGCTGGATGGCGCCGGCATGATCGGCGGCGCGCATCTGCGCCTCGATGCCCTGGGGGCCTTCTTTCTCGCCGTGACCAGTCTCGGCGGCGTCGCTGCCTCAATCTATGGTCTGGGCTATGGGCGGCATGAATCGGCACCGCTGCGGGTGCTGCCCTTCTATCCGGTGTTCCTGGCCGGCATGAGCCTGGTGATCGTCGCCGACGATGCCTTCGTTTTTCTGTTCTCCTGGGAGCTGATGTCGCTCTCGTCCTGGGCCATGGTCCTGGCGCAGCATCGCGATGCCGCCAATCGTCATGCCGCCTTCGTCTATCTCTGCATGGCAAGCTTCGGTACCTTGCTGCTGCTGCTCGCCTTCGGCCTGATGTCCGGCGGCAGCGGCGGTTTCGACTTTGCCCACCTGCGCGAAAACAGTGGCGGCATGAACAGCCTGGTGCTGGCCCTGGTCCTGATCGGTGCCGGGTCGAAGGCCGGGCTGGTTCCTCTCCATGTCTGGCTGCCATTGGCGCATCCGGCCGCCCCCAGCCATGTCTCCGCCCTGATGAGCGGTGTCATGACCAAGGTCGCGATCTACGGCTTCATCCGCGTGGTGTTCGACATTCTGGGAGCACCGGAATGGTGGTGGGGGCTGCCGCTGATCATTCTCGGCGGCCTGTCGGCGGCGTTCGGCATCCTCTCGGCGATGATGGAACGCGACCTCAAGCGCTTGCTGGCCTACAGCACGATCGAAAATGTCGGTTTCATCTTCGTCGGCCTTGGGCTGGCATTGACCTTCACCGGCAACGAGCGTGCCAGTTGGGCCGCGCTGGCGTTCGCCGCCGCGCTGTTCCATGTCTTCAATCACGTCCTCATGAAGGGGCTGATGTTCATGGTGGCGGGTGCCGTGCTCGCGGCCACGGGCGAGCGCGACATCGACCGGTTGGGCGGCCTGATCCACCGCCTGCCGCAGACGGCCGCGCTGGCGCTTGTGGGGGCGCTCGCGCTCTCGGCCCTGCCGCCGCTCAACGGCTTCGTCTCGGAATGGCTGACCTTCCAGGCGATCCTGGTCAGCCCCGAACTTGACCCGTGGGCGCTGCGCCTGAGCATTCCGGCGGTAGGGGCGGTGCTGGCCCTGGCGGCAGCCCTGGCGGCCGCCACCTTCGTGCGCGCCTTTGGCCTCAGTTTCCTGGGGCGACCGCGCTCGACCGCCGCTGCCGATGCACGCGAGGTAGACGGATTTTCGCGCCTGGCCATGGGCTGCCTAGGCCTGCTCTGCGTTTTCACCGGAATCTTCCCCGGCTTCGTGATTGACGCGCTGGCGCCGATCCTGGGGGACCTGTTCGGCGCCACCCTTCCGCGCCAGGACTTGTCCGCCTGGTTCACCCTCACGCCGATCTCGGCGGAACGGAGCTCCTATAACGGCCTCATGACGCTGCTCTTCATCGCGCTTTCCGGCGGGCTGGCGGCGCTGATCATCCACCGCCTTGGCTCGCATCGCGTGCGCCGCGCGCCGGCCTGGGATTGCGGCTTTCCCGAACCCAGCCCGCTCACCCAGTATTCCGCGCTCAGCTTCGCGCAACCGGTGCGTCGCGTCTTCGGCAGCATCGCCTTCTCAGCACGAGAACGTGTGACCATGCCGGCACCCGGGGACCTCGCGCCGGCACGCCTCGAGGTTTCGATGACGGATCACGTCTGGCAGAGCATCTACGGCCCGGTCGAGGCAGCGGTCAATCGCGCCGCCGACCGCATCAATCTGCTGCAGTTCCTCTCGATCCGGCAGTATCTGGCCCTGGTGTTTGCAGCCCTTGTGATCCTGCTGACGGTGCTGGCGATATGGGGATGATGCTCGACTTCGCCATCCAGGGCGCGCAGATGCTGCTGGTGCTCGGGCTGGCGCCGCTGCTCCTTGGCCTGGTGCGGACGTTGAAGGCGCGCATGCTGGGGCGCCGCGGCCCCAACCCGATCCAGCCCTATCGCGATCTCCGCCGCCTGATCGCCAAGGAGGCGGTGGTGGCCGAGAACGCGTCCTGGCTCTATCGCGCAGCACCCTATGTGGTGTTCGCGGCGATCTGGGTCGCGGCCGCCCTGGTGCCCACTTTTGCCACGGGTTTAGTGTTCAGCTGGTCCGCCGATCTCATCGCCATCGTCGCCCTGCTCGGGACAGCGCGTTTCTTTCTGGCGCTGGCGGGGCTCGATATCGGCACCGCCTTCGGCGGCATCGGCGCCAGCCGCGAAATGCTGATCGCCATCCTGGCCGAACCGGCGATGCTGATGATCGTTTTCACCCTGGCGCTGCTCGCCGGCAGTACGCAGCTCTCCTCCATCGCGGCCTTCATGATCGACCAGGAAGTGGGATTGCGGGTTTCGCTGGGTCTGGCCCTGGTGGCGCTGGTCATGGTGGCGATCGCCGAGAATGCGCGCATTCCGGTGGACAATCCGGCGACGCATCTTGAGCTTACCATGGTGCATGAGGCGATGGTGCTGGAATACTCCGCCCGCCATCTTGCCATGATCGAGTTGGGCGCTGCGCTCAAGCTGCTGCTCTATATCTCGCTGATCGGCTGCCTCTTCGCCCCCTTCGGCATGGCGCGGCTGGGCAGCGGCTGGGAGGCCTATGCCATTGGCCTTGCTGCCTATCTGGGCAAGCTGCTGGCCGGCGCCTTCGCGCTTGCCCTGTTCGAAACCTCGATCGCCAAGATGCGGGTGTTTCGCGTGCCGGAGTTTCTGGGTGCTGCCCTGATGCTGGGTCTGCTCGCCGTCCTGCTGCTGTTCGTGACGCGGAGCGTATAGCGATGTTTCACGGGCTCGATCTCGACATCGCCCATCTGCTGGCCGGCAGTCTTGTCCTGGTCAGCTTCATGCTGCTCTATCAGGGCCGGCTGCTAGGCGTCATCAACATCTTCGCCTTTCATGCCTGGGTGCTGGCAGCGGCGGTTGCCTGGCAAGCCTTTATCCAGGGCGCGCCACATCTCTATATCACCGCCGCCATTGCGCTGCTGTTCAAGGGCGCCTTCATTCCCTACGTCTTCCACCGCCTGGTACGTCGGATGGGACTCCATCGCCAGATCGAAACCGTGGTCGGCATCGGTCTTACCATGCTGCTCGGCGTGGCGCTGGTGGCGCTCTCCATCGTCATCATCCTGAAGGCAACCCGGAACACCGAGTTGCTGCTACTGGCAAGGGAAGACGTGGCCTTCGCGCTCAGCGTTGTGCTGCTCGGCCTGTTGATGATGGTGACCCGGCGCAACGCCGTCAGTCAGGTGATCGGCTTCATGTCGCTGGAAAACGGCCTCATCCTCGCCGCCACCGGTGCCAAAGGCATGCCGCTGGTGGTCGAGATCAGCATCGCCTTCTCGGTCCTTATCGCCATCATCGTGATTGGCATCTTCCTGTTCCGCATCCGCGAGCGTTTCGACACGGTCGATGTCGAGGTTCTGGATACCTATCGCGGTGAAAAACCATGACGGCCTACCTCGCCAATACGGCCGCGTGGCCGCTTCTTCTGCCGGCGCTGGCGGCCGTGCTGCTGGCGCTGGTCGGGCATTACCGCTTGGGTGCCTGGATCAACGTGCTGATCTCGCTAGCGACCTTTGCGGTGGCGCTTTCCTTCGTCGTCTGGCGCCCGGCGCCCGGCATCTACCTGCGGGTCGACGACCTCAACATCTTCCTGATCATCCTCAACACATTTGTCGGTGCGACCACCAGTATTTTCAGCAAGGACTATATCGGCCATGAGCTGGAGACCGGTCGGCTGACGCCCACATTCCTGCGCTTCTACCATGCCATGTATCAATTGCTGATGTTCGCCATGAACCTCGCCTTGCTGGCCAACAATATTGGCCTGATCTGGGTGGCGGTCGAATTGGCGACGCTGACCACAGTGCTGATGGTGGGCCTCTACCGCACCCACCAGGCGATCGAGGCGGCCTGGAAGTATTTCATCCTGGGCAGCGTCGGCATCGCGCTGGCGCTGTTCGGCACGACCATTGTCTATCTGGCAGCGCAGCCGACTTTTGGCGAAGCCGGACTGCAGGCCATGGCCTGGGACCATCTGCTGGCGCAGGCGGCGTCGCTCGACCCCACACTGCTCAATCTCGCCTTTGTCTTCCTGCTGCTGGGTTATGGCACCAAGGTCGGCCTGGTGCCACTGCACGCCTGGCTGCCGGACGCCCATGCCGAGGGCCCGACGCCGATTTCGGCCGTGCTTTCCGGCCTGTTGCTCAACGTGGCGCTCTACGCCGTGCTCCGCTTCAAGATGATCCTCGCAGCCAACGAGGCGGCCCTGGCGCCAGGCCCCCTGATGATGATGATGGGACTGCTCTCCCTCGGCTTTGCCGGGCTGATGCTCTATCGGCGCCGCGACATCAAGCGACTTTTCGCCTATTCCTCCATCGAGCATATGGGGCTTATCGCCTTTGCCTTTGGCCTCGGCGGGCCGCTCGCCAATTTCGCCGGCCTCTTGCACATGGCGATGCACTCGCTCACCAAATCGGCGATCTTCTTCACCGTGGGGCAAATCTCCCAGGTCAAGGGTACGCAGCGGATTGCCGATATCCGCGGCCTCACCCAATCGCACCCGGCCCTGGGCTGGGCGCTGGTCCTGGGGGTAGCCGCCATCATCGGCCTGCCGCCCTTCGGTGTTTTCATGAGCGAGTTCCTCCTCGCCACCGCCACCATCGCCGCGCAGCCCTGGCTGGCGTTGCCGCTGGTGAGTGGACTGCTGCTCGGCTTTGGAGCCCTGGTCTGGCGCCTGCAGGGGCTTGCCTTCGGTGCGACCGAGGGACCGCATGTGAAGGCCAAGGCCAGCAATTTCCCGATTTGGTCGCATCTCTCGCTGGTGCTTGTGGCCGGCATCTATCTGCCGCCGCCGTTGGTGGTCTGGTTCCAGAATGTCGCCCAGATGCTGGGCGAGGGTTGAGGAGGCCGCGCGCATGACAATTCTTGAGGCTCTGGTTGACTCAAACAAGCGAATTGGCCGCCATGCGCCCTGGCCACGGGTGATCGTCAGCCCGGATGGCTGGCGCGACGCGGTGACGGCACTGGCGGACGGGCAGATCACCCTGGCCGGTTTCTGGGGCGATGCGGGACAAGTCCATCTGGCGCTGCTCGACGAGGCCGATCCAGGATTGGTCGTGGCGACGCTGTCACTGGAGAACGGCGGCTTTCCTTCGGTGGCCCTTTCTCATCCTCCGGCGCAGCGGCTGGAGCGGGCCATCGCCGATCTTTGGGGGCATTGCCCGGTCGACACGCCGGATTCGCGGCCCTGGCTCGATCATGGCCTGTGGCCCGCGTCACGGCCGATGTCGGCGGCGCGGACGGCGCATCCGGGTGAATGGGTGCGGGGTCGCCCTGCGCCCTACGGTTTTCTGCCCGTCATCGGCGAGAGCCTGCATCAGATCCCGGTGGGGCCGGTCCATGCCGGCATCATCGAGCCCGGCCATTTCCGCTTTACCGCCCAGGGTGAAACCGTCGTGCGCCTCGAGGCCCGACTTGGCTATGCGCATCGCGGGATCGAGGCGGAAATGACCGGCAGCGACCTTGCCCGCGCCACAAAACTCGCAGCCCGCGCCTGCGGGGACAGCACGGTGGCCTATGCTTATGCCTTCGCCAACGCGGCAGAGGCGGCCATCGAGGTGACGCCGTCGCCGCGCGCCGTGGCCCTGCGCGGGGTCATGGCGGAACTGGAGCGCCTTGCCAATCATCTCGGCGACGTCGGGGCAATCTGCAACGATGCAGCCTTTGCCGTCATGCTGGCGCAGTTCGGTGCCTTGCGCGAACGGGTCCTGCGGAGCGCTAAGGCCTGTTTCGGGCATCGCCTGATGATGGACCGGATCGTCCCCGGCGGGGTCACCGCCGATCTTGACGAGGCTGGTGCCGAGATCCTGCTCGCCCTGTGCGCGGATCTCCGCGCCGCGCTGCCGCCCCTGATCCGGCTTTATGACGGCAGCGCCTCGCTCGAGGATCGCGTGGTCGGCACCGGTCATCTGGCATCCGACCTCGCGCGTCGGTTCGGTGCCGGCGGCTATGTCGGCCGGGCCTCGGGCCGGGCCTTCGATGCGCGCCGCGTCCTCCCCTATGCGCCTTACGAGCGGCTCAATTTCAACGTACCGACGCGCGTCGAAGGCGACGTTGATGCACGCATCTGGATCCGCCTCGACGAGATCAATGAGAGCATCGGCTTGATCGAACAGCTTCTTGCTGCACTGCCGGAGGGGCCGATCTTCGCCGTC
>JAEUKV010000068.1 GCA_016794165.1 Rhodospirillaceae bacterium
CCTTGCATCCGGGCTTGAAATGCCTATAGTCCGGCCAAATCCCAGGGTCCAATGAGATCCAGCTTAGAAGGGTGGGCCCGTTGGCCCGCCTTTTTTGTTGGCCGGGTTTCGGCGGTCCCAGAGAAAATCTAACGAAATCAATAAACTAACTGGATTCCGCAGGCGCAATGTCGCTGAACGAGACGATCGAGAAGATGATTGCCCCCAGCGTCGAGGCGCTGGGTTACGAGGTGGTTCGCGTCACGCTTGCCGGCTCGACGCGCAAGGTCCTCCAGGTGATGGCCGAACCCAGTGACGGGCGGGTGATGTCGGTCGAGGATTGTGCGCGGGTCTCCCGCGCCATCTCGGCCATTCTCGACGTCGAGGATCCGATCTCGGGAGCTTATTCCCTCGAGGTCTCCTCGCCGGGCATCGACCGGCCCCTGACCAGGGCCAAGGATTTCGAGCGCTATGCGGGTCACGAGGCCAAGATCGAAACCTTTGAACCGGTCGAGGGTCGCAAGCGCTTCAAGGGCATCCTGAAAGGGCTGTCCGGGACCGATGTGAGGATCGAGAGCGACGGCGCCGAAGTGGCGCTGCCGTTCACGCAGATTGCCAAGGCCAAGCTGGTGCTGACCGACGCGCTGATCGCGGCGCATCAGGATGCGGCCGCTACCGAATTGAACTGACGCCAACCGAGGATCTCATGGAAACGAGCATCGCCATTCCCCGTACGGAGCTTCTGCAGGTCGCTGACGCGGTCGCGCGCGAGAAGAGCATCGACCGCGACGACGTCCTGGTCGCCATGGAGCAGGCCATCCAGAAGGCCGGCCGCTCGAAATACGGCCACGAGCACGACATCCGCGCCCAGATCGACCGCAAGACCGGCGAGATCCGCCTCATTCGCGTGCTGGAAGTGGTCGAGAATGTCGAGAACGAGTACACCCAGATCCCGCTGAAATCGGCCCTGCGCAAGAAGCCGGATGCCAAGGTGGGCGATCTGCTGATCGACG
The DNA here is from genome assembly GCA_016794165.1 of Rhodospirillaceae bacterium. Taxonomy (GTDB): domain Bacteria; phylum Pseudomonadota; class Alphaproteobacteria; order Dongiales; family Dongiaceae; genus Dongia. The sequence goes on from JAEUKV010000068.1 coordinate 993, forward strand.
AGTTGCCGCCCATCGATTTCGGCCGCATCGCTGCTCAGACGGCGAAGCAGGTGATCGTCCAGAAGGTGCGCGAGTCCGAGCGCAAGCGCCAGTTCGACGAATTCAAGGACCGCAAGGGCGAAGTCGTAAACGGCCTCGTGAAGCGCGTCGAATTCGGCAACGTGACGGTCGATCTCGGTCGTGGCGAGGCAATGCTGCGGCGCGACGAACTGCTGCCGCGCGAAACCTTCCGCACCGGCGACCGCGTGCGCGCCATCATCTTCGACGTGCGCGAGGAACAGCGGGGCCCGCAGATTTTCCTCAGCCGCACCCATCCCGATTTCATGGCCAAGCTGTTTGCCCAGGAAGTGCCGGAAGTCTACGACGGCATCATCGAGATCAAGTCGGTGGCGCGCGACCCCGGCAGCCGCGCCAAGATCGCGGTCATGTCGAACGACAGCGGCATCGATCCCGTCGGCGCCTGCGTCGGCATGCGCGGCAGCCGCGTCCAGGCGGTCGTCCAGGAACTGCAGGGCGAGAAGATCGACATCATTCCCTGGAGCCAGGACCCGGCCACCTTCGTGGTCAATGCCCTCGCCCCGGCCGAGGTTTCCAAGGTCGTCATCGACGAGGACACGCAGCGCATCGAGGTTGTGGTCCCCGATGACCAGCTGAGCCTCGCCATCGGCCGTCGCGGCCAGAACGTGCGTCTGGCCTCGCAGCTGACCGGCTTCGACATCGACATCCTCACCGATGCGCAGGAATCCGAGCGCCGGCAGGAAGAGTTCAAGTCTCGCTCGCAGATGTTCATGGATGCGCTTGATGTCGACGACGTCATTGCCCATCTGCTGGTGACGGAGGGCTTCGCCTCGGTCGAGGAAGTGGCCTTCGTGCCGGTCGAGGACATGGCCGAGATCGAGGGCTTCGACACCGACGTTGCCACCGAACTGAAGGCGCGCGCCCAGGCCTGGATCGAGGCCGAGACCGAGCGCGCCACCGAGCAGCGCAAGGAAATGGGCGTCACCGACGAAGTGGCGGCGATCGACAAGCTGACTCCGCCGATGCTGGTGGCGCTGGGCGAGAAGGGTATCAAGACTCTCGACGATCTTGCCGATCTTGCCGCCGACGAACTGGTCGACAGCAATGACGGGATCCTGAAGGAGTTCGACCTCACCGCCGACGATGCCAACGCCATCATCATGGCGGCGCGCGCGCATTGGTTCGCGGAGGAGGAGGCGAAGTAGGGAGTTCCGGTCGCTTGGACGGCGGGGTGAAGGCGATGACGGCGGGCGAGGCGATGGACGAGCCGGTCGAGATGGCAGAGGCGCCGGAGGAAACCGGACCGCAGCGGACCTGCATCGTTACCCGCGCGGTGCGTGACAAGTCGGCGATGATCCGCTTCGTCGCGGACCCGCAGGGGTCCATCGTGCCGGATTTCAAGGGCGACCTGCCGGGTCGCGGGTATTGGGTGACGGCCGACGCCAGGGTGTTGGCGGAAGGATTGAAACGCCAGGTCTTTGCCAAGGTGAGCCGGGGCAAGGCCAGGGCGACGGCGGATCTGGTGACGCGGATGGGGCCGCTCCTCGAGCGGCAGATTCTCGACCAGCTTGGCCTGGCCAAGAAGTCGGGCCATCTGGTGGCTGGGTTCGAAAAGGTCGAGGCGGCCTTGCGCGCCGGACAGGTCAAGCTGCTGATCGAGGCCAGCGATGGCGCGGTCGACGGCCGGGCCAAGCTGGCGCGACTGGCCGGATCTGGGGTAGAGATATGGGCGCCGCTGCCATCCGCGGCGCTGGCTCCTGCCCTGGGAAGGGAACACGCCGTCCATGTGGCGGTAAAGCCGGGCGGCATGGCCGACCGGCTGGCGGTGACACTGCGGCGCCATGCCGGCTTCCAGCCGGATCCGGCGACCGGTGCCACGACCGCCGATTGAAGTGACACGAATCAGACTGTAACGACGTCGAACGAACGGAAATACGCGAAGCATGTCCAGTGATACCGATACGCCGACCCGCAAACCGCTGAAACTGTCCTCTCCCGGCAAGCTCGAGCTGAAGAAGACGGTGGATGGCGGTCAGGTGCGGCAAAGCTTCCCGCACGGCCGCACCAAGACGGTTGCCGTCGAGGTCAAGAAGAAGCGCACCTACACCGCTGGTGCCAGCGGCAAGCTGGCCGAAGTGGCGCCGGAACCCGAGGTGAAGGCAGCGCCGCCACAGGTGACAGCACCTGCGCCGGAGGTCGACGATCGGCATCACAACCTGACTGACAATGAACGCCAGGCACGCCTGAAGGCGCTGGAACTGGCGAAGCGGGACGAGGATTCCCGCAAGCTGAGCGAGGCAGAGGAAGCCCGCCGCGCACAGGAGCGCAGCGAGCGGGAGCGCGCCGAGCTGGACCGCCGGCGCCGCGAGGAGGAAGAGCGCAAGGCCGCCGACGAGGCCCAGCGCAAGACCCGCGACAGCGCAGAGGCCGCCGCGGTGGCGCCGGCCGTCGTGCCGGTGCCGGATGCCGGTGCGCCGATCGTGCCGCATACCGGGCGCATGCATCTTGCCAAGGCCATCGCCAAGCAGGGCGAGGAAGAGGACGAGGGTGCCGCACGCCGACGTGCCGCCGGCCATCGCGCACCCGCCGTCAAGACGCCGGTTCGGGGCAAGGATGACGGCCGCCGTCGCGGCAAGCTCTCGGTCACCCAGGCCCTCGATTCAGAAAGCGGGGAGCGGCAGCGCTCGCTGGCCGCCTTCCGCCGCCGCACCGAAAAGGAACGCCGGGCGCACATGCTGGCGACGCAGAGCCAGACCAAGATTCTGCGCGAAGTCACACTGCCCGAGGCCATCACGGTACAGGAACTGGCCAATCGTATGGCTGAACGCGGCGCCGACGTTATTAAGGCGCTGATGAAAATGGGTGTCATGGCGACCATCAACCAGACGATCGATGCGGACACGGCCGAACTCGTGATCAGTGAATTCGGCCACAAGGTTCGCCGCGTCTCGGCCGCCGACGTGGAAATCGGCCTCGATGGCGAAACCGATGCCGAGGAGACTCTGCAGCCGCGCCCGCCGGTTGTCACCATCATGGGCCATGTCGATCACGGCAAGACCTCGCTCCTCGACGCGCTGCGCCAGACCGACGTGGTGGCGCATGAGGCGGGCGGCATCACCCAGCATATCGGCGCCTATCAGGTGACCCTGCCAACCGGCAAGAAGATCACCTTCATCGATACGCCCGGCCATGCCGCCTTCACCGAAATGCGCGCTCGCGGTGCCAACGTCACCGACATCGTGGTGCTGGTGGTGGCGGGCGATGACGGCATCATGCCGCAGACGGTCGAAGCCATCCATCACGCCAAGGCGGCCAAGGTGCCGATCCTGGTGGCCATCAACAAGATGGACAAGCCCGATTCCAACGCCAACCGCGTGCGCCAGGAACTCTTAAGCCACGAATTGGTGACCGAGGAGATGGGCGGCGACGTGCTCACGGTCGAGGTTTCGGCCAAGACCAAGATGAATCTCGACAAGCTCGAGGAAGCCCTGCTGCTGCAGGCAGAAATCCTCGACCTCAAGGCCAATCCCGACCGCCCCGCCATGGGCGCCGTGGTCGAGGCCAAGGTCGAGCGCGGCCGTGGCTCGGTGGCGACGCTGCTGGTCCAGAAGGGCACCATCAAGGTGGGCGACATCTTCGTCGCCGGCGCCGAATGGGGCCGTGTGCGCGCGTTGCTCGACGATCGCGGTCGCCAGATCGACAGCGCCGGTCCGGCGATGCCGGTCGAGGTGCTCGGCCTTCAGGGAACGCCGCAGGCCGGCGATGTCTTCGTGGTGGTGGATTCGGAAGCCCGCGCCCGCGAGATCACCGAGTTCCGCCTCTCGCGCCAGCGCGAGCAGCAGGCGGCGGCCGGTGCCCGCTCGACCCTCGAGCAGATGTTCTCCCGAATCCAGGCCGGCGAAGCCAAGGAAGTGCCGGTCGTGGTCAAGGCCGACGTGCAGGGTTCGGTCGAGGCGATCGTTTCCAGCCTCAACCAGCTGGGCACGGAAGAAGTGAAGGCCCGCATCCTGCACGCGGCGGTGGGCGGCATCAACGAAAGCGACATCACGCTGGCCCGCGCGTCGGGCGGCATGATCATCGGCTTCAACGTGCGCGCCAATCCGCAGGCCCGCGAGATGGCCCGGCGCGACCGGATCGACATCCGCTACTACTCGATCATCTACAACGTGGTCGACGACATCAAGGCGGCGATGTCCGGCATGCTGGCGCCGACCCTGCGCGAGAAGTTCCTCGGCAATGCCGAGATCCGCGAGATCTTCAACATCACCAAGACCGGCAAGGTCGCCGGCTGCATGGTGACCGAAGGCCTGATGAAGCGCGGTGGCAAGGTGCGCCTGCTGCGCGACAACGTCGTCATCCACGAAGGGACCCTGAAGACCCTGCGCCGCTTCAAGGACGAAGTGCGCGAGGTTAAGGAAGGCTTCGAATGCGGCATGGCCTTCGAGAATTACGACAACATCCAGAAGGGCGACATCATCGAGTGCTTCGAGATGGAAGAGATCGCCCGCGCCCTGGCGTAAGAGGGGCGCCGGCGAAAGGCTGGTTGTCTCGTACCGATGTCATCCCCGCGAAAGCGGGGATCCATCTATCCAGTGTTCCCATCCGTGGATGCCCGCTTTCGCGGGCATGACAAGTTATTTGATGAAGCTGCGATCCTAGAATGCCACGCAAGAAGACAGTCACACCCCATGCCGGTCAACGGCAGCTGCGCATCGCCGAGGAAATCCGGCATGCGCTGGCGGGGATCATTGCCGAAAATCACCTCTCAGATCCCGATCTCGCTGGTCAGATGGTGACGGTGACCCTGGTCAAGATCAGCCCGGATCTCCGCAACGCTACCATCTTCATCACCCCTTTCGGCATCCAGCAGGAACCCGGCAATGCCGAGAAACTGGTGCGGGCGCTCAATCGCGCCGCCGGCTATTTCCGCGGCGAGATCGCCCGCCAGGTGGAGATGCGCGTCAGCCCGCAGCTCCGCTTCAAGATCGACGACAGTTTCGAGGAGGCGAGCCGGATCGAGGCCCTGCTGCACGATCCGGTGGTGCGGGCCGACCTTGCCAAGGCCCGCGAGGACGAAGACCAGGAAGCGGAAGCCAAGAAAGATCCCGGCGCGCAATGAGCCGGCGCAGGAAGGGCGACAAGGTCGATGGCTGGCTGATCCTCGACAAGCCCGTGGGCGTCACCTCGACCCAGGCCGTGGCGATCGTGCGGCGCATCTTCAACGCACAGAAGGCCGGGCATGGCGGCACCCTCGACCCGCTGGCCGACGGCATCCTGCCGATCGCGCTTGGCGAGGCCACCAAGACCGTGCCCTATGTCATGGACGGTACCAAGACCTATCGCTTCACCCTCAAATTCGGCGAGGCGCGGACGACCGACGACGCGGAAGGGGCGGTCACCGCCACCTCCGGCATCCGTCCCGACGACGCTGCGATCCGCGCCGCGTTGCCTGCCTTCACCGGCGAGATCGACCAGGTGCCGCCGGCCTTTTCGGCCATCAAGGTGGATGGCGAACGGGCCTATGACCTCGCCCGCGAGGGGGAAATCGTGGAGTTGAAGGCACGCCGGATCCGGATCGACGACTTCCAGCTGGTGGCGCGGCCCTCGCCCGACGAAGCGGTGTTCGAGGTCCGATCGGGGAAGGGCGCCTATATGCGGAGCCTCGCCCGGGACCTCGCTCAACATCTTGGGAGTGTTGGGCATATTTCCGCCCTCCGGCGCCTATCTGTTGGGGGTTTCACCGAAAAACAGGCGATTTCACTGGACTCTCTCCAGGCTTTGGGGCATGGTCCGGCCGCTTTTGAGCACTTGTTGCCGATCGAGACCGCGCTGGACGACATCCCGGCGCTGGCCTTGTCGGCCACCGAGGCGATACGCCTTCGGTCCGGGCAACCGGTTGGATTACTCCACCGCCAAGACCGCGATCGAATCCGGGGTTTCATCCCGGGCGGCATGGTTTGCGCCATGTCCGACGGCAAGCTTGTGGCCCTCACCCGTTACGAGGCCGGCGAGCTTCTCCCGGTGCGCGTTATCAACCATTAGGACCGAAAAGGAGAAGGTCGATGTCGATCACTGCCGAGCGTAAGCAGGAAGTCATCAAGGAATTCGCCCAGGCCGCCAACGATACCGGCTCGCCCGAGGTGCAGATCGCCATTCTTACCGAGCGCATCAAGAACCTGACCGAACATCTGCAGAGCCACGACAAGGACTTCCATTCCCGTCGCGGTCTGCTGGTGATGGTCGGCCAGCGCCGCCGTCTGCTCGACTATCTCAAGAAGAGCAGCAACCAGCGCTACCAGGACATCCTGGCCAAGCTGGGCCTGCGCCGCTAACTCGATCGACGATCCCGCCCGCGACCGACGTTGCGGGCGGGATCGTCGTTTTCGGGATGCGTCGCCCGTGACTGGCGTGGCATCCCCTCCTAAGCGGCCGGCGCGGTTCATCGACCGCTGCGCCTCAGCCGTAACGAAGCCGGGCCGACGCAAGCAACGCCCCTCTCCCCTCCGGGATGAACATGGCGCGCGTTGCTTTCGCGGGTCCGGCAGCCAAACGGTCGAATGACCGGTTTCCCAGCGCGGGCGCCATCGGCGTCGCGCCCTGGGAACCATGACAAGGACCTGAAATATGTTCAATATTTTCAAAAAAGAGATCATGTGGGGCGGCCGCAAGCTGACCCTCGAGACCGGCCGCATCGCGCGCCAGGCCGACGGCGCCGTTCTGGTGACCTATGGCGAGACCGTGGTGCTGTGCACCGCGGTGGGCGCCAAGCAGCCGAAGCCCGGCATCGATTTCTTCCCGCTGACCGTCAACTACCAGGAAAAGACCTTCGCCGCCGGCAAGATCCCCGGTGGTTTCTTCAAGCGTGAAGGCCGCCCGACCGAGAAGGAAGTGCTGACCAGCCGCCTGATCGACCGCCCGATCCGCCCGCTGTTCCACAGCTCCTACCGCAACGAGACCCAGGTCGTCTGCACCACGCTCAGCCACGATCTGGAGAACGATCCCGATGTGGTGGCGATGGTCGGCGCCTCGGCCGCCCTCACCATCTCCGGCATTCCCTTCCTGGGGCCGATCGGTGCTGCGCGCGTCGGCTATATCGACGGGCAATACGTGATCAACCCGAAGCGTTCGGATCTCGCCAATTCCAAGCTCGACCTGATGGTCGCCGGCACCGCCGAGGGCGTGCTGATGGTGGAATCGGAAGCGCAGGAACTCTCCGAAGAGGTCATGCTGGGCGCCGTCAATTTCGGCTTCAAGGAATTCCAGCCGGTGATCAACGCGATCATCGAACTGGCCGAACAGTGCGCCAAGGACCCGCGCGAACTGACCCCGCCGGATGCGACCGCGGCGGAGGTGTTCGATGCGCTCAAGGCTCAGTTCGCCGACAAGCTCGCCGAAGCCTATCGCGAGACCGCCAAGCAGGCCCGTACCGACAAGGTGGCGGCGGTAAAGACCGAGGCCAAGACCGTGCTCGGCACCGACGAGAAGAAGGCCGAACTGGTCGGCAAGCTGTTCAAGGATCTTGAGAAGGACATCGTCCGCGGCAATATCCTGAAGACCGGCGTGCGCATCGACGGCCGCGATACCAAGACCGTGCGTCCGATCGTGGCCGAAGTCGGCGTGCTGCCGCGCGCTCACGGCTCGGCGCTGTTCACCCGCGGCGAGACCCAGGCGCTGGTCGTCACCACGCTGGGCACTGGCTCGGACGAGCAGATCATCGACGCGCTGGAAGGCGAATACCGCCAGGCCTTCATGCTGCACTACAACTTCCCGCCCTATTCGACCGGCGAAGCCGGCCGCATGGGCTCGCCGGGTCGTCGCGAAATCGGCCACGGCAAGCTGGCCTGGCGCGCGGTCAATCCGCTGCTCCCGGCCAAGGAAGCCTTCCCCTACACCATCCGCATCGTCTCGGAGATCACTGAATCCAACGGTTCGTCGTCGATGGCGACCGTGTGCGGTACCTCGCTTGCCATGATGGATGCCGGCGTGCCGCTGTCGCGTCCGGTGGCGGGTATCGCCATGGGCCTGATCAAGGAGAAGGACGGCTATGCGGTCCTCTCCGACATCCTGGGCGACGAGGATCACCTCGGCGACATGGATTTCAAGGTGGCCGGCACCGACCAGGGCATCACCGCCCTGCAGATGGACATCAAGATCACCTCGATCACCGCCGAAATCATGAAGATCGCCCTCGATCAGGCCAAGGGCGGCCGCCTCCATATCCTCGGCGAGATGGCGAAGGCCATGACCGGTGCCCGCGAAGGCGTCAACGAGAACGCGCCGCGCATCACGGTCATCCAGATTCCGAAGGAAAAGATCCGCGAAGTGATCGGTACCGGCGGCAAGATCATTCGCGAGATCTGCGAAGTGACCGGCGCCAAGGTCGATATCGAAGACGACGGCACCATCAAGGTGGCGGCGGTCGATGCCAAGGCCGGCGAAGCTGCGATCAACTGGATCAAGGGCATCGTCGCCGAGCCGGAAGTCGGCGTGGTCTATGACGGCAAGGTCGTCAAGATCATGGATTTCGGCGCCTTCGTGAACTTCCTGGGTTCGCGCGACGGCCTTGTCCATATCAGCGAACTGGCGCCGCAGCGCGTCAAGCAGACCTCGGACGTGGTCGAAGTCGGCCAGGCTGTGAAGGTGAAGGTGCTGGGCATGGACGATCGCGGCAAGGTGAAGCTCTCGATGCGTGTCGTCGATCAGCAGACCGGTGCCGACCTTTCCGAAGAAATGGCCAAGGCTGACGCCGAACGCCGTGCCGCCCGCAACACCGAGCGCGCGGAATAATCTGGGAAATGGGGCGGCGGCCTTGCCGCCGCCCCGACCTCTCTCCGGCGGATTCATCCGATGCCCCTCGAACGATCCCGGGTGAAACTTCCCAAGGTAATCGGCCATCGTGGTGCCGCCGAGGCCGCCCCCGAGAATACGCTTGCGGGCTTTCGCGAAGCCCGGCGGCAGGGCGCCCATTGGGTCGAGTTCGATGCCAAGCTCTCGGCCGACAATCGCGCCTTTCTGCTTCATGACGACGATCTCGACCGCACCAGCAACGGCAGCGGGCCGGCCCGGCTCAAATCCTGGGACGAACTTCGGACGCTCGACGCCGGTGCCTGGAAGAGCCCGGCCTTTACCGGCGAAAAACTGCCGCTGCTGGCCGAGGCCCTCGCCCTCTTCGCCGAACTCGACCTTTCCTTCAATCTCGAGCTCAAGCCCTGTCCCGGCCGCGCCGTCGAAACGGCGCGCCTGATTCTCGACGAGGTACGGCGCCTGTGGCCGGCCGACCGGCCGGCACCGCTCATCTCCAGTTTCGAGATTGCCTGTCTCGAGACGGCGCGCGACCGCGCCCCCGATCTGCCGCGCGGCCTGTTGCTGGAGGAACATCCGGCCGATTGGCGAGACCTCGCGGAACGGCTGCAGGTGGTGAGCGTCAATATCTGGGACCGCGATGTCACACCCGAATGGGCGGGCGAGATCAAGGCGGCAGGCTATGGCCTGCTGGTCTATACCGTTAACGACGCCGCGCGGGCGCGCCAGCTGCTCGATTGGGGCGTCGATGGTGTTTTCACCGACGCACCCGCCCGGATATTGGCGGCGGTCGCCTAAAAACTATATAACTGGGGTCCATCCGGCGATTCCGGGCGGAAAATGGGAGGGTCGGGTGAAAGCATTGCAGCCGCTGCGCATTTCGGGCGCCGAGGTGTTGCCGCTGATCGAAGGCGGCAAGGGCATTTCGGTGTCCAATGGGCAATCCTCCGGCGCCTGGGCGCTGGCGGGCGGCGTCGGCACCTTCTCCGGCGTCAACGCCGATTCCTATGACGCCGACGGCAATCCGATCCCGCAGATCTATCACGGCAAGACACGCCGCGACCGGCATGAGGAACTGCTCGATTACGCCATCAAGGGCGGCATCACCCAGGCGCGCATCGCCCACGACTGCATGGGCGGCAACGGTCGCCTGCACATGAACGTGCTGTGGGAAATGGGCGGGGCGGAGCGGGTGCTGCACGGTGTTCTCGAAGGCGCCAAGGGCCTCATCCACGGCGTCACCTGCGGCGCCGGCATGCCCTACCGCATCGCCGAGATCTGCGCCCAGTACGGCATCCACTATTACCCGATCGTCTCCTCGGCGCGGGCCTTCCGCGCGCTCTGGAAGCGCGCCTATCACAAGTTTCAGGACCTGCTGGGCGGCGTGGTCTATGAGGATCCGTGGCTGGCCGGCGGCCATAATGGCCTCTCCAATGTCGAGGATCCCACCAAGCCGCAACCGCCCTATGACCGTGTGCGTGAACTCAGGAACACCCTGCGCGACGAATGTGGCCTGGGGGAGACGCCGATCATCATGGCAGGCGGCGTCTGGAATCTGAAGGAATGGGAAGACTGGATCGGCAATCCGGAACTGGGCCCGATCGCCTTCCAATTCGGCACGCGTCCGCTGCTCACCCAGGAAAGCCCGATCTCGGATGCCTGGAAGAAGCGCCTGGTGAATCTCAAGAAAGGCGACGTTTTCCTGAACCGCTTCAGCCCGACCGGGTTCTATTCCTCGGCGGTCAATAACAGCTTCATCCAGGAATTGCGCGAGCGCTCGGAGCGCCAGGTGGCCTATTCGGCGCAGAAGGTGGGCGAGCATGAATGGCCCTTCGCCGTGGGGGCCCGCGGTCGCCAGGTGTTCCTGACCGCCGCCGACAAGCTGCGTGCCGAGGAATGGGTGAAGCAGGGTTTTACCGAGACCCTGCGCACGCCGGATACCACGCTCATCTTCGTTACCCGCGAGAAGGCCAACGAAATCCTCAAGGACCAGATCGACTGCATGGGCTGCCTCTCGGCCTGCGGCTTCTCGAACTGGGCGCAGAACGAGGAAGGCACCACCGGCAGGAAGGCCGACCCCAGAAGCTTCTGCATCCAGAAGACGCTGCAGGAAATCAGCCACTCCGACAAGATCGAGGACCAGCTGATGTTCGCTGGCCATAACGCCTACCGCTTCCGCGATGACCCGTTCTATGCCAACGGCTTCGTGCCCACGGTCAAGCAGCTGGTGGAACGTCTCGTCACCGGGGATTGATCCCTAGCGGACAATCTCGCCCAGGAACGCATCCACATGCGCCACGTAGCGGTCGATGTCGGCCGCGTTGTGGGCGAAGGAGGCCTGCGGGCCGGCGGAGAAAACGGCATCCCAGATGCCGCGATTGGCCAGGTAGACCCGGCGCGCATCGATCAAATCGGCATCCATGGAAGGGGCTGATTCAGCGGCGTTGCGCGGCAGGTCGGGGGAAAGGCAAAGCCCGGAGCGCGGGCCCCGCCGGAAGGCGCGCCAGGGCAACCCACGGCGCTGGATCGCGGCATCGAGGCCATCGGCGAGGCGGGTCCCCAACGCGGTGATGCGATCATAGCCTTCCTCGGTCAGTACCTCCTCGAGCGCCGCGCGCGCAGCGGCGATGGCGATGTTGCTGCCATAGGTGGTGCCGCCGGTGGCGAGCCCCCGCGGGCCGATATCGCAATCGCGGTATTTTTCCATCGCGTCCGCCATCGCGCGGCTCATGCCGTAGAGGGCGAAGGAAATTCCGCTGCCCAGACCCTTGCCGAGGGTGACGAAATCGCTGGCGAGATTGCCCTCGCGCGTGAGGCCGCCATAGGCGAATTGAAAGGTATGTGCTTCGTCCAGGCAGAAGAGCGCCCCGTACTTTTGTGCGAGTACGCGGAGGTCCGAAAGAAATCCGGGTGCCGCTTCCACCAGCAGGCAATTGGTAAGGGCGGGTTCGGTGATGACCAGCGCGATCTCGTTCGTCTTCAACGCGGCCTCGGCGGCGGCCAGGTCGTTGAAGGGCACGATCACGGTATCACGGGCGATGCGCGCCGACGTGCCGAGCTGCACCGGCACCGCGCCATCGCGACTAGGCATCACCAGCGATTCGTCGATATGCCCGTGATACTGGCCGTCGAACACCAGGATCTTGGTGCGCCCGGTGACCAGGCGGGCAAGGCGCATCACCTCGGTATTGGCGCCGGAGGCGGAAAGCGTGAACTGCCAGCAGGGCAGACCCACGCGCCGCGCCAGTTCCTCGGTGACGGCGAGGGTATCGGCGACCGGCATCAGGAAATGGGT
>JAEUKV010000117.1 GCA_016794165.1 Rhodospirillaceae bacterium
CGACCGCAAGCTAGGCGAGCGGGTGATGGCGGTGGTCGGGCACGGCGCCTTTGCCGAACAGGCAATCTGCGCGGCCACGGACACCTTCCCGATTCCCGCCGGGCTCGACTTCGCCCAGGCGGCTGGCTTCCCGATCGCCTACGGCACCTCCTATGGGGCGCTCACCTGGAAGGCGCGGCTGCAGCCGGGCGAGACCCTGCTGGTGCATGGCGCGGCGGGCGGCGTCGGCCTCACCGCGGTCGAGATCGGCAAGGCGCTGGGTGCCACGGTCATCGCCACCGCCGGCGGCGCCGACAAATGCGCCATCGCCACCCGTCACGGGGCCGATCATGTGATCGATTACCGCGACGCGGATATCCGTGAAGCTGTCAAAAAACTGACGGGCGGACGCGGCGTCGACGTGGTCTACGATCCCGTCGGCGGCGACATCTTCGACGCCTCCCTGCGGGCGGTCGCCTGGAATGCGCGCCTGGTGGTGATCGGCTTCGCCGCCGGGCGGGTCCAGTCCGTGCCGGCCAACATCCTGCTGGTCAAGAATGTCGATGTGCTGGGATTCTACTGGGGTTCCTATCGCAGCCACCGCCCGGACCTGATGGCGGCGGCGTTCCGCGACCTCGCCGGGATGGTGGCGGCGAGGCAGCTCAATCCCCATATCTCGGAAATACTTCCCCTGGTCGACTGGCGCCGGGGGTTCGAGACCCTGCTGGCGCGGCGTTCCACCGGCAAGATCGTGTTCGAACCCTGAAGTCGGTGGCCCCGATCGCTGACCCCACACGCCGGTCGTTGCCGGAAATCCGGCAAAGTGACAGATTGGCGTCAGAACCCCGGGGATAGAGTGAAACGGGCGTGCCGGCGGCCATCGTCGTCGGAACAGCTGACCGCCATCGCAAGCTGGGCGATGCGGACAGGCGCAGGACCCAGCAGGTATCCAGGGCGACATGCTCAAAGATTCGCGATTGCTGTTCAAACTATGGCTGAAGAATCCGCGCAGCATCGGTGCCGTGACGGTGTCGAGCCCGGAACTGGCCGCGGCCATGGCGCGCCAGGTGCCCAAGCCCTGCCACGGCTTCGTGGTGGAACTGGGCGGTGGCACCGGCGCGGTGACGCGAGCCCTGCTGGCCTCCGGCGTGGCGCCCGAGCAGCTGGTCGTGGTGGAGCGCGACCCCACCTTGCACCGCTATCTCAGCGAGCGCTTTCCGGGTGTGCGGGTGCTGCTCGGCGATGCGGTGCATCTCCCCACCCTGCTGCGGCGCCATCAGATCGAACCGGTGGCGGCCATCGTCTCCAGCCTGCCGCTGCTCAGCCTGAAGCGCTCGGTGCAGCTGCGCATCGGCGCCCAGGCCTTCGCCGTGCTGGCGCCCGGCGCACCCTTCATCCAGTTCACCTATGGCCTCTTCTCGCCGCTGCCCCGGCAGCGCCTCGGCATCGCCGGCGAGGTCGAGGAACGCGTGCTGCAGAACCTGCCGCCCGCCAGCGTCTGGGTCTTCAGCCGCCCGGTCGGCCATGTCCCGGCCCTGCGCAAGCCGCTGCACAAGCCCCTGCGCAATCGATTCGGCCTGCGCCCCCGCGGCAAGTTCGACCAGGCCGCCTAGAGCCTTCCGTCAGAGGGGCTTGCCGCCTCAGCGTGCCTTTTCCGCGCGCAGGAAATAGATGATGTCGAGAACCGGCGGCGCCACCTCGGTGCCGGAGAGCATGGCGTGGGCCTGGCCGCGGTGATGGGTCTGGTGATTGAACATGTGCCCGAGCACCAGCGGGATCGGCGTGGCATGGGGATCTCCGGCCACGGTGCGATATTCGAGCGTCTCGGCCAGACGCGCGGGATCGAGGGCGCGCACGAAGGCGAGGATGCGCTGGTCCAGGTCGGCGCGGGCATGGGTGAGGTCGGCGAAATCCGGATGCAGCATCTGATCAAGGGCGGTGAGGCCGGTTTCCGGCTGCGCGGTCAATCGGCCGAGCCAGATGCGGTCCGCCACCACGATGTGATTGAGCGTCTTCAGAAGCGAGGGGAAGAAGCCGGTGCGCGGGGCCGCGATGGCGGCGGCATCGAGCTTTCCCACCGCGCCATAGATCTGCCGGTTGGCCCATTCGTTGTAGCGCGCAAGGGTGAGGAAATAGTCGAGCATGAATCCGCTCCGGGTGATGGCGATCGCGGCCTGGGGAAAAAGAATGCCATCGACCCGCCCTGGGGTCGATGGCGTCAGTTATCCAGGGTGGGCCGAAGGGGGTTCGGACCCGGCTTTCCTTCCCGGCCGGTTGGACCGGGAAGGAATCCGCCGGGAGAGACATGATCCCGGCGGGGAACAGGACGACTGGGAATCGTCATGATGGGGTCATCAGCCGCGCCAGACGGGCTTGCGCCATTCCTCCTCGGCGTCGTAGCGGGTGAGGCCGATATCCTTGAGCTGATAGTCGCTGAGGCGCATCAGATCGCGGCGCGAGCGATAGCGCTCCCGCCAGACCTGGAACTGCCCGGCCAGGGCCGACAGGCTCCAGGAGGGGGCCGAGAAACGGGTCCGCTGTGCGGTGGCCGACCCGGAAAACAGGCTGATCTGGGTCATTGTATCCTCACAAATTTCTAACCGGCACCATTGCCGTTGATCGAAAGTTATGCTTGCATTGTGTGACGGGCAAACGATCGTTTCTCACTTGTTCTGTTAGCTCGATTGACAGGAGTCAGGCCGTGCGACTGCCGCCCTTGAAAGCCGTGCGTTATTTCGAATGCGCCGCGCGCCACCTCTCCTTCACCAAGGCGGCGGACGAGCTTGCAGTCACCCACAGCGCCATCAGCCACCAGATCAAGGCGCTGGAGGAATGGCTGGGCGTGCTGCTGTTCGAGCGCGGCGCCCGCGCCCTTTCCCTCACCGAGGCGGGGCGGCGCTATTTGCCGCCGGTGCGGAGCGCCTTCCAGCTGCTGGCGGAATCCGCCGCCGAGCTCAGGGCCTTTCCCGGCGCCGGGCCGCTCACCGTGAGCGCCCTTCCCTCGCTCACCTCGAAATGGCTGGTGCCGCGCCTCCATGATTTCCAGATGCGGCACCCGGAGATCGAGGTGCGCATCTCCGCCACCGACCGCCTCGATCCCGTGGGCGAGGGCGATGTCGATATCGGCATCCGCTATGGCCGCGGCCTGTGGCCGGGGGTGGAGGCGGAACTGCTGCTGCAGGACGAGGTGTTTCCGATCTGCTCGCCGAATCTGCTCACCGGCAGCGCGCCGCTGCGCGAGCCCAAGGATCTCGTCGGCTTCAAGCTCATCTCCGACATGGACTGGCGCCGCGCGCATTTCGATTTCTGGCCGCGCTGGCTGAGCGAGGCGGGCGTACCCGGGCTGGAGCTCAAGACCAACCTCACCTTCAACTATTCCAACCTGATGATCCAGGCGGCGATCGACGGGCTCGGGGTCGCGCTGGGCAATACCATGCTGGCCGGCGACGACATCAAGAGCGGCCGCCTGGTGCAGCCGTTCCAGCAGACCGTGAAACTCGACACCGGCTATTACCTCATCTACGGCAAGGGGGCCCTCCGCCAGACCAAGGTCAAGGCCTTCCGCGACTGGATCGTCGCCCAGATCGAGGAGTTCCAGCGCAAGGAGGCGGCGGGGGCATGATCTATCGCATGGTTCTCATCCTGATGCTGGCGATGCTTGCGCCGGTGGCGCGGGCCGAGCAGGCGGCACCCTTGCGCCTCAACAACATTCCCCTCGACATGCCGCGCGAGGAGCCGCTCGCCGGCGAATATCTCGAAGGCATCTTCCAGGAAAAGCTGATGGCGCGGCTGATCGACAGTGTCGGCATCGCCTGGCCCAGCTATCACATCCGCTCGACCCTGCGGCCGGCCGGGGCCGTCGCGGCGGGCGGCAACGAAACCGACGAGCCGGAGCGGATGGAGATTTATTTCTCCGGCCGCGATGACGGCGAGCGCATCTTCTGGATCCGGACGCGCCGCCCGCTCGACGGCACGGCCGATGCCGAGGGCATCGCGCGCACCCTCACCCTGATCGAGCAGAGCTTCGGCCGGCCGGCGCGCACCCTCAGCGATCCCGCCCTGCCGGGCAGCGTCCTCCTGCTCTTCGTCGACCCGACCCTGTCGGCCGAGGCCCGCGCGCGCCAGATCGCCGCCTTGCCGGCGTCCCTTAGCATCGACGATTTCCGCGAATTCTGGGCGATGGGTCTCGCCGACCGCGCCCGCCTGCTCGGCCGCGATTTCCGCGGCGCCATCGCCATCCTTACATCGGGCGGCGGCAGGCTCCATGGCCTGCAGCTCGAACTCCTCGACCTCACCCGCGCGCAGAGCGTCTTCACCCTGCGCTAGACCCGCGCC
>JAEUKV010000137.1 GCA_016794165.1 Rhodospirillaceae bacterium
CGGCCTGCGGCGGCTGGAGATGAACGCGCAGCGCGTCCGCGGCGGCCAGTTCGAGAACCTGCTGCCACCGGCCGGAGGTTTCAAGGAGATCCGCCAGACCGAGGAAGCGCTGATCGACATGGCGCACAATCTCGCCTCGCAACTCCAGGTGACACAACTGGCACTCGACGAGGCGATCAGGGCCGGACAGATCAAGTCGGAGTTTCTCGCCCATATGAGCCACGAACTGCGCACGCCCCTCAATGGCATCATTGGTTTTTCCGAGCTTCTCGAGATGACCAGCGCCGAAAAACTGGGTGAGCGCGAACGCAGCTATCTGGCCGACATCATCGGCCTTGGCCGGCATCTGCAGCAGATGATCGAGACCGTCCTTGCCTTCGCCCAATTCGATCACGGCCTCGATACCGGCGGTGACGACCCGCAGCGCGTGGCCGAGATCGCCGACGGCATCAAGCGCCTGCTGGAGCGGCAATGGGCGGAAAAGCGCATCACCTGGCGCAGCGAGATCCCGCGCGACCTCGAGATCCTGGCCGACCCGACACCGCTCAAGCAGATCTTCACCAACCTGCTGACCAACGCGGTCAAATACACCAGACCCGGGGGGCGGATTACCCTGTCGGCGGCACAAGACGAGTCGGGGGCGCTGCGGATCCGCATCGAGGATACCGGCATCGGCATGAGTTCCGATGATTTGCGCAACGCCTTCGTTCCCTTCTCGCGCTCGGTGCGCAACCCCTATGTCGCAGCCAATAGCGGGGTCGGCCTCGGCCTTCCCATTACCCGGATGCTGTGCGACCGGCTGGGCATCGGGCTCGACCTCACCAGCGAAATCGAGGTGGGCACCGCTGCGACACTGATCGTCCCGGCCAGCCGTGTCTTGGCGCGGGCACATGCCGACGGACCGGCATCCCTTGGGCCCCATATCAGCGCCTGAGGATAGCGGGATGGGTTCTAATTCCTGAGAAATTGATTCTGGACTGTACCGTCTGGACGGTATAGTTTCCCGCGCCGCAGCAAACCAATCAGCAGTTGGCGCCCCATCCATGAGTACCCGCGACCAGATTATCGACGCCGCCCTCAGCGTGGTCCGCACCCACGGCGTCGGCAGCCTGACGCTTGATGAGGCGGCACGTGTGGCCGGCATCAGCAAGGGCGGCGTGCTCTATCATTTCAAGTCCAAGGAGGCGCTGATCCAGGGAATGGTCGCGCGCCTCAGCGACAAATGCGACCAGTTGCAGCAGCAGCATTACGCGGCACTGCCGCCCGGACCCAACCGCTGGGCGCGGGCGCTGGTTGCCACCTCCTTCGATCCGGCAGCGCCGACCTGCGATCCGGCCGGCTGCGCCCTGCTGGCGGCGATCGCCACCAATCCCAGCCTGCTGGAGCCGCTGGAGGAAACCATCAACGCCGGGTTCAGGCGCCTCACCGAGGATTCCGACGATCCCAGCACCGCATTGCTGGTGGCTCTCGCCATGGACGGCATGTGGCTGCACCGCCTGGTAGGCTCGCCGGTGCTGGATGACGCCACCCGCAATACCGTACGCGCGCGGGCCCTGGAATTGCTGGCCGGCGTCAGGACGAAACAAGACGAGAAGGTTTGAGGAGTCGACCATGTCCGCAGGTTCGGTCACACACAATTTTCTGCGCAGTATCTTCAGCTGGAAAATGCTGTTCATGCTGATCGGCAGCACGCTCGTCTTCGGCGGCGTGTTCTACAAGGTGTTCGCCAATTTCGAGGCGATGGCCGAACAGATGGCTGCCATGCCGGTGCCGGTAGTGAACGTGACGGCGGCGCCGGCGGAAGCCCAGGAATGGGGAGTCGAGGTGCCCGCCATCGGCGTGCTTGAGGCCAATCGCGGCGTCGACATCAACTCCTCGGTGCCGGGCCTCGTGCAGCAGATCCGGTTCGAGTCCGGCCAGAGCGTCACCCAGGGTCAGCCGCTGGTGCAGCTCGACGCCGATGTCGAGCGGAGCAACCTCGCCAAGGCGCAGGCGTCGCTGAAGCTGGCGCGGGCAGATCTCGCGCGCGGCGAGACACTGCTCAGCACCAACAATATTTCGAAGGCAACGCTGGACCAACGCCAGTCGGAATATGACGTGGCGGCTGCCGAGGTGGCCTCGCTCGCCGCGCAGATCGAGAAGAAGACCATCAATGCGCCCTTCGATGGCAAGCTCGGCATCCGCAAGATCAACGTCGGCCAGTATCTCGAGGCCGGTGTGGCGATCGTCAACATCCAGGACCTGTCGGTCATGCTGGTCAATTTCAGCGTCTCGCAGAAGGAACTGTCTGATCTTAGGGTGGGGCAGGAAATCCGCATGACCACAGATGCCTATCCGGTGCGGGAGTTTGTCGGCGAGATTTCCGCGATTGAGCCCCTGATCAACCAGCAGACCGGCATGGTCGAGGTGCAGGGTCGCTTCGACAATGCCGAGGGCCTGCTGCGACCCGGCATGTTCGCCAAGCTGGCGATCCAGTTGCCGGCGCGCATGCAGGTGGTGACCGTGCCGCAAACCGCGATCAGTTACAGCCTCTATGGCGATTTCGTCTATGTGACCAAGGCGGGGAAGAGCGAGCAGGGCGAGGACATCGTCACGGTCGAGCGCCGCATCATCACCTCTGGCGAACGGCGCGATGGGCGGGTGATCATCGAGGAAGGTGTCGCCGCCGGCGAATCGATCGTCACGTCGGGCCAGCTCAAGCTCGACAACGGCACGCGCGTCGCCGTTGTCGATGACAAGACATTGTCCCTGCCGGACCAGGTTCCGCTGGAATAGGGCCCCATCATGTTCGATATCTTTATCAAGCGGCCGGTCCTGGCGACGGTTATCAGTCTCCTCATCCTGCTGCTCGGACTGCAGGCGATCCTTTCCCTGCAGATCCGGCAGTATCCGGAGCTGTTCAACACCACCATCTCGGTGACGACGACCTTCCCGGGCGCCGATGCCGATCTGATGCAGGGCTTCATCACCGATCCGATCCAGAAGGCGGTGGCGACGGCGGACGGCATCGACTACCTGACCTCGAAATCCTATGCCGGCACCAGCGTGGTGACGGTCAATGTGCGGTTGAACGAAGATCCCGACGCCGCCATGACGGCGGTGACGGCCAAGGTCAACCAGACCCGCTCGCTGCTTCCGCGCGGCATCAACGATCCAGTGATCGTGAAGTCGACCGGCGACCAGTTCGCCGCCATGTACATCGCCTTTTCCAGCAATGTCATGAGTCCGGGACAGATCACCGACTATGTCAGCCGTGTCATCCAGCCGAAGCTCTCGACCGTGCCCGGGGTGGCCGATCCGGAGCTCTTCGGCGGTCAGAAATTCGCCATGCGCATCTGGCTCGATCCTGTGCGGATGGCGCAATACGACATCTCGGCGGCCGAGGTTGAGGCGGCAATCGAGGCCAACAACTATCTCGCGGCGGCCGGCAGCTCAAAGGGCTATTTCGACGTGATCGGCACCACGGCGCGTACCGATCTCCGCAGTGAGCAGGAATTCCGCGACCTTGTCATCCGCAACCAGGGCGCCCAGCTGGTGCGCATGTCGGACATCGCCAATGTCCAGCTGGGGCCGGAAAGCGCCGATTCGTCGGTCTATGTGAACGGCGACAAGGCGGTCTTCATCGGCATCCAGACGGCGCCCGATGCCAATCCGCTGACCGTCATCGATGCCGTGCGCGACATGCTGCCGGATCTCGAAGCCAACCTGCCGTCCGGCATGAAGCTGCAGATCGCCTATGATTCCACGATCTTCATCCGCGCCTCGATCGAGGAGGTGATGAAGACCATCGGCGAGGCCGCACTCATCGTCATGGTGGTGATCTTCCTGTTCATGGGCTCGCTGCGCTCGGTGATCATTCCGCTGGTGACCATGCCGCTCTCGCTCATCGGCGTCTGCCTGTTCCTGCTGATTTTGGGTTTCTCGATCAACCTCCTCACGTTGCTGGCCATGGTGCTGGCGATCGGCCTGGTGGTCGACGACGCCATCGTCGTGGTGGAGAACGTGCACCGGCATATCGAGGAGGGACTCTCGCCCTTCCAGGCGGCGCTGGTCGGTACCCGCGAAATCGGCATGCCGGTGGTCTCCATGACCATCACCCTGGCCGCGGTCTACGCGCCGATCGCCTTCATGACCGGCTTGACCGGCGCGCTGTTCAAGGAATTCGCGCTCACCCTCGCCGGCGCGGTGGTGGTATCCGGCGTTGTGGCGCTCACGCTCTCGCCGATGATGTGCTCGAAGCTGTTGCGACACGACCCCAACAAGCGGGGTTTTGCACACCGGATCGATCTGGTTTTCGACGCGGTGCGCCGTGGCTATCTTCGTGTACTCGGCGCGTCGCTGCGCGACCGGGCAGCGACCGTGGTATTCGGCCTCATCGTGCTGGTCGCGCTGGGTGGCCTGACTTTCATCGTGTTGATGAGTACGGAGCTGGCGCCGGTGGAAGACCAGGGCGCCGGCTTCATGGCCTATCAGGGGCCGACCGACGCCAATCTCGACTACATGGATCGCTATGGCGACGCCATGAAGAACAGCGTCCAGCAGATCCCCGAGATCAACGGCTTCTTCACCATCAACGGCATTGATGGCACGAATTCCGGCTTTGGCGTTGCCGTGCTTAAGACCTGGGCGGAGCGCGAGCGCGGACAGGGGGAGGTTCTCAATGATCTCACCGGTCTTCTGTCCGGCATATCCGGCATCAACGCGGCGGTGTTCCCGGTGCCGTCCCTGCCGGGCGCCGATGGCGTACCGATCCAGTTCGTGATCAACACGACGGCTGATTACGTCACACTCAACGACGTGGTCGGTCGCTTCATGGAGCGGCTCGGGCAGAGCGGCATGCCAATCTTCTATACCGACGTCGATCTCAAGTTCCAGAAGCCCCAGACCATTGTCGAGGTCGATCGCGACAAGGCGGCTGCCTATGGCGTCACCATGGAAGCGATCGCACAGACGCTCGCGACCATGACTGGCGGCAACTACGTCAACCAGATGAACCTTTACAACAAGAGCTACAAGGTCATCCCGCAGGTAGCGCGCGTGGACCGGCTGGATCCGGCGAAGCTCGGCGAATTTTATGTCCAGACGGCGAGCGGTCGCACGGTACCGCTGGGCAGCCTGGTGACATTGCATCACGAGGTCCAGCCGATCACGCTCAACCAGTTCAACCAGCAGAATGCGGTGATCATCTCTGCCGTCATCGGCGCGCCGATGGGCCAGGCGCTGGAGACGATGAAACAGATCGCCGACGAGGTGCTGCCGGAAGGCTTCACCATCGACTATGCCGGGCAGTCGCGGCAATACATCCAGGAGGGCAGCGCCTTCCTGCCGACGCTCGCCTTTGCCGTTGCCATCATCTATCTCGTGCTGGCGGCGCAGTTCGAGAGCCTGCGCGACCCCTTCGTGATCATCCTCAGCGTGCCATTGGCGGCGTGCGGGGCGCTCATTCCGCTGGCGTTGGGCTATTCGACCTTCAACATCTACAGCCAGGTCGGGCTGGTGACGCTGGTCGGCCTCATCACCAAGCACGGCATCCTCATCTGCGAGGTGGCGAAGGAGCAGCAGGAAATACACGGCAAGAGCAAGCTGGAGGCGGTCGAAATCGCCGCCGGCCTGCGCCTGCGCCCGATCCTGATGACCACCGCTGCCATGGTCGCAGGTCTCATCCCGCTCCTGTTCTCGAGCGGGGCCGGGGCGGCCAGCCGGCATTCGATCGCGGTCGTGATCGTGGCCGGCATCTCGATCGGAACGCTGTTCACCCTGTTCGTGCTGCCGGTCTTCTACACCTTCCTCGCCTCCAACCATGCCCGGCCGAAGCCCGGCGAGGTGCCCTCGGTGCACCCGGTCGAGCATCCGGCGGTGATTGAGGGTTGACGGGACGCGGGCGGCGCCCAAATCTAGTGCCATGACAAAGCGCCGCCCGCTCATCGCCCGCTTCCTGCTCACCCTCGTGGTGATGCTTGCCATCTCGTTCCAGGGCGTGCCGCTGGCCAAGGCGAAACCGGCAGGTCCAAGCCAGCATCACGCCGCGATGCCGGATGCGACCGCGCCCTGCCACGACATGGCCAATGGTGAGCGGACCGGCGATCCTGCCACTCAGCAACCCCAGCCGCGCAAAGAGAAGGTCGACCCTTTCGCCTGCTGCGCCGCTTTCGCCTGCGGCATGTTCGTTCAGGCACTGCCGCCGGAAAGATTGCCGGGACACATGGCATTCACCGCCCACTTTATTCGCCCGTCCGGAGACACGCAGCTGGCGCCGGGCGCGCCTGATTCCGCCTGGCGACCGCCGTCCTTTCGCGCCTGAACCGATCCATCGCCGATTCACGTCGGCAACCCATCGTTCAGTTGAAGGACATCGCCTATGTCATCGCTTATCCTCTCCCGTCGCCGGCTGCTCGTCGGCGCTTCTTCGCTTGCCGCCCTCCCGTTTTTGCCATTCTCGGCGCGGGCCGCTCAGCCGCGGCAGCTTGCCATTACCCGTCGCAGCATCGAGGTCAATGGCCGCGCCGCCGACATGTTCGGCGTCCAGCAGCCGGATGGCAGCCACGGTCTCACCCTGGCGCCGGACGAACCGTTCCGGGTCGATCTAGCCAATGCGTGCGGGGAGCCGGCGATCATTCACTGGCATGGCATGACGCCGCCCTTCCTGCAGGACGGGGTCGCCGACCGGGATCGGCCGCCGATCGCCCCCGGCGGCTCGGCCAGTTATGATTTCACGCCCCGTCCGGGCACCCACTGGATGCATTCGCATCATGGCCTGCAGGAACAGCACCTGATGGCTGCCCCGCTTATCGTCCACAGCGCCGGGGACCTGGTCGCCGACGAGCAGGAAGTCGTGGTGCTGCTGCACGATTTCACCTTCCGCGACCCGGCCGAGATCCTGGCCGAACTGACCGGCGGCCAGATGATGGATCACAGCGGCCACGGCGCTGCTGCGATGACCGAAATGGACCACGGCGAAATGGACCACGGGGCCATGGGTCATGGCAACATGGACAACGATCAAATGAACCACGGCGCCGGCGGGATGGATCTCAACGACGTCGAATACGACGCCTATCTAGCCAATGACCGGACCCTGGACGATCCCCTTGTCGTCCGCACCGAAAGAAGGGGCCGTGTCCGGCTGCGGCTGATCAACGGCGCCACCACCACGGCGTTTCATATCGATCTCGGTGCCTTGAGCGGCACGGTGGTCGCGGTGGACGGCAACGACATCCAGCCAGTCACCGGCAGTCGCTTCGGGATGAGCATGGGTCAGCGCCTCGACATTCGCATCGACCTGCCGGTGGAGGGTGGCGCCTTTCCGATCCTTGCGGAACGGGAAGGAGATACCGCGCGCACCGGTATCATCCTCGCCACGCCCGAAGCCGCGATCGCCAGGTTGGCGGCACGGGGAGAGCAGGCGGCGGCACCGGTCGACCTCGCCTGGGAGGCGCAGTTTCGCGCTGCGCGATCCCTCCCATCACGTTCCGTCGACCAGCGTTTCGAACTGGCCCTGACCGGCTCCATGTCACCCTATGTCTGGTCGATCGACGACCGCGTTTTCGGCCAGCATCGGCCGCTGCGGGTCGACCTCAACCAGCGCATCGAGATCGATCTGGTGAACAGGAGCCATATGGCGCATCCGATGCATCTGCACGGCCATCATTTCCAGGTGGTCGCCATCAATGGCACGGCGATCAATGGGGCGATGCGGGACACCGTCCTGGTGCCGATCGCCGGGCGCGTGCGGATCGCCTTCGACGCCGACAATCCCGGCCGCTGGCCGCTTCACTGCCACAACCTGCTCCACATGGCGACCGGCATGATGACCGAAGTTGAGGTGGCTTAGGATCAATGCCGCGGCGAGGCCTTGGCCCGCCGCGGCAGGCTGCCGCGGATTCGCCCCAATGTCGACACATTGGCGCCGCGCCACCGCGCGATAGGTGCGAGGGCGGGTCGACTGTGCTAATGAGCTAGCGGTTTCCAGCCAGCAACAATTCGGGGTTCGATGTTCTCCCTCCGCGCGGTCGCCACTGTGGGCGGCATGACCCTCATAAGCCGCCTGCTCGGCTTCGTCCGCGAAATCCTGATCGCCGGGATCCTCGGCACCGGGCCGATGGCGGAGGCGTTCATCGTGGCCATGCGCCTGCCCAACCTGCTCAGGCAGATGTTCGCTGAGGGCGCCTTCAGTGCTGCCTTCATCCCGATCTTCACCCGCCATCTCACGGAAGAGGGGGAAGCAGGTGCGCAGAAGTTCGCCGAGCAGGTGCTCTCGATCATGCTGGTCCTGCTGCTGGCGTTGACGCTGGTGGCGGAACTCACCATGCCCTGGCTCATCCAGATCTTCGCCCCTGGCTTCGACGAGCTGCCAGAGAAGTTCGCGGCAACAGTCCTCTTCACCAGCATCACCTTTCCCTACATCCTGTTCATGTCGTTCTGCTCTTTACAGGGCGGCATGCTCAACGGCTTGCAGAAATTTGCCCATACGGCGGCCGCGCCGATCATCCTGAACGTCATCCTGGTGACGACTCTGTGGCTGGTGGAAGGCGACGACTTCTTCGTGGCGCAGACCCTGTCCTGGGCGGTGATGGGCGCAGGTTTCGTACAGTTTCTTTTTCTGACCGGTGCCTGTCACAAGGCGGGCATGATCCTGCGTCTGACCTGGCCGCGTCTCACGCCGGAGGTGAAGCGCCTTGGTCGCCTGATGCTGCCGGGGCTCATCGGTGCCAGCGCTACGCAGGTCAACTTGGTGGTCTCCACCATTCTCGCCTCGTTGCACCCGGGCGCCATTTCCTACATCTACTATGCCGACCGCCTCTATCAGCTGCCGCTGGCCCTGATCGGCACGGCGATCGGCGTGGTGCTGCTGCCCTCTCTCACCAAAGCGCTGCGCGGCGAGGAACCTGGCGTCGCCATGCGTATGCACAACCGGGCACTGGAGCTCGGTCTGTTGCTGTCGCTGCCCTCTATGGTCGGGCTGATGGTGGCCAGCCTGCCGATCGTGACCACGCTCTATCAGCGAGGGGCTTTCACGGCCGACGATTCCGCCGCCGTCTCTCTCGCCCTCATCATCATGGCGGCGGGGCTGCCGGCTTATATCGGCCTGAAGGCACTGACCGTGGGCTTTCTCGCGCGCGAGGATACCGGCACGCCGTTTCGCTTCGCCGTGGTCTCCGTCGCCGTCAACATCGCCATCAGTGCCACGCTGACGCCGACCTATGGCTTTGTCGGCGTCGCCACCGGCATGATGGTCGCGGCCTGGGTCAATGCCGCGCTCCTGACCTGGACGCTCCACCGGCGCGGCTTTCTGGTCTTCGATGCCCGCTTCCGCCGCTTTCTTCCGCGCCAGGCGATTGCCTGCGTCGGTCTCGGACTGGTGACCTGGCTGGCTGCCGAACTGGCCTGGCCGGGCGGCACGGCCGCGAATTCGCAGCGGGTGATCGCCACCGTGATCATCATTGGCGCCGGTGTCGTCGCCTTTGCCGCCCTTGCGCTGCTGCTGCGGGTTACGAGTCTCGGCGATCTCCGGATGCTGCGCCGCACCCGGTAGAAAACGAGATTGGCAGCAAGCCCACGGCACCTTAAGCTTCGGCCCACTTGCCGCAAGCGCCAGCATCCATTCGGACCGCCAGATGTTCACGCCGACTCCCCGCCAGAACGACATCCTTGCCTTGGCCCGCCTCAACGGCCGGGTCAATGTCGACGACCTTGCCGCGAAGTTCGACGTGACGCCGCAGACCATCCGCAAGGACCTCAACGATCTTTGCGGACAGCGGCTGCTCAGCCGCACCCATGGCGGCGCCATTCTCGCCTCCGGCGTCGAGAACGTGGCCTATGAGGCGCGGCGCCATCTCGCCGATACCGAGAAGCGGCGCATCGGTGAGCATGCCGCCTCGCTCATATCCAATGGCTCCTCGCTGTTCATCAATATCGGCACCACCACCGAGGAGGTGGCGCGAGCGCTGAGTTCGCATGAGGGACTGCTGGTGATCACCAACAACATCCATGTGGCTGGCATCCTGCTGCCCTCGCCGCGTATCGACGTGATTGTGGCGGGCGGTATGCTGCGCCGCTCGGACGGCGGCATCGTCGGCGAGCAGGCGGTCGATTTCATGTCGCAGTTCAAGGTCGATCATGCCGTGATTGGCGTGTCCGCGATCGACGACGATGGCGCGCTGCTGGATTTCGACTATCGCGAGGTGCGGGTGGCGCAGGCGATCATCGCCAACGCCCGCAATGTCATTCTGGTGGCCGATTCGATGAAGTTCACCCGCACCGCGCCGGTGCGCATCGGGCACCTCTCGGAGGTCAATGCTTTCGTCACCGACCGCCAGCCACCCGACAACATTGTCGAGATCTGCCGTCACAGCGGCACGACGCTGGCGATCGCTCCGGGCGCGCCGGCAGCGGAAGATTCCGAGCACGTCGAATAGGTTAGGGTGCTTTCGCAATTGCGAAAATCGCAAGCAGCCGGTATTAATTTTGCTCTTTGTGGACTGTAATAGTCATTAACGAGCGCGATCGGCACGGCAATTTTCTCTTGTCTTTCGATTTATTTCGTTTCACGATCCGACCCGAAAATTGCGAAAGTCGGCTACCAGCACGTCGCGGCTTGGGAAATTCCCCGGCCAGCCAAAGTCCGGCATCGCCCTCAAAAGGCGCGTCCGGGGGCGGTTGTAGTCGGTCTGTGGAGGATCGGTCAGGCTCATGTCCATCGGGGCGGAAATCTTCGACATCGCCGTCATTGGCGGTGGCGTCAACGGATGCGGCATCGCGCGAGACGCGGTCGGCCGCGGTCTTCGGGTCCTGCTGGCCGAGCAGAGCGATCTTGCCAGCGGCACCTCCTCCGCCTCGACCAAGCTCATTCATGGCGGCCTGCGCTATCTCGAGCACTACGAGTTCCGCCTGGTGCGCGAGGCGCTGATCGAGCGCGAGGTGCTGTTGCGCGCGGCACCGCATATCATCTGGCCGCTGCGCTTCGTGCTGCCCCATCACAAGGGCCTGCGCCCCCGCTGGCTGGTACGGCTCGGCCTCTTCCTCTACGACCATCTTGGTGGCCGCAAGATCCTTCCGCCGACGCGCAGCATCGATCTGCGCCACGACGCCGCCGGGGCGCCGCTGAAGCCGGGTTTCACCCACGCCTTCGAATATTCCGATTGCTGGGTCGAGGATGCGCGGCTGGTTGCCCTCAATGCGCGCGACGCCGCCGAGCGCGGTGCCGAAATCCTGGTACGCACCCGCTGCATCGAGGCACGCCGAGCCGGCGATCTCTGGCATCTGCGGCTGGAAGGACCGGGCGGATTGCGGCGCGAGATCATGGCCCGCGCCCTGGTCAACGCCACCGGTCCCTGGGTATCGAGCTTTCTTGGCGGTGCCGTCGGTATGAATGCCCCCGACAAGATCCGCACCGTGAAGGGCAGTCATATCGTGGTCGAAAAGCTGTTCGACCATGACCGCGCCTATATTTTCCAGAATGCGGACGGTCGCATCTGCTTTGCCATCCCCTATGAGCAGGATTTCACCCTGATCGGCACTACCGATGCCGACTACCAGGGCGAACCCGGCAAGGTGGCAATTTCGGAGTCGGAAACCGACTACCTGTTGGCGGCGGCCAACGAATATTTCCAGGCCTCGGTCACCCGCGCCAATATCCGCTGGACCTATGCCGGTATCCGGCCGCTCTACGATGACGGCGCCAGCAAGGCGCAGGATGCCACGCGCGACTATGTGCTGAAACTGGAGCAGAACACCGGCGAGGCGCCGCTGCTCTCGGTATTCGGCGGCAAGATCACTACCTATCGGCGCCTTGCCGAGGCAGCCCTGGAAAAGCTGCTGCCGAGCTTTCCGAAGATGGGTCAGCCCTGGACAGCGACAGCGACCCTGCCCGGCGGCGATTTTCCGGTAAACGCCTTTGCGGCGCAGGTCGGCGCGATCGCCAAGCGCTATCCATTCCTCGAGCTGCGCGAAGCGCGCCGTCTGGTGCGGGCCTATGGCACGCGCGCCGCGCAACTGCTTGGCGGCGCGAAGACGGCCGCCGATCTTGGTCGCCGTTTCGGGCCCAGCCTGACCGCGGCGGAGGTCAACTATCTGATGGACCAGGAATGGGCGAGCTGCGCCGACGATATCGTCTGGCGCCGCTCAAAGCTTGGTCTTCACATGTCGCAGGGCGACCAGACCGCCCTGCAGGAATACATCTCGGAGGTTGCTGGGACAGCGGCTGTGGCAAGCGGCGGCCGCTAGGTCGCGGCACAGCGCGAAGCCATCCGAGGCAGAGACCGTCCGGCCGGAGAAGTGCGCACTGGTCGGGCGCCAAATCGTCAAAGCGCACGTGAGGAGGAAACGATCATGGCGATCCGTCGAACCGTGTCGTTGGCCGCGTTGATGCTGGCAATGGGATCCGTCCCGGCGTTCGCAGACATCGAGGCGGCCAAGAAGTGGATCAACGATGAGTTCCAGCCGTCGACGCTCTCGCAGGACGAGCAGCTCGCCGAAATGGAGTGGTTCATCAAGGCAGCCGAGCCCTTCAAGGGCATGGAAGTCAACGTGCTGTCGGAAACCATTCCGACCCACGAATATGAATCGAAGGTCCTGACCAAGGCCTTCGAGGAAATCACCGGCATCAAGGTCAACCACCAGTTGCTGGGCGAAGGCGAAGTCGTCCAGGCGGTGCAGACCCAGATGCAGACCAACCGCAACCTCTACGACGCCTATATCAACGATTCCGACCTGATCGGTACGCATTCCCGCCTGCAATCGGCGGTCAACCTGACCGATTTCATGGCC